>NZ_JAZDCU010000015.1:0-143076 GCF_036324085.1 Pseudomonas auratipiscis
CGGTTTTGGTTCCTTTTGCCAAGACAAAAGGGACCCGCCGTAAGGGCGGAAGGGGCCAACAGCGCCGCCGCATCGAAAGGATAAGCTCACAGCCTCAAATCCCAGCCCAGCCCAAAGATCATGCCCCCGGGATTCCGTGAAGAACCAAAAAAAAGGGCCATCACGATGGATGGCCCTGATTACACCAGAAGATCAAACAGCCGGATTGACCGGATTTTCTGGGTACCATGCGTCGATCAGCGGGCTGATTTCGATATTGGTCAATTCAGCGCGACCTTTGAGCCATGCTTCAACGGCGCTGCGCTGTTCTTCGGTGACCGAGCCACGCTTGGCGGCGCACACCAGACCAAAGTCATCACCACCAACATAATCCAGACCGTTGGCGTCCATCGCCTCGGTCAGGAACGCGTCGAGGAAGGCATCGATTGCTTCGTCAGTCAGATCTTCCTTGAAGCCCAGGTTCAACTCGAAGCCCAATTCCTGGAACTCATCTACACAAAGCTTTTTGCGCAGACGGCGGGAACGGTTAGTGGCCATGAAACAATCCTCTTAATAAATATCGGGCGCAGTCTACCAGCTTCAGCCCCCGGCTGCCTGCTTGTACATGCACTTGCTGATTTAGCACCTGTTGGCTGTACGTTTTGTCTGTAGCGAGCGATCAGGACGGTGCGGATGGCGGAATCTGTTGTGCGAGATGATGAGTAAAATTTGTGATGATCAAGAATTAAATGAGTTTGTCTCACTATAGGCCAAGTGCCGACAATGGCTCCCATCAAACACATCGGAGTTTTTTGTCATGGCCTTGGCTCATTCCCTGGGATTTCCGCGCATTGGTCGCGACCGTGAACTGAAGAAAGCCCAGGAGGCTTTCTGGAAAGGTGAGCTGAGCGAGGCGGGCTTGCGTGCTGTTGGCAGTGAGTTGCGCAAAACCCACTGGCAACTGCAGAAAGATGCTGGAATCGAGTTGCTGCCCGTCGGCGATTTCGCTTGGTACGATCAAGTACTGACGCACTCCTTGATGTTCGGGGTGATTCCGGAGCGATTCCGCCCTCACGATGGTAAAGCGTCCCTGCAAACTCTGTTTGGCATGGCGCGTGGCGTCAGCGACAGTTGCTGTGGCGGTGCCCATGCCCAGGAAATGACCAAGTGGTTCGATACCAACTACCACTACCTGGTACCTGAGTTCAGTGCCGATCAGCGGTTTCAGCTGGGCTGGGATCAACTGTTCGAAGAAGTCGCCGAAGCCAAGGCGCTGGGCCACAACGTCAAACCCGTGGTAATCGGTCCGCTGACCTATCTGTGGCTGGGTAAAACCAAAGGTGCGCATTTCGACAAACTGGAACTGCTTGACCGTCTGTTGCCGTTGTATGGGCAGATTTTCCAGCGCCTGGCAGCCCAAGGCGTTGAGTGGGTTCAGATCGATGAGCCCATTCTGGTCCTGGACCTGCCGCAGGAATGGAAAAATGCGTTCGAACGCGCCTACAACCAGATCCAGCGTGATCCACTGAAAAAACTGCTCGCCACTTATTTCGGTGGCCTGGAAGAAAACCTGGGTCTGGCGGCTAACCTGCCGGTCGACGGTTTGCACATTGATTTAGTGCGCGCCCCCGAGCAGTATCCAACCATCCTCGATCGTTTGCCCGCTTACAAAGTTCTGTCGCTGGGTGTGGTCAACGGGCGTAACGTCTGGCGTTGCGACCTGGAAAAAGCTCTGGCCGTGCTGCAACACGCCAATGAGCGTCTGGGTGAGCGTCTGTGGATCGCACCTTCTTGTTCTTTGCTGCACAGCCCGGTGGATCTGGGGCGTGAAGACCTGTTGGATGCCGAACTCAAGAGTTGGCTGGCCTTCGCTGTACAGAAGTGCGAAGAAGTCGCTGTTCTGGCCAGGGCAGTCAATGAGCCGCAAGCGCCAGCCGTAGTGCAAGCACTGGCGCAAAGCTGTGCAGTGCAGGCCAGCCGCGCCGCTTCCTCGCGTATCCACAAGCCTGCTGTTCAGGCGCGAGTCGCTGCTATCACCAGCAAGGACAGCCAGCGTCAGTCGTCGTTTATCACCCGTATCGCCGAGCAGCGTGCGGGCCTGGATCTGCCGCTGTTTCCGACCACGACCATTGGCTCGTTCCCGCAAACCGGTGCGATTCGCCTGGCCCGTCAGTCGTTCAAGCAAGGCAAGCTCACCGAAGCCGAATACACCGAAGCAATGCACAGTGAGATTCGTCATGCCGTCGAAGTGCAGGAACGCTTGGGCCTGGACGTACTGGTGCACGGTGAAGCCGAGCGTAACGACATGGTCGAGTACTTTGCCGAGCAACTGGACGGCTATGTGTTCACCCGTTTTGGCTGGGTCCAGAGTTACGGTTCGCGCTGTGTGAAACCTGCAGTGATATTCGGTGACCTGAGCCGTCCGAAAGCCATGACTGTAGAATGGATTCGCTATGCTCAAGGTCTGACCGACAAAGTCATGAAAGGCATGCTGACCGGGCCGGTAACTATGCTGATGTGGTCGTTCCCCCGCGAGGATGTTTCTCGCGAAGTGCAGGCACGACAACTGGCGTTGGCCATTCGCGATGAAGTGGTCGATCTCGAAGCGGCGGGGATCAAGATCGTGCAGATCGACGAAGCCGCATTCCGTGAAGGACTACCGCTGCGCCAGGCACAATGGCAGCATTACCTGGATTGGGCGACCGAGGCCTTCCGTTTGTGTGCCTCCGGTGTCGGTGACCAAACCCAGATCCACACGCACATGTGTTACAGCGAGTTCAACGATGTCATTGCATCGATTGCTGCGATGGATGCCGACGTCATCACCATTGAAACATCGCGTTCGGATATGGAGTTGCTGGATGCTTTCGAGGCCTTCGCCTACCCGAATGAAATCGGTCCGGGGGTCTACGACATCCACTCGCCACGCGTGCCGGACGCCTCGGAAATGGCCAACTTGCTGCGCAAGGCCGCCAAGCGTATTCCTGCCGAGCGCTTGTGGGTCAATCCGGATTGCGGTCTGAAAACCCGTGGCTGGCCAGAAACCGAGGCGGCTCTGGTTCACATGGTCACCGCTGCTCGCCAACTGCGTAAAGAGTTGGCTTGATCCGTGTCGCGGTAATTTGCACTGGGTTGCTGGGCTGCGTTGCAGCCCAGCGCCGTTGTCGGCAGTTTGCTTTCAGCTTGCCTTGGCTGCTGTAGTGGCGCGGTCACCGCGCTGCAAGTGCTGCGCCAACGCCTGTTCCAGCATGGCCATCGCAGCTGTCACCTGTTGCTGGTGAAACTTGAGCGTGGCGGGCGATGCATCTGCGCTGCAGCCTGCTTCAAGTTGTTCGCAGGCATTGATCAAGGCATTGGCTTGAATGATGCGTGCAGCACCCAGAACTCGGTGTGCCTCACCTCTCAATTGATGCGATTGCAGGTTCGTATCAAGCGCCTCCATCGCGGCCCGATCCCGGCTCAGGCTTTCCAGAAGTTGCTCGAGCAACGCCTGCAAGTCGGCAGGACAGTCGCCCACCAATGGCCGCAGGCCTTGCAGATCGAACAATCGGCAGTCATCTGCGGGCTCGCGTTCAGGCAGCACGGCGATCCCGGCGAGGCGCTGACTGAGGGTCTTGAGGCTGATAGGTTTGAGCAGGCAGTCGTCCATGCCGGCGTGATGGCACTGTTGGCGGACTTCAGGCTGAGCGTTGGCGGTATAGCCCAGAATGGTGCAGCGTGGCCATCGCCTTTCACTTTCTTCAGTTCGGACCGTTCGGGCAAATTGATAGCCGTTGATGCCTGGCATATTGCAGTCCACGACCAGCACATCGAATGGCTCGCGGCGCCAGCGTTGCAAGCCTTCCAGGCCGTTGTCGGCGCTGCCGTACGCCAGCCCCAGATGAGTCAACTGTTGAGTCATTAGCAACAGATTGGCGGGGTGATCATCGACGACCAGTATTTTCAGCGCGGCAATCTCAATGCAGGACTCGGAGGTGGGGGTGATCACCCTGGGCGCATGGGTCATGAGCGTCAAAGGCATGCTGATGTGCACGCAGGTGCCCTGGCCCAACACGCTGTGCAATGTCAGGCTACCGCCCATACGCCTGCACAGGTCGCGGCTGATAGCCAGGCCCAGGCCGGTTCCACTGCGTGCCAGCTGACTGTCCGGGTTGGCCTGGGCGAAGGGCAGGAAAACGCGTTGTTGGTCTTGTTCGCGGATGCCGATGCCGCTGTCCTTGACCGTCAGCTCAAGTTGGACGATATCTGGCGCGGAGCCAGGCTCCAGGGTTAGATCGATGATGATCTGCCCGTGCTCGGTGAATTTGATCGCATTACTGAGCAGATTTGAAAGTATTTGCTTGAACCGTAGCGGGTCCAGTTGGACGTTGGTGTGGGCGTTGGGGGATATGCGGATCATCAGGCTCAGGTTTTTCTGCCGAGCCAGACCGTCGAACACTCGCCGGACAGACTCGACCAGCTCTGCAAGGTTGACTTGCTCCGGCGCCAGGGTCAGGTGCCCGGACTCGATACGGGCGATGTCGAGTATGTCGCCGATCAGCGCCAGCAGGTCCTTGGCCGAGCTGTAGGCGACTTCTATTGCCGGACGGTCCGGTTGGCTCGCTCCAGCTTTTTCCAGCGCCAGCTCAAGCATGCCGAGTATGGCATTCATGGGGGTACGGATTTCATGACTGATGGTTGCCAGAAAGGTGCTTTTGGCGCGGCTGGCGTCATCGGCACGTTGCTTGGCCAAGCTCAGGTCCTGAATCAATTGGCGGCGCTCGCTGATATCGATCCAGCCACCAATGATACCCTGGATCTCGCCGAGCGAATCGCGGTAGGGGAGGATCCAGTGGTAAATGGTCATTGCCTTGTCGTTGAGCAATAGCGGGCGGTCGACAACCAGTGGCACGCCCTCGCGCATCACTTGCTGATAGTCGGCCTGGATCTGGCTGGCATAGCAGCTGTCGCCCAGGGCGCCATCTTCGACGCGCATGTCCAGCACTTCACTGCGCTGCAATTGGACGGCCTCCAGGTAACTGTCGTTGCAGCTTTGCAGCAAGCCTTCGCGGTCACGCACATAGATGGGATGGGGAGTACCGTTGACCAGCGTGCGCATGAATTCCAGTTGATCGCCCAGGGCGCGCTCGGCACTCTCGCGTTGTTTGATCTGCCGGCGCATGCGCGCATTCCAGGCCAGTGAAAGCAACAGAAGCAGGCTGGTGCCCAGTACGACTTGCAGCACCAGTTGGTGGTACTTGTTCCAGTAGGCGTTACTCTCGGCACTGTAGCCGCGCCAGCGGTTGTTGATAATGCCCAGCTCCTCAGGTGCAATGCTCAGCAGCGCTTTGTCCAGGATGGAGGTTAGCTCCTGGGCATGGCGCGGGGTCGCCATGGAAAACGTTGCCGGCAGCGTGCCAACCGATGCGCGAATGACCATGCCGGCCTGGCTCGCCATACTGAAGTTGGCGTCGATCAGCGGCACAATGGCAGCGTCGACATGGCCGTTGGCGAGCAGTGACGTCGAATAGGCCGTGCTTTCGGTCTGGATCACTTCGGCCATGTGTTCGTGCAGCGTGTCGATCAGCGCGCTGTTGCGCGCCAGGGCTACACGTTTATTTGCGAGTTGCTCCAGGGACGTGGGCTGGTCGATGCCCTTGCGGGTCATCAGCACATACGAATTTTCCAGGTAGGGTCGGCTGATGGCCAGGGTGTTTTCGCGATGCTTGCTATGGCTGATCGCGGCGATGATATCGGCCTGGTCATTGTTCAGGCGGTCGATCATTTCGCTGAAGCCGTTGGCGCGTTGTATCTCGAAGCGCAGGCCTGTACGCAAGCGAATCAGTTCAAGAAGGTCGGCGGCAATCCCGCGAAAATTCCCCGAGCTGTCAAAAAACGTCAGCGGCGCTGCGGTTTCATTGACCACCACGCGAACCACTGGATGCTCGCTCAGCCATCGCTCTTCACGCTGAGAAAGTTGTAGTTTGCGATCTGTCAGCAGCACATCGCTGCCTGCGCTCCAGCGTTTGAACAAATTCTCGCGGGTGTCGAGGGGTATGTGATCGAGTGTTGCATTGACCAGTTGCAGCAAGGTGAGATTGCTCTGCTGTATAGCGAAGCTGAAGCCGACCGGTTCATGTTTGCCGAAGTTGGCCATCTTGACGTTCTGCAAGTGACCTTGTTTGATCAGGTAATGGGTGGAAATGGTATCGCCAAGAAAAACATCGGCCTGGTTGAACGCAACGGCATTGAGGGCGTTCTGGTAGGACGGGTAAGTCTGGATTATGGCGTTGGGATAAGTGGCCCGTACCTCGGCCAGTGGCAGGTAGTGATACACCATGCTCAGGCGTAGGCCAGCCAAACCGGTATCAAGGGGGCGGCTTTCGTCCTCGCGGGTAACCAGCACCGGCTGATCAATTGCGTAGGGCGTGGAAAGTGCCACTCCCGGGGCAGCAGCCTCGAAGCCGTTGGCGCTACCGAGCAGGTCTATCTCTCCACGGATCAAGGCTTGCACTGCATCCTGGCGGGTGGCAAAACGTTTTACCTGAATGCGCAAGCCAATGGCCTGTCCCAGAATCCCGGCAATGTCGGCAGTCAGCCCTTCATAGTCGTCGCCGCTGGCGGTTATGTCGAATGGCGGGTAATCCGCCGCCGAGGTGCCCAGCACCAATTGTTCTTTGCTGTCGATCCACTGCCGCTGTGCATCATTGAGTGCCAGGTTGAGGTTCAACGGCTGGCCGCGGCTGAGCAATCGGTAGTGGCCGGCCGCTATCTGCTCAGCGACAGCCGTCGATACCACACATAGGCAAGCCATGAGCAGACACAAGTAAACGAAGACTACGCGGCTAGGCATGGCCTGACTCAAACCAGAGCATTGCGTTTGGCCATTTCAATAAGTTCGACCAGCGATTTGACTTTAAGCTTCTGCATCAAGCGCTTTTTGTAAGTGCTGACAGTTTTGTTGCTGAGAAACATGCCTTGGGCAATTTCCTTGTTACTCCTTCCCTGGGCAAACAGTTGCAATACCATGAGCTCACGATCATTGACCTGTTTGAAAAGATCCAGTTCGCAAAGCTCGCCTCCCTGAGTTCGGAGATTGTTGATTGCCTGGCTGGGGAAATAGTTGTAACCCGACAGTACCGCTTTGATAGCGCTGAGCAGTTCACTCAGGTCTTCTTGTTTGCACACATATCCAGCGGCGCCGGAGTGCATACAGCGAACGGCGAACAACGCTGGCGATTGTGCCGTGAGCACGAGAATTTTCAGTGGAATTGCCATGGTGTGAAAACGCGACAGCACCTCCAGGCCATCCAGCCGTGGAATGCTGATGTCGAGAATTATCAGGTCCGGCGGGCATTCGCGGACCATTTGCATGGCGTCTACACCATTGTCCGACTCTCCGACCACGTTGTAGCCTTCGTTTTCCAGGAGCATGCGCACCGCCAGGCGGATGACCGGGTGATCGTCGATGATGAATACAGAATGCATGTTGAACTTTCCATGAAGGTGCCAAAGAGTAGGCGGGCACCTTAACGCAGATAGAACAGGTCGCACATGAACTCAAACGCTGGTAAGTGCTATATAGGAAATGTCTTACCTTTAATGCAGGAATGGCCTACGAGAGTTGTGTGGTGTTATTGCCGTAATTGCGTTTATTGGTAACTTTCTGTTTCATTTTGAACGACTTGTTTAGTTGGCGGTTCGCTTTGTAGTCTTTGTCCTGCAGGAAAACGCAGATAGAACAAGCCTGCTGAGAACCGTTTCGTTTACAGCAGGCTTATTCCTCTCGGGGTCAAACCGGGCTGGAGCGGCCGGTCATCTCTCGTGCCATTTCGCTGGCATAACTGTCTGTCATTCCGGCGATGAAATCGATCATGCGCAAGAACGAACTGTGTAGGGATGCCGTAGGGTTTGGAGCATTGTTGCCAAGCAGGTCAAGTACGCGTCGGCTCTTGAATGACGGTGTGCGTCCCCCATGCTGCTCCAGCGCCGCGCCACAGAAAGAATTGAGCAAGATCTCAAGCGTGGTATAGGCACCGATTTCATGCAGGGTCTTGCGTTTGTCCTGGAAGATTTTCTTGCGCGCCATGTCCTTCGCTTGCAGAACGCAGCGCTTGGCCGGGCCATGCATATGTTCGACAAGATCGCCCTGCAACTGGCCAGAAAGCAGAGTCTGCTGTTGTTCGACAAAGGCCCGAGCGGCGGCATTGGTCAAATGCTCGATGGCTTTGCCGCGCAGAATTGCCAACTTACGCCGGCGCGAATCGCCGGGGCCCAGTTGCCGATAGGTTTCTGGTAGGTCATCACCCACCAGGCTCAGCAATAGCGACTCCACCTCGGGGTAATCGAGCAGTTCCATTTCCAGGCCGTCTTCGAGGTCGATAAGGGCGTAGCAGATGTCATCGGCGGCTTCCATCAGATACACCAATGGATGTCGCGCCCAGCGCTGCTCCTCGATCTGTGGCAGGCCCAGCTTGCGGGCAATCTGTTCAAGCAAAGGCAGTTCGCTCTGATAGCAGCCGAACTTGTGCTTTTTATAGCCCAGTGCGTCAGCGTGGCGGGCGGTCCAGGGGTACTTGAGATAGGTGCCGAGGGTGGCGTAGGTCAGGCGGGTGCCGCCATCGAACTGGTGGTATTCCAATTGCGTCAGCACGCGAAAGCCTTGGGCATTGCCTTCGAAATTGAGAAAGTCGGCGCGTTCGGCGTCCGTCATGTCATCCAGCCAGCCGCGCCCGGCGGCCTGCTGGAACCAGTGGCGGATAGCATCTTCGCCGGAGTGGCCGAAGGGGGGATTGCCGATGTCATGGGCAAGGCATGCCGATTGCACGACCATGCCCAGGTCACTCGGCTCGCACCATTGCGGCAGCTTGTCACGCAGGGTTTCGCCAACGCGCATGCCCAGTGAGCGGCCGACACAACTGACTTCCAGCGAATGTGTCAGGCGCGTATGGATATGGTCATTGCTCGATACCGGATGCACCTGGGTCTTGCGTCCCAGGCGGCGGAACGCGCCGGAGAAGATGATTCGGTCATGATCTTTGTGAAAGGGGCTGCGGCCCAGCTCTTCAGGGCTGTGCAGGGTCTTGCCAAGACGTTCGCGGGTGAGCAGGGTGTGCCAGTCCAAGGCCGATTCTCCAATACAGGGGGCAAGCCTGTAGCTTCCAGCTTCGGCGTGGTGCCTGCAAGTTAATCAGTGCCAGTCAGCGGATGCCTGTAGGCTTATGGACGATTTACCTAATGCGTGGAGCAGCCAGCAGGATGATTGTCGTGGTCGAGGGTATCAGTGCCAGTGGGAAAACCACGTGGTGCACGAAGCATGGAGCAGAGCATGTCGTTGCTGAGCATGGACGTTTCGGGAATGTGCCGGACCGTCAACGTGAGCCGGTAGCAGCGGCAGCTTTCTGGTCCGAACGGAATGTGGAGCGCTGGCAGGCGACACTCGCAACGGAAGAAAGCCATGGGTGGGCGCTGTGTGACAGCGACCCGTTAAAGCTCCACTACATCTGGACTCTTTGGCAGATTGGTGAAGCATGCGAACAGGATTGGCTATTGGAACTGGCGGCCACCAGAGAAACAGTAGCGCAAGGGCGAATCGGCTTTGCTGACTGTTACATTGTCGGGCGGATCGATCCGCAGCTTGCACGCGAACGAGCCAAGGCAGACACCAGTCGACGAAGAAGAAATTTCGACTTGCACGTACGTCTGCAAACCGCACTCATGGACTGGTACTCAGCCCTCGACAAGGCACTGCCAGGCAGGGTGCGTTTCGACTTTCCCACCCTCATGCCTGACGTGCAATCCGTTGACAATCGGTACTCGGTAGCGGCTTTCTACCAAATGATCGCCTCACTGCCCAGCGCCTAGCGCCGGCAGCTCAGGATGAGTTCGCGAGGTGCTCAACGCTTGTTGGCGGCGCCCTGCATTGCCAACTTGAGCAACGGTATCAAGCTGCTCCCCAAGCGAATCATTCGGATCAGACCACCGCCTTTTGCGCCTTTGCCGGTAAGAAATCCGAGTACCACCACTGCGCCAATTCCCCACAGTGGCGCATGCTTTATGCCCAGACCGCCCTGCAGGTTGTCACCCATGGCGCGCAGGCGGGTAAGGGGGGTGAGCAATTGTCCAGACTCGTGACGGATTTCCTGGCGGTGCATTTCCAGGCGCAAGCGGATCAACGCTTTGCGCAGTTCACGGCGGTCGGTGGTTTTCGGCAACTCAGGCAGGCTCATGGCAGTAGGCGCTCCCGGTCCTTGGCAAGTTCTTCGAGGGTCGAGTGGAACGGCGATGATTCGTCGAACACCGCAGCTTTCAAGCGCAGTCCACAAAACACCGCCGCCAGGCCGTAGAACACACACAGGCCAATGACCCCGGCCAACCGATAAGTGTCCCACAGCAGCACTAGCACCAGGCCCGAGAGAGCCACCAGCAGCAGCAGGGCAAACACCAGGGCCAGGCCGGCAAACAGCAGCAGGCTCAAGGTTCGGGCTTTCTGCTCCTGCAGTTCAATTCCGAACAGCTCGACATGACCGTGGAGCAGGCCAAGTACGGCGGCACCCAGGCGCTTGCTTGAAGCTGCACTGGTGCTGATCGATTCACTTTCCATAGCCAACCTCAGCGCCGATTTGCCAACAGACCAATCAGGAAACCCACCCCGGCGGCGATACCAATCGATTGCCATGGGTTGCTCTGGACATAATCTTCAGTCGCCGTCAGCGCAGCCTGGCTGCGTTCACGGACCGAGTCCTGGGTAAGCTGCAGGGTTTCGCGAGCGCGAAGCAGGCTGTCATGAATCTGCTCGCGCAGCTCATCGGCCTGATCACCAGCCAATGTGGCGGAGTGCTCCAGCAATTTTTCCGTGTCACGAACCAGAGCCTGGAAGTCGGCCATCAGTATGTCTTGAGCAGTCTTTGCCGATTTGCTGGTCATGGGGCTCTCCTTAAGGGTGTGTGGCTATTTCGAGTGGCGTTTACTTGCGAAGGTTCAGAGTAAAACGCTGGTACAGGTTTTGCTGTTCCAAGGGGCGCTCAGGTCCGCGGCTTTCGCTTCGTCCATGCGAAGGCCTTGAACGGTCCTGTAAACCTTAACCCAATCCACGCCAAACCCAAGGAAAAACTCCAGATATCAGCAGGATCTGCCCAGGGAGGAGGCGCTTCATTGATCCAGGCTGGTGCACAAAGGAGTCACTCCGCGCTGTCTTGGTGCTTTTTCGAAAGGCCTGCCGATTCTATGGAAAACCTGCAAAGTGCAGTGGACACGCTGGTCCACGGCTCCAATACGCTGTTCATCCTGCTGGGCGCTGTAATGGTGCTGGCCATGCACGCCGGCTTTGCCTTCCTCGAAGTGGGTACTGTGCGGCACAAAAACCAGGTCAATGCTTTGTCCAAAATCCTCAGTGACTTCGCTATATCAACTCTGGCGTATTTCTTCGTTGGTTACTGGATCTCCTATGGTGTGAGTTTTCTGCAGCCGGCGTCGGTGCTCAGCCACGAGCATGGTTACAGCCTGGTGAAGTTCTTCTTTCTGCTGACATTTGCCGCGGCGATTCCGGCGATCATCTCTGGAGGCATCGCCGAGCGTGCCCGTTTTGCTCCGCAACTGTGCGCCACGGCGCTGATTGTCGCCTTCGTTTATCCATTCTTCGAAGGCATTGTCTGGAACGGCAATTTTGGTGCGCAGCAGTGGCTGGTAGAGCAATTTGGCGCCGGCTTCCACGATTTTGCCGGCTCCGTGGTCGTGCATGCCATGGGCGGCTGGTTGGCATTGACTGCCGTGCTCCTGCTGGGGGCGCGCAATGGCCGTTACCGTGACGGCAAGTTGGTGGCGTTTGCCCCCTCGAACATCCCGTTTCTGGCGCTGGGATCATGGATCCTGATTGTCGGCTGGTTCGGCTTCAACGTCATGAGTGCCCAGACCCTGCAAGGGGTAAGCGGTCTGGTGGCGGTCAATTCGTTGATGGCGATGGTGGGTGGCACCGTGGCCGCCTTGCTGGTCGGGCGCAACGACCCGGGCTTTCTGCACAACGGTCCACTGGCTGGGCTGGTAGCAGTGTGCGCCGGTTCTGATCTGATGCATCCGGTCGGAGCGCTGGCTACCGGAGCGATTGCTGGCGCCTTGTTTGTCTGGTGCTTCATTGCCGCGCAGAACACCTGGAAAATCGACGATGTATTGGGCGTCTGGCCGCTGCACGGCTTGTGCGGGGTATGGGGTGGTGTCGCCTGTGGCATTTTTGGCCAGACTGCACTCGGTGGGCTGGGCGGCGTCAGTCTGATCAGCCAGTTGATCGGCAGCCTGGCCGGGGTGATGGTGGCACTGGCCGGTGGTTTTGTCGTTTATGGCATGATCAAACTGCTGGTTGGCCTGCGTTTGAGCCAGGAGCAGGAGTACTACGGCGCCGACCTGTCGATCCACAAGATCGGCGCCACCAGCCAGGACTGATCAGCGTCCGGCCACCAGTCGCGCCTCACAGGCTGAGAGCGCAGGCTGTGGGCCGCTGAGCAGCACCGCATCACCCGCATGCAGGCACGTCTGGGCATCTACGGCCAGCTCTTCGCCATTGCGTTGCACCCCCTGCAATTCGACGCCCAGCTGTTCAAGGTTCAGTTCACTCAGCGGGCGTCCACAGGCGTAAGCTTCGGCACCGAGATTGACCGCGTGCATCATGGCCTTGGGCAGCCCTTCGCTGTCGACCGGGCTGGTTTGTGCGCCATGATAGAACGCCTGGAGCATACGGTAGCGTGACTGGCGCACTTCATTGATTCGCGCTTGCACATGCTCCATCGGCAGTCCAAGCATGATCAGTGCATGGGAGGCGAGCATCAGGCTCGACTCGAGCAGCTCCGGCACCACGGCCGTGGCGCCAGCAGCGTTCAATTCTTCACGCTGACTGTCGTCGCGGGTGCGCACCAGTATCTGCACGTCGGGATGACGTTCGCGGGCCACTTTAAGGACGCTCATGGCGATATCGGTCTTGTCTACTGCAATCACCAGCAGGCGTGCTCGCTCAAGGCCGATAGCGCTGAGCAGATCCCCACGACGTGAGTCACCGTAGTGCACGCAGCTTTCGCCAGCGGCAGCTTCCTGGACCCTGACAGGGTCATCATCGAGCGCAATGAAGGGAATGTTTTCCCGACGCAGGAAACGTCCGATCGATTGCCCGACTCGGCCATAGCCGCAGATCAGCACGTGCCCACTCATCGAGGCGCTTTGTGCCTCGATTTCCTCCAGGTGAACTTCTTCATTGGGCTTGCGGTGCAGGCGGGCGGCAAGGCCTGGCGCTGCACGCAGCAGCAGGGGCGTGACCAGCATCGAGCAGAAGGTAGCTGCCAGCAGCAGATTGCCAATAGCCTCGGGGAGTAGATGGGTTTGTTGCATCTGGGCCATGAGTGCAAAGCAGAATTCGCCACCTTGTGCCAGAGCCAGGCCACTGCGCCAGGCCGTTTCAGCATCGCTGCCACGTATGCGCACCAGTGCCGCCACCACACAGCCCTTGACCACTAGCAGGCCCAGGGTCAGCGCGAGAATCTCCAGGCCATGGGTGGCAAACAGGTGCAAGTCGATGAGCATGCCGATACTGACGAAGAACAGCCCCAGGAGAATGTCGCGGAAGGGGCGGATATCTGCCTCGATCTGATGGCGGTAGTTGCTCTCGCCCAACAGCATGCCGGCAAGAAACGCCCCCAGTGCCGGTGACAGTCCGAGCAAATGGGTCAGCCAGGCGGTTAGCAGGACTATCACCAAAGCCAGCAGTACGAACAACTCGGCCGAATGAGAGCTGGCAACTTCATGGAACAGGCGCGGCAGTATCCACCGGCTGGCGAGCAACAGGCCGATAAACAGGATGACGGTTTTGCCCAGGGTCAACGGCAAGGCCCAGTACCAGGCTTGATCGCTTTGGCCCGCAAACACCGGGACCAGCGTCAACAGCAGTACCGCCACCACATCTTGAAACAGCAGCACGCCGATTGCGTTTTGCCCGTGACTGCTGAAAATCTCTCCCAGGCTGGTCAGCTCCTTGCTGACGATTGCCGTCGACGACAACGCCAGCCCCGCGCCTAGCAGCAGTGCAGCGTTGGCGGGCATGTCGAGTAAAAACAGCAGCCCGGCCAGCAGGATCCCCGAGCAGGCCACCTGCAGGCTGCCCAGGCCAAATACCACCTTGCGCAGGGCAAGCATTTTCGACAGAGAGAATTCAAGGCCCAGGGAGAACAGCAGGAACACCACACCCATTTCCGCCAGGTCGGGCAGTTCTTCGCTTTCGTTGACCCAGTTCAGGGCCGTAGGGCCGACGAACAGGCCAACGCAGAGGTAACCCAGTACAGGCGGCAGCTTCAGGCGCCTGAAGAAGGCAATGACGACCAGCGACGAAGCCAGAATGATCAACAGGTTGGCGAACACAAAACACTCCATGTGGAAAAACGATGAAAACCATTAAGTCTGCACCATAGCGCAAGCGTGCGCGCTGATCTGAATCAGCAGCCGGCCAGCGCTGCATGCGCCACGCTGGGTGCTCGACGGTTCCAGCTAGCAGACCTAGAATAGTGGTCCTTTCAACCATCTGCCGGTACTTGTCCATGCTTCCTGAATGCCAACTGTACGGCACCCTGGGTTGTCACCTGTGTGAAGTGGCAGAAGCCTTGTTGATGCCTTTCGTCGAGCATGGCCTGTTGGTCGAGCTGGTTGATATTGCCGAGAACGAATTCTGGGTCGAGCAATACGGCCTGAAAATCCCGGTGCTACGCCGCTGTGATACCGGCGCCGAGTTGAACTGGCCGTTCGATGCCGATCAAGTGGTGGCATTTCTGCGCTGAAGCGCTAGCCCTGCGGAGAGAATTCCTCTCGTGCGCCGCCGCGTGGGTAGGTGGACAATCCTTGGACGCTGTTATGTGTACCAAGGAGTGGATCATGAACCTCAGCGAGCATTTCACCCTGGCCGAAATGACGGCATCGCAAAGCGCTGTGCGCTTGGGTATCGATAATTCACCCAGCGTAGAAACCCTCGACAACCTTCGCCGATTATGCGCGCTTCTGGAACAAGTACGCCTGCTGGTGGAAAAGCCGGTTTTGGTCAGCAGCGGTTACCGCAGTACCGAGTTGAATCGCATCATCGGCGGGGCACCCCAAAGTGCGCATATGCAGGGTCTTGCCGCAGACATCAACGTGCCGGGCATGAGCCCTGCAACCTTGGCGCGGTGTGTGGCAGACAGTCCATTGATGTTTGATCAATTGATTATTGAATTCGATCAGTGGGTGCACCTTGGTCTTGCCGAGGGCCTGCAAAGGCGGCAATTGCTGACGATACGCAAGGGGGCTGGCTACCTTCCGGGGCTGGTCTGAGCCGGGTCTGATTGACGTGTCCGATAACTCTGAATATGCTGTATATAAATACAGTATAGGGGTGGCGTTTGCCCTGAGGATCCAAACCATGGTCAATGTCGAACAACTGAAATACACCGTTAACCGCATGCCTATCGACAGGGTGAGCGAAGCGGTGCTCGAGTTGCGCCTCGACGGTCTGGTGCTGGAGGGCAAGACGCCCTTCAACAAACTGCACTTCAATACCTGTTTTGCCGAGATCGAAGCGTTGTTCCAGCGCGCCGGCTACCATCGCGCTCTTGACGTGGTCGGTTATCAGGGTTTGCTGTACGCACTTTATGACCCAGGTCGCTGGGAAGCGGTCGATGTTCTGCGTTGGCTCAAGGAATTCACCGAGGCCGCTGCAACCCAGACTGGCTGAGGCGCCAGGCTTGCGGGATAATGCACGGTCAATCTGTCAAGAGCGTTCCCATGGCCATTGCCCCTTTCGATCCGGCCCAGCACCAAGCCAGTACGGTCTGCCTGCCGCCTGGCAACTGGGTCACCGTGCTTGACTGCCTGAGCGAGCACTTCAAGGCGATTGGACGCGAACAGTGGCTGGATCGTATCGCCCGTGGGCGAGTACTCGATGTCCATGGGCAGCCCATCAGTGCCACATTGGCCTACAAACCAGGCCTGCGTATCCACTATTTTCGCGAAGTGCCCAACGAGAAAGTGATTCCGTTCCAGGAGCAGATCCTGCACGTCGACGAGCACCTCGTAGTGGCAGACAAACCGCACTTTCTGCCGGTCACGCCGACTGGCGAGTATGTCGAGCACACGTTATTGCGTCGGCTGATCCGGCGCCTCGACAACCCCAGCCTGGTGCCTTTGCACCGTATTGATCGACACACCGCCGGCCTGGTGTTGTTCTCCGCGAACCCGCAGAGTCGCTCAGCCTATCAATCGCTGTTTCCCAATCGGCAGATCGACAAGCAGTACCAGGCTATTGCGCCAGCACTGGCGCACCTGCAGTTTCCACGGGTGCACAAGAGCCGAATGGTGAATGGCGAACCATTCTTTCGCATGCAGGAAGTCGAGGGGCAAAGCAACAGCGAAACCCTGGCACGGGTGCTGGAGAAGAATGGCGAGCTCTGGCGGTATGCGCTGTCGCCGATTACCGGCAAGACTCACCAGTTGCGCGTGCACATGACGGCCCTTGGGGCGAGTATCTGCAACGATCCGTTCTATCCGCAGGTGCTGCAGGAGCAGGATGACTACAGCAAGCCGTTGAAGCTACTGGCGCGGAGTTTGCGATTCAACGATCCGCTAAGTGGTGAAGAACGTTATTTCGAAAGTCGGCTGACGCTCGACTGGTAGGCAGGGAAGCGGCGCACCCACCAGTGGGCGCGCCGTTTTTTCAGCGGTTGAAGCGCTCGACCAGCGAGTATTGAGTAGTCGCCGTCTGGTTCAATTCTTCGCTGAGCAGCGCCGAGTGCTGGGCCTGCTCGGAGGTTTGATCTGCCAGTTCGGCGATTGTGCTGATATTGCGGCTGATCTCGTCGGCTACGGCAGTCTGCTCTTCGGTGGCAGCAGCGATCTGCGTGGTCATGTCTGTGATGTTGGCCACCGCTTCGCTTATGCCCACCAGCGCCTGGTCCGCTTCCATCACCCGGGCGACACCTTCCTCGGCTTGGCGATGACCCGCCTCCATGGTCTGTACGGCATTGCTGGCGGTTTGTTGCAGCTTGGCAATCAGCCCGTGGATCTGACCGGTCGATTCGCTGGTGCGTTGTGCCAGTTGACGAACTTCGTCGGCCACGACGGCAAACCCACGCCCCATCTCGCCAGCACGCGCCGCTTCGATCGCAGCGTTGAGCGCCAGCAGGTTGGTTTGGTCGGCGATGCCTTTGATGACATCGACCACGCCGCCGATTTCGTCACTGTCACGGGCCAATTGAGTCACGGTCAGGCCGGTTTCACCTACAGCTGACGACAGGCGCTGGATCGCCTCGCGCGTTTCGCCAGCGATATTGCGGCCACGGCTGGTCAGGCGGTTGGCTTCTTGAGTCGCATCGGCCGTACGCTGCACATGATTGGCCACTTCCTGGGTGGTGGCTGCCATCTGGTTGACCGCAGCGGCGACTTGTTCGGTTTCGACTCGCTGGCGCTCCAGCCCCGAGGAGCTGTTGTGGGCCAGGGTGTCGGATTGCCGAGCCTGCTCGTTGAGATGCTCTGCGGTATCTTGCAGACGCGTCAGGCAGGTTTTCATCCGTGCATCCTGGCTGAGCATGGCCATTTCCAGGCGCGCCTGGACGCCACGACTGTCCGTGTACATTTGCGCGATCAGCGGGTCGGATGTGGCTTGTTCAGCCAGGCGTAGCAGACGTTTGAGTCCACGCTGCTGCCAGCTCAACCCCAGCAGCCCCAGTGGCACCGACAGTGCTGCCGCCAAGGCGAAGCCCCAGGAGTGACCGAGCCAGTTGCCGATCAGGAAACCGACCTGGCTGACCAGAATGAAGGGCAGCCAGTCTTGCACTACCGGCAACCAACGGTCGCGACGTGGAATCGCCGCGCGCCCTTGGTTGATGCGCTGATAAAGCGCTTCGGCGCGACGAATCTGCTCGGCGGTCGGTTTGATACGCACCGATTCGTAGCCGACCACCTGGTTGTTCTCGAGCACCGGGGTGACGTAGGCGTTGACCCAGTAATGGTCGCCATTCTTGCAGCGGTTCTTGACGATGCCCATCCATGGCAGACCTTGTTTGAGCGTGTTCCACATGTGGGCGAACACCGCAGGCGGGACGTCTGGATGGCGCACCAGGTTATGGGGCGCGCGGATCAGTTCCTCACGGGAAAAACCACTGATTTCGACGAAGGCATCGTTGCAGTAGGTGATGACACCCTTGGCATTGGTGGTCGAGATCAAGCGTTGTTGAGCAGGGAAAGTCCGTTCGCGCTGAGTTATTGGCTGGTTGTTACGCATAAGCTGTTCAATCCGCAAGGCTTTCGAAGGTTATCGGCAACATGGGGTGATTGTTGAATGTATTTTTACACGCGTCAGTAAATGACTGTGGGTTCACGACGGGGCTAGCATTGGGTAGGTAAAGCCGGCGAAATGTGCGAGGTTTAGGCCGAAATGGCAGAGTATTGCAGCGAACAGGCCTCCATAGCGATACGCCAGGCCATAACCGATACCCGCCACGAACGCCAGCACTACCCACAACCAGCCGGCACCAAGATGAGCCAGTGCAAACAGGCCGGCAGCAAAAAACAGTGCCAGGTGCTGATTCTTGAGCAAACGTTGCAAGCCGCCCTGAATGTAACCGCGAAACAGCAGCTCTTCGGTCAGGCTGACCAGCAGCAGATTGTTGAGCATCCACAGCCAGGCTTGTTCTGGCCATTTCGGTGTCCAGGTAATAATCCCCACCAACCAGGCGCCGCCCAGGCAGGCGGCAATCACCGCCGGTAGGGTAGCCGCCAGGCTTGGCAGCAGGCGCTTGCCGCCCATTGCCAGTACCCACGGGCAGGCTAGCAGCAACCAAAAGCCAATAAGCGGCTTGTCCAGATTCAGGTACATGGTGAAGGGCACCGCGCCTTCGCTCCAGAGTGCTTTGTCGATGACCTTGCTGCCCTGGAATCCAGGCAGCCAGTGCAACGCCAGGCCCAGTGCCAGCAGCACGAACAGGGCATGACCGATTATTTGTTGCCAGCGCGCCGCGCGGTTGACCAGCAAGCCTGTGCACAACAACGCGATCAGCGTGGGCAGGGCGAGTAAACCCAGGTTGCCATGAATGAGCGAGTAGACGTAACCAAGACCCAGCAGGGCCAGTCCGATCCATTGGGAGGCAGGCATGTAGATTCCATTGTGCGGCGAAAAGTGAAGCCTTCGACTCCACTGGTGTCGTTCAAGGCACGCCTGTTTGTTGTATCGCTCCTACAACAAGCTGTCGATCAGCAGTGTGTAACCAAACAAAGGCCCGGCCACAAAGGGCCGGGCCGGTGCTTCAGGATGCGATCAATTGCCGCAGCACGTAATGCAGGATGCCGCCTGCCTTGAAGTACTCCACCTCGTTGAGGGTATCGATGCGGCACAGCATCTTGATCTGCTCCTGAGTGCCATCTTGACGCGTGATCTTCACATCCAGGTGCATATGGGGCTGGATCCGCGCATTGCTCAGGCCAAGGATATCGATGTGTTCACTGCCATCGAGGCCAAGGCTCTTGCGCGTCTGTCCGCTGAGGAACTGCAAGGGCAGCACGCCCATGCCCACCAGATTCGAGCGATGGATTCGCTCGAAGCTTTCTGCCAGTACTGCCTTGATACCCAGCAGGTTGGTACCCTTGGCTGCCCAGTCGCGACTGGAGCCGGTGCCATATTCCTGGCCGGCGACAACCACCAGCGCAGTGCCTTCTGCCTGGTAGCGCATGGCTGCATCGTAGATCGCCATTTTTTCGCCAGTCGGCACATACAGCGTATTGCCGCCTTCTTCGCCACCAAGCATCTCGTTGCGGATACGGATGTTGGCGAAGGTGCCACGCATCATCACCTCATGGTTACCGCGTCGAGAGCCGTAGGAGTTGAAATCGCGTGGTTCGACGCCTTTGTCGCGCAAGTAGCGACCCGCTGGGCTGTCGACTTTGATATTACCGGCCGGGGAAATGTGGTCGGTGGTGACCGAGTCGCCGAGCAGCGCCAGGACTCGCGCGCCATGGATGTCCTCGATAACCGGAAGGGGTCCGGTGATTTCATCGAAGAACGGTGGATGCTGGATGTAGGTCGAGTCTTCCTGCCAGACATACGTTGCGGCTTGCGGTACTTCAATCGCTTGCCACTGGGCGTCGCCCGCGAAAACTTCGGCGTACTCCTTGTGGAACATGGCGGTATCGACCTTGGCAACGGCGTCGGCAATTTCCTGTTGGCTCGGCCAGATGTCGCGCAGGTATACCGGCTGGCCATCGCTGCCGGTGCCCAGCGCTTCGGTGCTCAAATCCAGACGCACAGTTCCTGCCAGGGCGTAGGCCACCACCAATGGTGGAGAGGCCAACCAATTGGTTTTCACCAGCGGATGCACCCGGCCTTCAAAGTTGCGGTTGCCCGACAACACCGAGGCGACGGTGAGGTCGGCACCGGTAATGGCCTTCTCGATGACTTCGTCAAGCGGGCCGGAGTTACCAATGCACGTGGTGCAACCGTACCCCACCAGGTCAAAACCCAGTTCATCCAGGTAGCGTGTGAGGCCGGCCGCCTTGTAGTAGTCAGTCACTACCTTGGAACCAGGAGCCAGGGAGCTCTTGACCCAGGGTTTGCGCTGCAGGCCTTTTTCGATCGCCTTTTTCGCTACCAGCCCGGCGGCCATCATGACGCTGGGGTTGGAGGTGTTGGTGCAGGAGGTGATCGCGGCGATTACCACGGCGCCGTCGCGCAGTAAATGATGCTGGCCGCCATGTTCATAACTGACTTCGCCAGCCTGGTCGGCATTGCCGACGGCTACGCCCCCGCCGCCTTCACTCTCCAGTCGCCCGACTTCTTTGTTCGACGCACGTAGCTGCAAGCCGAGGAACCCGTCAAAAGCCTGGCTGACCTGCGACAGGGCAACCCGGTCCTGAGGGCGCTTGGGGCCGGCGAGACTGGCTTCGACTTCATGCATGTCCAACGCCAGGGTGTCGGTGAACGCCGGCTCCTGGCCTGGCAAGCGCCACAGGCCTTGTTCCTTGCAGTAGGCCTCAACCAGTTGCACCGTTTCATTGGGCCGCCCGGACAGGCGCAGGTAGTCGAGTGTCACCTGGTCGACAGGGAAGAAGCCGCAGGTGGCACCGTATTCGGGAGCCATGTTGGCGATCGTTGCACGGTCGGCCAGAGGCAGGTCGGCCAGGCCATCGCCGTAGAATTCGACAAACTTACCGACCACACCTTTTTTGCGCAGCATCTGGGTAACGGTCAGCACCAGGTCGGTAGCCGTAATACCTTCGCGCAGTTTGCCGGTGAGTTTGAAGCCAATGACCTCGGGAATCAGCATCGAGACCGGTTGACCGAGCATGGCTGCCTCGGCCTCGATCCCGCCCACGCCCCAGCCCAGCACGCCCAGGCCATTGATCATGGTGGTGTGCGAGTCGGTGCCGACCAGGGTGTCGGGAAAGGCATAGGTGCGGCCGTCTTCTTCACGGGTCCAGACGGTTCGTCCCAGGTACTCCAGGTTGACCTGGTGACAGATGCCGGTGCCGGGCGGCACCACGCTGAAGTTGTCGAAGGCATTCTGACCCCAGCGCAGGAAGGCGTAACGCTCGCCATTGCGCTGCATTTCGATGTCGACGTTTTCGGCGAACGCCTCTTGGCTGGCGTAGCGGTCCACCATGACCGAGTGGTCGATCACCAGATCGACCGGCGACAGCGGGTTGATTCGTTGCGGATCGCCACCGGCCTTGGCCATGGCCGCACGCATGGCTGCCAAGTCGACCACTGCCGGCACACCAGTGAAGTCCTGCATCAGCACCCGTGCCGGGCGGTACTGGATCTCTCGGTCGGAACGACGCTCCTTGAGCCAGTCGGCGAGGGCGCGGAGGTCGGCCTGGGTGACGGTTTTGCCATCTTCCCAGCGCAACAGGTTTTCCAGCAGCACTTTCAGCGACATCGGCAAGCGCTGCAGGTCGCCGAGGCTCTTTGTCGCTTCAGTGAGACTGAAGTATGCGTAAGTGCGGTCAGCGACCGGTAATGACTTTAACGTTTTCAGGCTATCTAGCGAGGGCATTACCAACTCCTTCTGCGCCGGTGAACGGCAATCTTCCCTGCTGTCGCCGGTTCACCGCCTCTATGACGGTCCGCACGGCACGGACCTGGCTGAACGGTCAGGTTAGACCTGTTTGTCACCCCTGACCATGTTCTGGACCGGCGGGGCATGTCGCAGGTTCCGAACTTCCTTTATCATTCGTGCATTTGCCGGCGCAGTACATTGCGCTCGGTCAGGGTTGGAGTGATTGGCTGCCAACCGTCCTGGAGTGAGAATGAATACCCTGTTTATGCACTGCCGGCCCGGCTTCGAGAGTGAAGTGTGTTCGGAAATCGCCGAACATGCCGCCCGGCTGAACGTTCCCGGTTACGCCAAGGCCAAGCCGCAAACCGCGTGTGCCGAGTTCATCTGCAACGACGCTGAAGGGGCCGAGCGCCTGATGCGCGAGCTGCGCTTTGGTCAACTGATTTTTCCCCGTCAGTGGGCGCGCGGCAGTTTCATCGAGCTGCCGGAAACCGACCGAATCAGTGTGCTGCTCGACTTTCTGGCCGAGTACCCGCAGTGCGGCAGCCTTTGGCTGGAAGTAATGGACACCAACGACGGAAAAGAGCTTTCGACGTTTTGCCGCAAGTTCGAAATGCCCCTGCGCAAGGCCTTGAGCAAGGCCGGGCGCCTGGTTGAAGACGCCAGCAAACCACGTTTGTTGCTGACCTTCGTCAGCGGCCGACGGGTGTTCGCAGGCATTGCCGCCGCAGACAATTCGGCCATGTGGCCAATGGGTATCCCACGTCTGAAATTCCCTCGTGAAGCGCCCAGCCGCTCGACCCTCAAGCTGGAAGAGGCTTGGCATCATTTCATTCCTCGGGACCAGTGGGAGGCGCGACTGTCCGATGACATGACGGGCGTAGACCTGGGCGCGGCACCCGGCGGCTGGACCTACCAATTGGTCAAGCGTGGCATGCTGGTCACCGCCATCGATAACGGACCGATGGCGGAAAGTCTGATGGATACCGGGCTGGTGCAGCACCTGATGGCCGACGGTTTTACCTACAAGCCCAAGCAGATTGTGGACTGGATGGTCTGCGATATCGTCGAAAAACCGGCGCGCAGTGCTGCGTTGCTGGAGACCTGGTTGGGCGAAGGTCTGTGCCGCGAAGCGGTGGTCAACCTCAAGTTGCCGATGAAGCAGCGTTATGCCGAAGTGCGGCGCTTGCTCGACCGCATCGAGGAAGGCTTCAAGGCGCGCAAGGTCAAGGTTTCAATCGGCTGCAAGCAGCTGTACCACGACCGCGAAGAGGTAACCTGCCATTTGCGTCGGCTGGATTTGAAACCACGCTGAACCCCACAGTTAACAGTTTCTGGAGTTGCACATGACTGATTTCACCCCGGACGCGGTTCTCGACGCCACCGGCCTCAACTGCCCTGAGCCGGTAATGATGTTGCACCAGCACGTTCGTGACCTGGCCGCGGGCGGCTTGCTCAAAGTTATCGCCACCGATCCATCGACGCGCCGTGATATCCCCAAGTTCTGCGTGTTCCTGGGCCATGAACTGGTCCAGCAGCAGGAAGAGGCCGGCACCTACCTGTACTGGATCCGCAAGAAACTCGACTAAGCGCGCTGCGCCCGGCGAATGTGTTTGTTACTGCTGCGTGCCAGACGAATGGACAGCATCACCGCTGCGCACGTCAAACCGGCAATCAGCCCTTCCCACAAACCGTTGGGACCGCTGGCTGGGCCCCAGTAATCGGTCAGGCCGAGCACGTAGCCCACCGGCAAGCCGATGCCCCAGTAGGCGAACAGGGTAAGGATCATGGTCACTCGCGTGTCTTGATAGCCACGCAAGGCGCCCGCTGCAATCACCTGGATGGCATCGGAAAACTGATACAGCGCGGCGTACACGATAAGCATGGCGGCAATCTGGATAACCGTCGTGTCAGGGGTGTAGATCGAAGCGATCGGCTCACGCATCAGCAAGATCAGGCTGGCCGAGAAACAGGCGAAGACCAGTGCCGCCGCCAGTCCCACGAGGGCGGCAAAGCGTGCCTGATGCGGCGCCCCGGCGCCCAATGCCTGGCCGACCCGTACCGTCACGGCCATGCCCAGCGAGTACGGGATCATGAACAGCAGGGAGCTGATGTTCAGGGCGATCTGATGGCCAGCCACCACCGTCGGGCCGAGACTACCGATCAGCAGGGCAATTACCGCGAAGATGCTCGACTCGGCAAACACCGCGATGCCAATTGGCAGGCCGACGCCAATCAGACGCTTGATGACTGACCATTGCGGGCGCTCGAAGTTGACCAGCACTCGACTCTTTGCGTACGCCGGAGCCCAGCGGGTCCAGGCCGCCATGGCCAGGGCCATGAACCACATGACGATACCGCTGGCCCAGCCACAGCCAACGCCGCCCATGGCCGGCAGGCCGAGGTGGCCATAGATCAGCACATAGTTGAGCGGAATATTCAGCAACAAGCCGAGGCAGCCAATGACCATGCTTGGGCGGGTATGGCCGAGGCCATCGCTGTAGCAACGCAGCACGTAATAGAGCGCGATACCGGGAAAACCAAAGGCGATGCCTTGCAGGTAGCCCAGACTCGGTTCGATCAGCTGCGGGTCGACTTTCATCACTTGCAGGACCGGCTCGGAACAGATCAGCAAAGCGCTGGCAATCAGGCCGACGGTGACCGCCAACCACAGCGCCTGGCGCACCAGCGGACCGATTTCAGCATGCTGCCCGGCACCAAAACGCTGGGCTACCTTAGGCGTGGTGGCGAGCAGAATACCGGTCATGAGCAGGAACACCGGAATCCAGATCGAGTTGCCCAATGCTACGGCTGCAAGATCGCGCGGACTCACCCGTCCGGCCATCACCGCATCGACGAAGCCCATGGCCGTGGTCGCCAGTTGCGCAATGATAATCGGCGTTGCCAGCAACAACAGGCTGCGCAGTTCTACGCGCACCCGGGCAGCGCGGGATAAGGAAGGAGATAGAGCGTCGCTGATCATGGGCGTCACAAGGCAGGTGTCCTGCAAAATAGGATGCAAAGCCGACCAGTGTACCCGTTGACATCCTGGTCAGGAAATCCATTCGCAGGATCTGTCGGTAACTGGATTAGCGCCCCTGCAAGGGCCTACACTGCGCACCCCGATAGGAGAGCGCCATGCTGATTGTTGCCGACGAGAATATTCCGCTGCTCGATGCCTTTTTTGCAGGATTCGGCGAAATTCGCCGTTATCCGGGACGTGCAATCGATGCTGCCTGTGTAAAAGATGCCGATGTCCTGCTGGTGCGCTCGGTGACTCGCGTCGATCAGGCGCTGCTTGAGGGCAGCAAGGTTCGCTTCGTCGGCACCTGCACCATTGGTACCGACCACCTGGCGTTGGACTACTTCGCTCAGACTGGCATCCAGTGGTCCAGTGCGCCGGGCTGCAACGCCCGAGGTGTGGTCGATTATGTGCTGGGTAGTCTGCTGACGTTGGCTGAACTCGATGGTGCCGAGCTGGCTGGGCGTACTTATGGTGTCGTCGGTGCCGGTGAGGTGGGAGGGCGCCTGGTTGAGGTGCTACGTGGTTTGGGTTGGCAGGTATTGGTGTGCGACCCGCCACGCCAGGCCCGAGAGGGTGGTGATTATGTCAGCCTGGAAACCATTCTGGCGCGTTGCGATGTGATCAGTTTGCATACGCCGCTGACCCGTTGTGGCGAGAACGCGACTTGGCATTTGCTCGGCGAGCAGCAACTCCAGGCATTGCGTCCGGGATCCTGGCTGATCAATGCCAGCCGTGGCCCGGTTATCGACAATTCGGCGCTGCGCGAGCTATTGCTGCAGCGAGAAGATGTGCTGGCGGTACTGGACGTCTGGGAGGGCGAGCCGCAGGTCGATCTGGAGCTGGCTGACCTTTGTGTATTGGCCACGCCGCACATTGCCGGTTACAGCTTGGACGGCAAGCAACGCGGCACTGCACAGATTTATCAGGCTTTTTGTGCCTGGCGTGGTGAGCCGGCTTCAGTGCAACTGGCCGACTTGCTGCCTCAGTTCTGGTTGGCAGAAGTGGGCCTGCAGGCTGAAACCGATCCTGCCTGGGCGCTGGCAACCCTGTGCCGTGCGGTGTATGACCCACGCCGTGACGACGCTGATTTTCGTCGCAGCTTGAGCAGTGATGTGCTTGAGCAAAAGAGTGCGTTCGATGCCTTGCGCAAGCACTACCCGCCGCGCCGTGAAATCGAAGGCCTGGTGGTGCGTCTGCATGGCGAAGCCCCCCATTTGGCGCAGATGGTTCGAGCCCTGGGCGCTGTGCTGGCCTGAATTTCAGGTAATAAAAACCCGGCGCTCGGGCCGGGTTGAACAATTCGGTGATTCAGTCTTTCTTGGCGGGTGCCTTGCGGCTTTGTTCCAGCTTTTCGCACGCCTGCTGGACCATCTCTTCGGTGATGATGATCTCTTTGCCATCTGGGCCGATGATCGAACCGCCCACCGGCGCTTGCGGGTTTGGAGCGCTTTTGGGCTGGTTGGTGCTGTGTTGCAAGCTCATTTTTGTCTCCTCATCAGATTGCCAGCTCAGACTAGAGTCGCGCAGTGACCGAACTATGACAGCTGCGTCGGTTTTCACGCTACGACTCTCTCCAGTCCAACAGAAAGTTGGACAAACCTCCAGTGGTGCCTTAGAACGAAACGGTCTAACCACTTAAGCGGCGACATCTGGAGGGGCGCCGAGACTGGTTTGTTAAATGACGACTGTTTATTCCTGTGAGTTCCTTGGCATGGGACGAGCGGTCAGGTGTAGGCTGGCAGAAACAATTGATCGTTGGTCTCTCCATGCTCAACCGCTTCTCACCCCGCCAGCGCCAGGCGCTGCAATTGGGTTGGCGTTTTGTTCGCCCTTATCGCAAACAAGTTCTGCTGGCGTTGCTCGCCTTGATCGTGACAGCAGGTATCACGCTGTCGATGGGCCAGGGCATACGCTTACTGGTCGATCAGGGCTTCATGACCCGCTCACCGCAGTTGCTCAACCAATCCATCGGTTTCTTCCTGTTGCTGGTATTGGCATTGGCGATCGGGACGTTCAGTCGCTTCTATCTGGTGTCGTGGATCGGCGAACGGTGTGTGGCTGACATCCGTCAGCAAGTGTTCGATCACCTGATCTATTTGCATCCAGGCTTTTTCGAGAGTAATCGCAGCTCGGAAATTCAGTCGCGCCTTACTGCCGACACGACCCTGCTGCAGTCGGTGATCGGCTCGTCACTTTCCTTGTTTCTGCGCAATGCCTTGATGGTACTGGGTGGCATTGTTCTGTTGTTCGTGACCAACCCCAAGTTGACCAGCATCGTGGTGGTCGCCTTGCCGCTGGTGCTGGCACCGATCTTGATCTTCGGACGACGGGTACGCAGCCTGTCGCGTCAGAGCCAGGACCGGGTAGCCGATGTCGGTAGCTACGTTGCCGAAACCCTTGGACAGATCAAGACCGTGCAGGCCTACAACCACCAGGCAAGCGATCAGCAGCGCTTCGGCCAGACCGTGGAAGCTGCCTTCGCCATCGCGCGCAAGCGCATCATGCAGCGGGCCTGGCTGATTACTCTGGTAATCGTGCTGGTGCTCGGGGCCGTGGGGGTAATGCTCTGGGTTGGCGGCATGGATGTCATCGCCGGGCGGATTTCCGGGGGCGAGTTGGCGGCGTTCGTGTTCTACAGTCTGATCGTTGGCGGCGCCTTCGGTACGCTCAGCGAGGTGATCGGTGAGTTGCAGCGTGCCGCGGGTGCGGCTGAGCGAATTGCCGAGTTGTTGGCCGCCCGAAATGAAATCGGCGTGCCGGCCGAAGGCCTGGAGCGCAGCGCGGTGCGGGCCACTGGCCGGCTTGAGTTGCGTGAGGTGCGCTTTGCCTATCCATCACGACCCACACCTGCTGCTATCGATGGCTTGAGCCTGACTGTCGAACCAGGAGAGACGCTGGCGCTGGTTGGGCCTTCGGGGGCTGGCAAGTCGACGTTGTTCGACTTGTTGCTGCGTTTCTACGACCCTCAGCAAGGGCAGATACTCCTGGATGGCCAGGCGTTGAACCGGCTTGATCCCCTGGACCTGCGTCGGCATTTTGCCCTGGTTGCACAGAACCCGGCATTGTTCTTCGGTACGGTCGAGGACAACATCCGTTACGGGCGTGCCGATGCCAGTGCTGAGCAGGTCGAGGCGGCGGCCCGAAGCGCTCACGCCCATGAATTCATTCTCCAACTGCCCCAGGGTTACCAGACTCACCTGGGAGACGCGGGCCTGGGATTGTCAGGCGGCCAGCGTCAGCGCCTGGCCATTGCACGAGCGTTGCTGGTAGATGCACCGATCTTGCTGCTCGATGAGGCCACCAGTGCCTTGGACGCCCAAAGCGAGCACCTTATTCAGCAAGCGCTGCCGACGCTGATGCGTGGGCGCACCACGTTGGTTATCGCCCATCGGCTAGCCACGGTACAGCATGCCGATCGTATCGCTGTGATTGACCAGGGGCGCCTGGTGGCGATCGGCACGCATCGCCAGTTGATCGCTGAAAGTCCGTTGTACGCGCGACTGGCGGCGTTGCAATTCAACACCGTTACGGATTTGTGACAGCGTTTCGCGAACTGTCACATTTTTGTAGCAATCCCCTGAGACTATCTATCACAGCTGTTGCGTAACGCTCGAACTTGGCTGCTATCGGATGATGGCAGCTTTTTTTTCGCCTGCAGCAGCTGCCAGTGAACGAGGACAAGGACGTCTTTATCTGGTTGATGCAGCGATGCCTCGCTTCCTATTTCCTTGTTCCGGAACCCTGCCGATGTTGCGTAAATCCCTCCGAGTGCAAATCCTCGCATTACTCGCTGGCAGCCTGATGGCGATACTGATGATCGCTCTGGTTTGCTTTCAATTGCTGTCCTCCAGTGTGCGTGGCTACGGCCAACTGATTGATGGGCCGTTGCAGGCCTCGCAGTTGATCGATGAGGCCAATCTGCAATTCAAGGTGCAGGTTCAAGAGTGGAAGAACGTGTTACTGCGTGGCAAGCAGCCGGCGGAACTGGATAAGTACTGGCAGCAGTTTCTGGCCCGCGAACAGCAGGTGCAGGGTATTCTCGATCAGTTGATCCGCAGTAGCGACGCCACGCTCAAAGCGCGTGCCGAGCAACTCAAGCAGAGCCACCGACAACTGGGCCAGGCCTACGCTCAGGGGCGCCAGGCATTTTTGGCCGCAGGTGCCGACCCTGCGGTCGGGGATCAGGCGGTCAAAGGTGTGGATCGAGCGACCAGTGAGCAAATGAGCGAGTTGGTCAGCCAGTTGCGCAGCGATGCCCAGGGTCGTGCCCAGGCCATCAATGCGTCTGCCGAACGTATCGTGTGGCTGGGGCTGCTGGTGATGTTCGGCTCTGCACTTGTGGTGGGGGTGTTCAGCCTGTGGCTGATCAATCGTAGCCTGATCGAGCCGATCCGGGCGCTGATCGAGTACGTCGCGCAACTGAGTCAGGGGCGCTTCGAGGCACGTGTAGCCAGTGACCGCCAGGATGAACTGGGCCGTCTGGCGGTGGCTGCCAATACTTTGCGTGACTTTCTCGCCGAGACCATTGCTCGGCTGCAAAACAATGCCGGCGAACTGGAAGCTGCGAGTGGTGATTTGCGCTCCCTTGCCGGCAGCATGGCGCTAGGGACCGATGATCAGTTCCAGCGTACTGATCAGGTTGCCACGGCCATGCATGAAATGTCTGCCACAGCCCAGGAAGTTGCCCGCCACGCCGCACAAGCGGCACGCGCCGCTGATGATGCCGATCACAGTGCCCAGGCGGGCGAACAGGTGATGCAGGCCACCATCGACACGATTGCTGCCGTAAACCAGGAAATCACCGGAACAGCGGCGGTGATTCGCCATCTGGAAGCTGACAGCGCCCGGATCGGCAAGGTCCTGGAGGTGATTCGCGCGATTGCCGAGCAGACCAATCTATTGGCGCTCAATGCCGCCATCGAGGCGGCGCGCGCGGGGGAGGCCGGTCGTGGTTTTGCCGTAGTCGCGGATGAGGTACGGAGTCTGGCCCAGCGTACTGCGGCTTCGATCGCCGAGATCAACCAGATTATCGGTGCTGTGCAGAACGGAGCCCTGGAGGCGGTCAAGGCGATCGAGAGCGGGCAGCAGCGCAGTGAAGAGGGGGCTGAACAAGTTCAGCGTGCCGGGCAGATGCTCCAGCGTATCACCCAGGCGGTGGAGGCCATTCGCGACATGAATCGGCAGATTGCCACCGCCGCCGAAGAGCAGACCAGTGTGGCAGAAGACATCTCTCGCAATCTGGTGGAGATTACCCGCATCGCCACTGCCAACCAGCAGGCGGTGCAGCACACCGAGCAGGCCGGGCATCGCCTGCACGGACTATCAGGTCAGCTCGGCGAGGTTACCGCCCGTTTGAGCGCCTGATTGGCAGGGGGAAATCCGCCACATAGCTGCTTCAGGGCGTGGCAATGTGGCGGATTGTCGCCAGAAAAACCGTTAAAGATGGGGTGCGACGACTCGTCCTAGCTATTAGTCGTTAGTCTTGCATGAGTTGGCCTGATTTGTGCTTAAAGGGGGCAGCAAGCTTCAATGTCAGTTCGTCCGAGTGACGACCGGTTCCGATCCATCGAATAATCCCAGCCGACAACACATTGCCGCGTGTCCCGGCCGCTCGCCAGAGCGCCAGGCCTCGCTAAGCTTTGGTATGTGCGAGCGATAACAAGAATGTGGGCGTGCGCAACGGAATCAACGGTCATTGCCAATTACTCCACCTTCATTGGATTGAATTATGAAAAAAATCCTGCTGGCGCTCCTATGCCTGAGCGTCATTGGTTGCTCCAAACCCAGCGAGCCAGAAAAAACCGTCGATGTCCTGCTGATCGGCGGCGGCATTATGAGCGCGAGCCTGGGTACCTACCTCAATGAGCTGGAGCCTACCTGGTCGATCGACATCTACGAGCGTCTGGACAAAGTTGCCGAAGAAAGCTCCAACGCCTGGAACAACGCAGGTACTGGTCACTCCGCGTTCTGCGAACTGAACTACACCAGTGAAGGCGCCGACGGCAAAATCGACATCAGCAAGGCGGTAGGGGTCAACGAGCAGTTCGAGATATCCAAGCAGTTCTGGGCCTATCAGGTCGAGCAGAACGTATTGAGCAACCCCAAGTCGTTCATCAACAACGTGCCGCACATGAGCTTCGTCTGGGGCGACAAGAACGTCGAGTTCCTCAAGAAGCGCCATGAAGCCCTGCAGCACAGCTCGTTGTTCCGTGGCATGGAGTATTCCGAGGACCACGCCCAGATCCAGAAATGGGTGCCGATCGTGATGGAAGGCCGTGCTGCCGACCAGAAGATTGCCGCGACCCGCATGCCGATCGGCACCGACGTCAACTTTGGCGAAATTACCCGTCAGTTGATCGCTTCGCTGACCAAGCATGACAACGTCAAGCTGCATGTGCAGCATGAAGTGCGTGACATCGTCCGCAACGCGGACAACACCTGGACCGTGGTCGTCGCTGACCTGGCCAACAAGGGTGTAGAGCGTAGCGTCAAAGCCAAGTTCGTCTTTATCGGTGCCGGTGGTGGCGCCCTGAAGTTGCTGCAGAAGTCCGGTATTCCGGAAGCTGACGGTTATGCAGGCTTCCCGGTAGGTGGTCAGTTCCTGATGACCGATAATCAGGCTATCGTTGCCCGTCACAAGGCCAAGCTGTACGGCAAGGCTTCGGTGGGTGCACCGCCGATGTCCGTTCCACACCTGGACACGCGGGTTATCGACGGCAAGGAAGTGTTGCTGTTCGGCCCGTTCGCGACCTTCTCGACCAAGTTCCTCAAGAACGGTTCGTTGCTCGATATGTTTGCTGCGCTGACTACGCACAACATCATGCCGATAACTCACGCCGGTATCGACAACATTGACCTGAGCACTTACCTGATGGGACAGCTGATGCTCAGCTTCGATGACCGTATGGAGGCGCTGCGCGAGTACTTCCCGAACGCCAAGAACGAAGACTGGAAGTTGCTGCAAGCTGGCCAGCGCGTCCAGGTCATCAAGAAAGACCCTGTACAAGGCGGCATCCTGCAATTCGGTACCGAAGTGGTTGCTGCCCAGGATGGCACTATCGCAGCCTTGCTTGGCGCATCGCCTGGCGCCTCGACTGCTGCGCCGATCATGCTCAGCGTGCTGGAGAAGACCTTCAAGGATCGAATCAAGACCCCTGAGTGGCAGGCCAAACTGAAGGAGATCGTTCCGACCTATGGCCAGAAGCTCAACAATAATCTTGAGTTGACCAACAAGACCCGTGAATGGAGCAGCTCGCGCCTGCAGTTGCTGTACGTTCCGGTGCTGCCTGAAGAAACTGCTGCAGTTCAGGCTGAGCCTGCGCTGTAACGTTTGCATCGGTAGAAAAACAGCCCCCTATTCAGGGGGCTGTTTCGTTTCGGCGCTGGGTTTGTTCAGCCTGAGATCAATGACGCTTTTTACGATGGTCATTGGCCAGGTTGTTGCCCAGGGCGCCGCCAGCCGCACCACCGAGGCCTGCGCCGATTGCCGAACCGGTGCTGCCGCCCAGCTTGCCGCCTACCAGCGAGCCGCCAGCAGAACCCAGGCCGCCACCAATGGCCGCCTTGGTCTTGTTGCCACTTTTTGCGCCCATGGCGCTGCCTGCGGCGCCACCGACACCGGCACCGATTGCGGCGCCTGTGCTGCCCCCCAGTTGCTGGCCAACTACGTTGCCCAGAACACCGCCCAGGCCGCCACCTACGGCAGTCTGGCCATCGCCAGCCATGGCGCCTTGAGTGCACAGCAGGCCAAGAGTCAGGGCGGCAAGAGTCTTACGCATGTGTTTCAACCTCTAAGTTCGAAAGGCGCGCATTCTGCTGGGCGCGGCAGCAGGGTGCAATGCTGGCCAGGGTGGTTTGTTGCAATCGGGACACAAAAAAGCCCGCGCAAGGCGGGCTCGTTGTAGTGCGCTATGGCTTCAAAGATCTTTTACGGTACGAACCTGATCTTTGTTGATGCGCGTACGCTTGCCATCAAGTTGTTCGAATTCATAGAAGCCCGACTCATCGTCATATTGCGGTGTGTCGACTGCCTGGATCTCGCGACCGTCGTTCAGGGTGATGACGGTTGGCGAAGCGCAACCTGCCAGAGTACCTAGGCCGAGGGCGAGCAGAAATGCAGGAAGGGTCCGTTGAATCATTGTGTTTCTCCAGTAAAGGATGGTGCGTAATGTTCTTGAGACGCATGGTGCCGACGCAAGTTCCTTGCTGATTGCAGCATAGTCATTGCGCAGGACTTTTGATTCACGGCAATCGAGTGTCGAGGGCGGGCGCGAGCCGGGCAGGGCTGTGATATAACACCGCCATTCTCTCTATCAATGGATCAAGGCCCCATGAAAGCCAAGGCTGATGTACCTTTCGTGCCACTGAACATTGCAGTGTTGACGGTCAGTGACACCCGTACCCTGGAAACCGACACTTCCGGGCAGGTATTTGTCGATCGCCTGACCGAAGCCGGCCATGGCCTGGCGGCGCGTGTACTGCTCAAAGACGACCTGTACAAGATTCGTGCGCAGGTTGCGACCTGGATCGCCGATGAGCAGGTGCAGGTGGTGCTGATCACCGGCGGCACTGGTTTCACCGGCCGCGACAGTACGCCCGAAGCGGTTGCCTGCCTGCTGGACAAGCAAGTCGATGGCTTTGGTGAGCTGTTCCGGCATATTTCCCTGGCAGACATCGGCACATCAACCGTTCAGTCTCGCGCCTTGGCCGGGTTGGCCAACGGTACGCTGGTCTGTTGCTTGCCGGGTTCGACCAATGCCGTGCGCACGGGCTGGGATGGCATCCTTGCCGAGCAGCTCGATGCTCGCCATCGTCCCTGCAATTTCGTACCTCATCTCAAGCAGGCCGAACCCTGCGTCAGTCGTGGTTGAGGTGCCTGTGAACAAGCCATTGATGCCGGTCGAAGATGCTTTGGCACGCTTGCTGGCACTGGCTGAAGCCGCCCCGATCGTCGAAACCGAACAGCTTGCGCTGGCGCAGGCCGAGGGGCGGGTGCTAGCCCGCGAACTGGTTGCGACCCTGGATCTGCCGCCTTGGCCAAACAGTGCCATGGACGGTTACGCGTTGCGGCACGCCGACTGGCAGGGCGAGCCTTTGCCTGTCAGTCAGCGAATCTTCGCAGGTCACGCCCCTGAGCCGTTGCTGCCGGGAACCTGCGCCCGGATATTTACCGGCGCGCCGGTTCCGCCTGGAGCCGACTGCGTCGAGATGCAGGAAAATGCCGAGGTCCTGGAGGATCAGCGGGTGCAATTCACCGCGCCGCTGCGCGTGGGTCAGAATATTCGCCCGCAAGGGCAGGAAACCCGTGCCGGAGAGTCGGTGCTGGCGGCGGGTACGCGCCTGGGGCCGATTGAGCTTGGCTTGGCGGCAACGCTTGGCTACGCCACCGTCAATGTGGTGCGCAAGATCAAGGTTGCCGTGCTGTCCACAGGAGATGAGCTGGTCGAGCCGGGTTTGCCGTTGGGGCCAGGACAGATCTACAACAGCAACCGACGCCTGCTCGTCAGTTGGCTGCAGCGCCTGGGTTGCGAAGTGACCGATGCTGGGATTCTTGCCGATGACCTGCAAAAGACCCGTGACTGCCTGGCCGGGTTGAGCGAAGTCGATTTGATACTTTCCACCGGCGGTGTCTCGGTGGGAGAGGCGGACTACCTGGGCCTGGCCTTGCGTGAGGCAGGCGAACTGGCACTGTGGAAGTTGGCGATCAAGCCCGGCAAGCCGCTGACCTTCGGCCACTACAAAGGTGTACCGGTCATTGGTTTGCCTGGCAATCCGGCCTCGACGCTGGTGACTTTTGGCCTGCTGACTCGACCCTACCTGTTGCGCCGCCAAGGCGTGCAGGACGTGACGCCGTTACAGTTCGCGGTGCCCGCAGGTTTCGACTGGCCCACGGCTGGCTCGCGTCGGGAATACCTGCGCGCGCGACTGGAGCAGGGTCAAACGCTGATCTACAGGAACCAGAGCTCTGGCGTACTACGCAGCGCCGCTTGGGCCGAGGGCCTTGTCGAAGTTCGCGAAGGCACTGCACCTGCCAAGGGTGACACCGTTCAGTTCATTCCCCTGAGTGAGTTGCTCGGCTGAGTGCGCTGGCTTGAGAAAACACGGGTGCCCGCTGACTCAGGCGGGCATGCACGTTTTCCAACTGGGCGGCGGCAATGCTCCAATCGTGACGGTCGTTGACGAACTGGCGAGCCGCCTCGGAAAGTTGGCGCATGCGCCAGGGCTGGTTGAGCAGTTGGGTAATGATCAAGGCCAGTTGATCACTGTCGTCGCTGCCTAGATAGTGCTCGCCCTGAGTCACTTGTAGCCCGGAAACCCCTTTGGCGGTGGTGACCACTGGCAGGCCTGCGGCCATGGCCTCGAGTACCTTGATTTTCGAGCCGCCGCCATAGCGCAGGGGGGCGAAGAAGATCGCCGAATGTCGTTGCAGTTCGCGTAAGTCAGGCAAGTAGCCAATCCACTCGATACGCGGATCGTTCCAGCGCGATTTCCAGCTGTCGGGCAAGGCATGTCCTACTATGGCCAGGCGCACGGCAGGATTGCTTTGCCACACTTGCGGGAGGATGTCTTCAAGCGCCCATTCCACGGCTTCGAGGCTGGCGCTGTATTCAAAGTTACCGACAAACAAAAGTCGCTGGCTGTGCTGAGACGGGTAGATATCCTGGTAATGCGCGCAATCGACGCCATTGATCACCAGAGACGCGGGGTAGCCGGTCAGGCGACTGATATGTTCGACATCCCTGGGGCTGACGGCGACGACCTCATGCGCCTGGCTCAATACGCGACTTTCCCAGCGCCGGTAGCGCCAGCGGTCGAAGGCGTTGAATGGTCGCAACCATAAAGGCAGGCGGTCATGACAGGCCGCGCCAGATACCGATTCGATGGTGTGTTCGCTGAGTAGAAAGGGCAGTTGCCGAGCTTGCAGTGCTTTTTCAAATGGCTGGAAGCTGTAGCTGTGCTCAATGTGGATCACATCCCAGTGTTCTTCCAGCAGTTGCTCGAAACGATGCCGAAGGTGCGGCGCCAGGCCATTCACACTGGCGCGCACGGGATAGCCGGCATAGACCGCAGCCAACAGGTTCAATGGGCTGTGCAATGGCCGCCTGGGCAATACGATCAGGCGTTCGAGCAGTGGCTCGAGCGCCTGACGTGCTGCTTCGCTGGGCGGGATCTTGGACTGCACCAGTAAGGTGATCTGGTGGCCCCGCTGCGCGAGACTGCGCAGCAGGTGGTATTGCCGGGTTTTGCCACCGCTGGTGGTAGGCCAGGGCAGATAAGGCAGTGTCCAAAGTACGCGCATGACCCCTTTCCTCTATACCCAGGCGGGTGACGGCATGCAGATAGGAATGGACGCGCCTTGGGTGTCAGTTGCTGGCAGACTCCGGGGCGCGTCCATAGATATCAGTAAAGCGCACGATGTCGTCTTCGCCCATATATTCGCCACTTTGTACTTCGATCATGACCAGGTCGATCACGCCCGGGTTGGTCAGGCGGTGAACTCGGCCGGGTTTGATGAACGTCGACTCGTTGGTGTCGAGGAGGAACTCGTCCTCACCATTGGTCACGCAAGCCATGCCGCTGACCACGATCCAGTGTTCGCTGCGATGGTGGTGCATCTGCAATGACAGCGACTCTTGGGGGCGCACCACGATACGCTTGATCTTGAAGCGCGGGCCTTCTTCCAGCACGGTATACATGCCCCACGGGCGATTCACCGTGCGATGCAGGCGATACGCATCATGACCTTGGTGCTTGAGCTGCTGGGCGATCACTTTGACTTCCTGGCTGCGTGAAGCATCGGCGATCAGCAGGGCATCAGGTGTATCGATGACAATCAGATTGTCCAGGCCGACGGCACCGACCAGTCGGCGTGGCGAGTCGATGTAGCAGTTGGTCACATCATGCAGCACGGTTTCGCCGTTGCAGTGATTGCCGTTGTGATCGGCTTCCTTGAGCCCGCGCACCGCCTCCCAGCAACCGATGTCGCTCCAGCCAAGGTCGGCAGGCAGCACGGCAACCTGGCTCGAGGTTTCCATGACTGCATAGTCGATGGAAATGTCCGGTACTTTTTCGAAAGATTGCGGGTCAAGTTCCAGCTGCAATTCGTTTTTGCCCTGTTTGCGCGGGCTTTGTTGCAGGCACTGGTGGACGCTGGCGAGCAGGTCGGGAACGTGGCGGTCAAGTTCGGCCAGAATCGCGTCCACGCGCATGCAGAACATGCCCGCGTTCCACAGGTGCTGGCCGCCATCCAGGTAGCCTTGGGCGGTGACCGCATCAGGCTTCTCGACAAAGCATTCGACTTTGTAGCCTTGGCCATTCAAGGCCTGGCCTTTCTCGATGTAGCCAAAGCCGGTTTCGGCGTGACCTGGCACCAGGCCGAATGTGGTCAGCCAGCCTTCGCGAGCCAGGTTGCGGGCTTCGGCGACAGCGCGTTCAAACGCTGGGAGATCACCGATCAAGTGGTCAGCCGGCAGTATCAGCAGTTGGGCGCTGTCACCGTACAGTTCGGCGCAATGCAGGGCTGCAGCGGCAATCGCAGGGGCGGTGTTGCGGCCGAAGGGCTCGAGGATAAAGTCCAGTGCGATGCCGTTATGGTTCAGTTGGCGGTATTCATCCTGGGTGCGGAAATAGACTTCCCGGTTGGTCACGGTCAAAACCCGTTCGACATCCGGCAGGGCGCTGGCGCGAGCGAAGGTCTTTTGCAGCAGGCTCTGGCCGTCGGGCAAGCGCATAAAGGGCTTGGGCATGGTTTCGCGGGAAACAGGCCAAAGTCGAGTGCCGGCGCCGCCGGCGATGATGCAAGGGATTAGAACGCTCATTTCACAGCCTTGTGTCAGAGCACTGAGACTACAGTGCATTAAAGGGAATCCGGACCTGGCAGGCGCTCGCTTGGGTAGTCAATAAAATGACTTTTAGCATCGGCATCTTCCGTGAAGGCCAAATATTTGTCGAATGATGCACCCAGGCGCGCGCTGTTTCAATGATATTTGTGTGAATACTCGGCAAGTATCTCGGAAAAAGAGCAACGAAAATGCAGTAAACAGGTCGGCAACAAGGTCCAGATAGTGGGTTTTCTTTGGTGGGGATCGGGTGCTATGGCGCAAAAAAAGGCGTTATTGATTTTGCATGGCAAACAGGCAACGAACGAGCAGGTGCGCGCTGCCGTCAGCGTGATGCGCGAGCGCGGTTGGCCGCTGGATGTGCGTTTGACGTGGGAAGCCGGTGATGCCGCCCGCTGGGTCGAGGAGGCGCTGGCCGCGGGCTACAGTCATATCGTGGCCGGCGGTGGCGATGGTACGCTACGCGATGTCGCCGAAGCCATGGCGCGGGCCCAGGGAAAGGCTGGTCTTGTGCTATTGCCATTGGGAACGGCCAATGATTTTGCCCGTGCCGCGGGAATACCGTTGGAACCCGAGGCGGCGCTGGCGCTGCTGGATGCCCCGGCGCAGGCGATTGACCTTGGCCAGGTAGGGCAGCAGATATTTCTCAACATGGCCACCGGCGGCTTTGGTAGTCAGGTAACCGCCAATACCTCCGAAGACCTGAAAAAGGTGCTAGGTGCGGCAGCCTACCTGTTTACCGGCTTGTCGCGCTTCAGTGAGCTCAGTGCCGCTTCGGTGGAGCTGCATGGGCCGGACTTTCAATGGCAGGGCGAGTTGTTGGCGCTGGGTATCGGCAATGGTCGTCAAGCCGGTGGTGGGCATGTGCTGTGTCCGCAGGCGCAGGTTGACGACGGGCTGCTGGATATCAGCATTTTGCCCGCGCCGCAGGAAATGGTAGGTACGTTGCGCAGTCTGCTCAGCGATGGGCTGGGATTGGATAACCTGTTCGTGCGCGCGCGCTTGCCGTGGATTGAAATCAAGAGTTCGCAAGGCCTGGATATCAATCTCGATGGCGAGCCGCTGCAGGGCGACAGCTTGCGTTTTGAAGCGCTGGCAGGCGCGTTGCGGGTGCACTTGCCGCCCGACTCGCCATTACTCAGTCATCGAGGCTGATGATTCGTTCGCGCACCGCAAATAGAACCAGGCCGGCAACGTCATAGATATGCAGGCGTTTCATGATCTGCGAGCGATGGGTTTCCACGGTCTTGATGCTCAAGCCCAGGCCGTGAGCAATTTCCCGGGTCGATTTGCCGCGCACAATCAAGCGCAGAATTTCCAGTTGGCGGGCCGTGAGGTTGTGATTTTCCGCGATCTGCGGCTTAGGTCTCTGCGTGCGTGACAAGGCCCGATTGATCACCGTATGGGCAATCGCCGGGCTCAGGTAGCGCTCGTTGTTACGCAGGGCTGCGAGGGCCTGTTCCAATTCGGTGGCGGTGGTGTCTTTGAGCAGATAGCCGTGGGCACCGCTTTCCAAGGCTTGCATGATCAGTTCGGGGTCTGTGTGCATCGACAGAATCAGCACCTTGCTGCGACAACCGTTGGCGCGCAGTTGGGTCAAGGCATCGAGGCCATTGGTGGTACGCATGGAAATATCCAGCAAGATGATGTCCGGATCCAGGTGCAGCACCAGCTCGGCCACCTGACTGCCATCATTGCCTTCGCCCACCACCGTGTAACCGGGGATATAGGATACCAAGGCGCGAACGCCGGCACGGATCAGCGAGTGGTCATCTATCAGCAACAACTTACAGGTCATGGGGCACTACTTGTGTCGGCGCGTTCAAGGGTGCGGGGCGGCCAGGGAAACAGAGCGTCGATGCGAGTACCTTTGCCTGGCTGGCTGCTGACATTCAGCGTGCCGTCGAGCAGTGCCGCACGTTCGCACATGCCGGCCATGCCGCGCTGTCCTTCATCTGCAGGATTGCAGGCCGGTAGAAAGCCTTGTCCGTCGTCCCGGATGGACAACGCCAGGCCACCTGGCTGGCGTTCGATGCAAATGATCAGATTGCGTGCGTCAGCATGGCGAAGAATATTGGTGACGGCTTCCTGGGTGATACGGAAGGCGGCAATGGCCATCTCTTCGGGAATTCCGCCAAGACGCTGGCGGCATTCAAGGCTCCAATGCAGGCTGGTGTTTTCCAGGGTGCGCACCAGGTGGGCGCGTAAACTGGCCTCCAGCCCAAGGCTGGACAACTGGCGAGGATTGAGGGTGGCGCAGACGTCGCGCATGTTATCCAAAGTGTCATCCAGTGTGCTGCGCAAGGTGCTGCAGTGCTCCTGCAGCGCGCCGGGTGCGAGGCGCTGCAGCAAGTCGGCCTGAAGCTTGGCGGCGGTCAGCAGCTGGCCGATATCATCATGCAACTCTCGGCTTATGCGCTGGCGCTCACTCTCCTGAACTTTGAGCAGACGGTCAGCGAGTTCGGCAGGGCGCATGGCAATTGAATGTGCCCATTGGTGAAGGTGCCAACCGATGCTCAGCATGGCAGCAAGGTGCAGTAGGATAACGGCAAGCGGCATTGGCAGCGCGTAAATATACAGGGCCAGGTTGGCGGCGATCGAGGTGAGGCACAAGACAGTGGTGAGTCCGCGCAGAAGGGCGGCTCCGGGGGGCCAGAACTTGGATCGATTTAGGCTTGAGAGCATAGAAAAATGAAGCCATTGAAATATCGCGGTAGAAAGCCGTGCAAGTAGCAAGCTAGAGACGTTTTGGCAGTGCCTTCAATATCGTTGAATGTCGGCAGCAAACGGCCTGGATAAATACTTGCGCCAAGTGACTTAGTCATCTAAGGCGTGTCCGACCTGGGGGTATCTGGTCGTCTTTGGCGCGCATGGTATCACTTCAAGTGTAAATGGTCGCGAACTCTCGGGACTGTCACAATCGTCAGGTTTTACGGGCTGATGCCCGGATTTCTCAGGGGCTTGATCCTAGCATTTGGCCACTACTTTATTAGCCGAAAATTTTGCCCCGTAGAACTAAAGTCATACTTGTCAAAGTGGCGGCGGCAATGGGTCGGTCTGTGCGTAAAGTTCAAAGCTAATATGCTCTCCGGGCGCGTCGACTGGCCAGGGGCTGTCATGCTGTTTAGTTGTCCGTACTTGGATGCCTAATTGTCGGATGAAGCAGGTGCGACGGATGGTCGCAAGGGGCTTGGCTGGCGCTGCAGGATTCGCAGGCCAGCACTGGGTTCAGTGCGGCGGCGAGGTTATCCAGCAATAGGACTTGCTCATCGATATCCAGGCCCAGGCGGCCGGTACGAGGATCCACCAACTCCAATTGCCAGGCCAGCAAGGTCAGGCACTCGGTCAGGGCGGGTAGTGCGGTTCCTGGTAGTTGCGCTGGGTTCTGGGCGGTTTCCAGCAAATGCTGCAGCTGTCTGCAGTAGCTGGCCACTTCGACCAACCCCAGGCGCTGGGCGCGATTGACCAGTGAGGCCAGAGTATCGTTCAGGCAATGACAGGCATCCGGATCGTTGTCGATCAGTTCCAGATGCTGCAAGCACTCCTGGGCTTGGGTCAGCAGCACTTGGGCATCCACCAGGAACTCCTGGAGCGCGCCGCTGTTCAGTGATTCGTTGGCCATCATTTGGCTCCAGCGCAAAGGGCTGGAGCAGGGGCTGGCCACAATGAGGCGATCGCTGACAAAAGCCTGACTCCGTTCATGCAATGAGAATGGCGTCACATTAATGGCTATTGGATATCGCGAACATCAGGTCTCGCCCGATTGCTACTAGGGGAATCCCTGATGGTGTGATTCGTTTGCGACCTTTTGCGAAGGTTGGCGACGAGAGGGGCGTTCAGCAGTAAAGCATGATGTTAAAGTGACATCAATGGTTGGCGAAGCATTTTCGCCAAGGGGTCAAGCTGAGTCCTATCTGGCCGATACAGAGCCATTGGATTCATTTATTGAAACAAGCCTGGGGGTTCTGTAATGGCTGGCATTCTCGACACTGTAGACCAAAGAACGCAGTTGGTAGGTGAGAACCGCCTGGAAATTCTGATGTTCCGCCTGGCTGGCCGGCAGTTGTTTGCGATCAACGTGTTCAAGGTTCAGGAAGTGCTGCAAATGCCTAAGCTGACCTTGATGCCCCAACGCCACGCCTATGTTTGTGGCGTGGTCAATCTGCGCGGACAGACGCTACCGGTTATCGACCTGTCTCAGGCCATCGGCATGCGACCGTTGGAGCCGGGGCCGGGCAGCACAATTATCGTCACCGAATACAACCGTTCGGTTCAGGCATTTTTAGTAGGTGGGGTCGACCGAATCGTCAACATGAACTGGGAGGCGATCATGCCGCCACCCAGCAGCGCCGGTCGCCAGCATTACCTGACGGCCATCAGCAAGGTTGATGAGCAGTTGGTGGAAATCATCGACGTGGAAAAAGTGCTGGCTGAAATCGTGCCCTACAGTGCCAAGGTTTCACGCGACAAACTCCAGGACCCCGTGCTGGCTCGAGCCCGAGGTCGTGAGGTGCTATTGGTGGATGACTCCACGGTAGCGCTGGCGCAGTTGCGCGATACGTTGTCGCAGTTGGGAGTGAAAATGCACGTTGCCACTGATGGCCTGAAAGCGTTGCGCATGCTCAAGGGTTGGGCGGATGCAGGAGAGGACGTCTGTGAAAAGCTGTTGATGATTTTCACCGATGCCGAGATGCCAGAAATGGACGGCTACCGCCTGACCACCGAGATTCGTAACGACGCCCGCTTGCGTCCGCTTCATGTGGTGTTGCATACCTCGCTCTCAGGTAGCTTCAACGAATCGATGGTGAAGAAGGTCGGCTGCGACAACTTCCTGTCCAAGTTCCAGCCCGATAAATTGGTCGATGTGGTGCGTCAGCGCCTGATGCTGGATGAAGCCACGGCCTGAGTCGGTATAAGCTACGGCTTTGAACCGGCAGAAGGAAGGTCGTCGATGCAATTGAGTGCGCTTTACCGTTATCCACTTAAGTCCGCGCGCGGCCAGGCGCTGCAATCTTCTTCGCTGGGCCTGTTGGGATTGAGTGGTGATCGTCGCTGGATGCTTGTAGAGCGTGACAATGGGCGATTCCTGACGCAGCGCGCGTATCCGCAGATGAGTCAGTTAACAGCCCTGTACAGCGTTGATGGCGATCTCACTCTTGAGGCGCCCGGACGATCAGCGCTGTCCGTGCCGGTGCCGCAGGCTGACAGCGACCTGCGCGGCGTAACGATCTGGCGAGACACCTTCCGTGTGCCGGATGCCGGGGACGAGGCAGCACAATGGCTGAGCGAATTCATTGGCAAGGACATCCGTCTGGTCCATGTACCTGAAGAGCGCGCTCGTTTTTTGCCTGGCGGTTATGGTGACAACAGCGACCGAGTGGCTTTTGCCGATGGCTTTCCCTTGCTGCTTATCGGCCAATCATCACTGGATGATCTGATCCAGAAGGTCGGCCGTCCGCTGGAAATGTCGCGTTTTCGTCCCAACCTGGTCGTTGAGGGGGCGCAGGCCTTTGCCGAGGATGGCTGGAAGCGCATCCGTATTGGTGACATGGAGTTTCGCGTGCTCAAGCCCTGTGAGCGCTGCATCATGACCACCATTGACCCGCAGACAGGCGAGCGCAGCGCCGACCGCGAACCCCTGACGACACTCAAGACCTATCGGCAAAAAGAAGGGGATGTGCTGTTCGGCCAGAACCTGGTGGCCGATGGTAGCGGTACGCTTGAGGTGGGGATGCCGGTGACGGTTCTGGAATAGCCGTCGCAAGAGGGGGCTTTGTATAACGCCAGTTGTCAGGCCGGCGTTATACAAGGCAGCGCGCTGTGTAAGGGCCGCGTTTACTGATCGTCGAAATACCGCTCATGCCAATCCACCAGCGGCTGTGGCGAATTGAGCTTCTGGCCATAGATGACCGAGTAGGACAGAACGTTCTGCACGTATTGGCGAGTCTCATCGAACGGAATCGATTCCACCCACACATCAAAGCTCAGGTGATCGGCGCCACGCAGCCATTGCCGTACCCGACCTGGTCCCGCGTTGTAGGCGGCTGAAGCCAGGACCCGGTTACCGTTGAATTGACTGTGCACTTGACTCAGGTACGCCGCGCCAAGCTGGATGTTTTTGTCCGGATTGAACACCTGGGCCGGCGAAGCCAGTGGGATGCTGAACTTGCGCGCGGTTTCCTTGGCGGTAGCGGGCATCAATTGCATCAGGCCACTGGCGCCCACGCTGGAGCGGGCGTCCTCCATGAATGCACTTTCCTGGCGAGTGATGGCGAATACCCAACTTGAATGCAGGCCACGCACCTTGGCTTCACGTACCAGTGTGTCGCGGTGGGCCATTGGGAAGCGGATGTCCAGGTCATCCCAGTACTGAGCCTGGCTGATAGTGCGAATCGCCGGGAAGTACCAGCGCATGTCGTAGGCCAGGCGCGCTTGAGCCACCATTTCGTCGCGATTGAAGTGGCGACTGACGTGGTACCACTCACGTCGACCATCAACGATCTGGCCGCGTGCATGAAACTCCAGGGCGCGACGGATGCCCGGAGTGTTGCGAACCTTGTTCATCAAGGCCTTGCTCAGCACCAAGGGTTTGTTGTTGAGCTGGTAAGGGGTTTTCGCCCGATCGGCAGCCAGGAAGCCATAGAAATCACGCTCCCGGGCAACGGTTTTGTACAGCATGGGAATCTGCGTGTTCTGTGGCTGCGCCAGTTCAAGGCTGCGCGCTTGCCAATAGCGCCAGCGGTTGCTCGAGGCAAGATCCTGCGGCAGGCGCTTGGTCAGCTCATAGGCATCTTCCCAGCGTCCCAGGCGCAACAGCAGGCGCAGGCGCCACTCGGTGACGGTGTTGTCGCGCAACTCGGGGTCGTAGCGGGTCATCAAGTCCAGGGCCCGCGGGTCGTAGCGTCGGGCCAGGGTCAAACCGATTTCCCGGGCGATGGCGACTTTTTCGTCGCGCGAGAAGTGCATGCGGCTGGCGTAGTCATCCAGCAGGCTCATGGCGCGCTGTGGGTCCTGGCGGGCCAGGCGACGCAAGCCAAGGCTGACCACATCCGACATGGCCTCGTTGACAGGTACGAAGCGACCCGGTTGGTTCAGCAGTTGTGGTTTCTGTGCCACCTCAACCAGCAGGCGGCCTTGCGGTGCCAGGGTAGGGAGGGTCTTGGTCAGGCTGTTGGCCAGCGCATAGTTGCGGGCCTGGGCTGCAAGCTTGGTGCGCTCCCAGCGTTTTTGCTCACTGAGCTGGCCTTCGGCTGCCCAGCGCTCGAACAGGGCATCGCAGGCGGCAGGCTGGGATTTGCCCACCAGCCAGAGTTTTTCTGCGCTGGCGTAGCCCTCGGCGCGCTGGCCCTGGATCAATTGGCGCTGGCCATTGAGACAGTCGAGTTCGGTGAAATTGAGTTTCGGGTCATAGTAACGGCTGAAGGTTTCCCATTCGCCACGCTCAGCCAGCCAGCGCAACCAGCGCAGTTTCATCCAGTTGGCCTGGGGCAGGTCGCCATGGGCGGCGAGGAATTTTTCAATCTCGGCGTTACTGGCGGATTTCAGCCGCGCGGTCAGCTCGTCGTAGGCCAAGTAGGGCGTCAGCGGGTAATCGCTCAGGGCCTGGGCGTAGCGCAGGTACGGCCCTTTGTCGCCTTTGGCCAGGGCGCGCTTGGCCTCGTCGTAATACTGGCGCTGCACAGTGATGTCGGTGGCCTGGGCGACGCTGGCCGCGGAGGCCGAGAGGAGCAGGCAGGAAACTAGATTTAACAGGCGGCTGCGCATGAGACTTCCGGGCAGTTTGACCATGAAAAGTGACGGCGAAGCCAGCACTGTTGGGGTTACGTTGCCTAAGCTTAGCCGTTTGCCGTGGGCGGATGAAAGCATTGTGCTTGTATCGAGTTGTAATCAGGCGGTCTGTCGTCGGATCTGTAAGCGCACGTGCCTGCTTAATGTGAACCAGGCCCAAGTCGGGTAGAATACGCGCCCGGTTTTTGGAGAAGATCATGACCCTGCTCAAATTAAGCGATGTGTCCCTTGCGTTCGGCGCCATGCCGTTGTTGGACAAGGTGTCGTGGCAGATCGCCCGTGGTGAGCGGGTGTGCATTATCGGCCGCAACGGCACTGGCAAGTCGAGCATGCTGCGCCTGGTCAAGGGCGATCAGAAGCCTGACGACGGCGATGTCTGGCGTGCCCCTGGCCTCAAGATTGGCGAGTTGCCGCAAGAGCTGCCGCTGGCAGACGGCCGTACGGTATTCGACGTAGTGGCCGAAGGCCTCGACGGTGTTGGTGCATTGCTCGCTGAGTACCACCACCTGAGCCAGAACATCCACAGCGATGCCGATCTGGAAAAGCTCATGCACGTCCAGCACGATCTGGAAGCGCGTGATGGCTGGCGCTTGCAGCAGTTGGTGGACAGTACCCTGAGCCGCTTGCAACTGCCGGCCGACAAAACGCTGGCCGAGCTGTCCGGCGGCTGGCGTCGTCGCGTGCTGCTGGCCCAGGCCCTGGTGTCCGAGCCAGATCTGCTGCTGCTCGACGAACCAACCAACCACCTGGACATCGGCGCAATTGCCTGGCTTGAAGAAGCACTGAGTGGCTTTGGTGGCGCCGTACTGTTCATTACCCACGACCGTTCTTTCCTGCAGAACCTGGCTACGCGCATTCTTGAACTGGATCGCGGTGGCTTGATTGATTGGAACGGCGACTACGCCAGCTTCCTGGTGCACAAAGAAGCTGCACTGGCCGCTGAAGAAACGGCCAACGCCCTGTTCGACAAGAAGCTCGCTCAGGAAGAAGTGTGGATTCGCCAGGGCATCAAGGCTCGTCGCACCCGTAACGAGGGGCGCGTTCGTGCCCTGAAGGCATTGCGTGTAGAGCGCAGCGAACGTCGTGAGCGTACGGGCAAGGCGAATATTCTGCTCGATGTTGCGGAAAAGTCCGGTAAGCAGGTCATGGTGCTGGAGAACGTCAGCTTCGCCCACCCAGGTGGTCCGCAACTGGTCAAGGACTTCTCCATGGTCTTGCAGCGTGAAGACCGGATCGGTCTGCTCGGCGCCAACGGTACCGGTAAAACCACCTTGCTCAAGCTGATGCTCGGCGATCTTGAGCCTACCAGCGGCACGGTTGAGTCCGGCACCCGTCTTGAGGTGGCTTATTTCGATCAGTTGCGCCATCAACTGGACCTGGAAAAGACTGTCATCGACAACCTGTCCGAAGGTCGCGATTTTATCGAAATCGATGGCCAGAACCGTCACGTCCTGAGTTATCTCGGCGATTTCCTGTTCAGCCCACAGCGTGCCCGTACCCCGGTCAAGGCGCTTTCTGGTGGCGAGCGCGCGCGCTTGCTGCTGGCCAAGTTGTTCAGTAAGCCAGCCAACTTGCTGGTGCTCGACGAACCGACCAACGACCTGGACGTAGAAACCCTCGAATTGCTCGAAGAAGTGTTGTCGGCATTCAAGGGCACCGTGCTGATGGTCAGCCACGACCGGGCCTTCCTCGATAACGTGGTCACCAGCACGCTGGTCTTCGAAGGTGAGGGCAAGGTGCGCGAATACGTCGGCGGCTATCAGGACTGGATTCGCCAAGGCGGTTCGCCGAAGTTACTGGGTGTCAGCGAAAGCAAGTCGGGCAAATCGGAGCTCAATACTGCGGTGGTTGAAGCGGTGGCACCGGAGCCGGCACCAGCCGCCGCTGCCGAAGCACCGAAAAAGAAGCTCAGCTACAAACTGCAGCGCGAGCTCGAGGCCTTGCCTGGCCAGATCGACGCGCTGGAGCAGAAGATGGCAGCCGTGCAGGAAGAGATTTCCAGCCCGGCCTTCTATCAGCGTCCAATCGATCAGACCACTGCGGTGCTGGCCCAATTGGAGCAGTTACAGGCAGAACTGGATGTGTTGGTAGAACGCTGGGCAGAGCTCGACAGCTAAGAAGGAGGGCCTGGCGCAGCCTGCGCCAGGCTTTCCGCGTTACGAGGTTTTCAGCAGGCGCACCGCGAGCACATCGCAAGGTGCGCCGTGCAGTACGTCGTTGGCAGTGGAACCGAGCAGCAGCGCCAGGCCGTGACGGCCATGGCTGCCCACCACGATCAGGTCGCAATTCTGGTCTTTGGCCAGTTGATGGATTTCCTGGCGAGGTTGGCCATAAGTCAGGTGCGAGTCGCCGCGATTGATGTCCGGATACTTGTTGAACAGGCGGTCCATGCGCTCTTTGGCCTGGTCGAACTGTTGTTGTTGCAGTTGTGACAGGTCCATCGGTACATCGCCACCAAAGGCCATGGCCATTGGTTCCACGATATGCACCAGAGAGACCTTGGCACCTGTCGGCTCGGCGAGTTTCATGGCGCGCTTGATGACCGGGTCACATTCTTCGGTCAGATCGACGGCAACCAGTATGTGTTCGTAGGGCATGAGAGGCTCTCCTGACAATCGCAATAGTTCAAGTATGGTCGGTTTCAGGCTGATCGCTTAGAACCTCGGCTAACCAGCTCATTTGCAAAGCTTTATGGGAACAACAGATATGACGGTCTGGGTGGTGGTGTCAATCCTTGCGCTGATTTTGAGTCCATTGGCCTGGCTGCGTCCTTCGCGCAATCAGAGCGGCCGGATGGCGCTGCGCATGGAGGCCCGGCGCATGGGATTGAATATGCAATTGACGGCGCAACAGTGGCCGCACTGGCTGCCCAAGGAACCGCCTAGCCCCTGTGCGCAGTACGTACGGCCGCGCCGTCAGGGCAGGGTAGACAGTTGGAGCTACTGGCAAACTGCGCCCGGTACCTGGCTCAATCAATGGCGAGAGCCGTGCGCTGATGCTGTGCTGAATGAGCATTTTTCCCGCCTGCCTGACAACGTCTACAAGGTCGAAGCCGGCCCGCAAATGATTTCCCTGTACTGGGGAGAGCACGGCGAAACGGCTGTATTGCAGGATATTGCTGCAGTATTGAAAGCGCTCGCCTGACCGCGCTCAATAAAAAGCCCGATGTACGCATCGGGCGGGCGGGCCAGGCAGGCCGGTTGTAAGTGTTGATTCCCACCTAGTGTAGCGGGCTTGCCGCTTTCTGCTTTTTCTCTGTGCTTGTTGATTGCACCCGAATGCGTGGACAGCGCGTTTGTGCGTGTAAGCCTTTGACCACTATCGCTGGTATGAATACGGCTCGATCACCGAGGTCGGTGTTTGCATGCGCCGAAAGAAAAATGACCGCAAAGTCGCGTTTTCACGCCGCTTTTGGGTATTTGACAACGGCGTTCTTTTCGTTGAATGTGTGCATACCCAAATCAAACGGGCGTATGAATTGAGCGTTTGTATTGTCAGAAGGCTCTTACAGAATCCCGACTATCGCGCTGACGGGTGTGCCTGGCGCAAGGATTCGGCAAACACCGGCCAACGGCCCGCCGAGTCTTTCACCAGCGATTGGCGTGTACAGTTCAGCTTCCATATCGTGGAGATCAGTTGATGATTTACGAAGGTAAAGCCATCACGGTTAAGGCTCTTGAAAGCGGCATCGTCGAACTGAAGTTCGACCTCAAGGGTGAGTCCGTCAACAAGTTCAACCGTCTAACCCTGAACGAATTGCGTCAGGCCGTAGACACCATCAAGGCCGATGCATCGATCAAGGGCGTCATTGTCAGCAGTGGCAAGGACGTTTTCATCGTCGGCGCGGATATCACCGAGTTTGTCGATAACTTCAAGCTGCCCGAGGCCGAACTGGTCGCCGGCAACCTGGAAGCAAACCGCATTTTCAGCGACTTCGAAGACCTGGCCGTCCCGACCGTTGTGGCCATCAATGGCATTGCCCTGGGTGGCGGTCTGGAAATGTGCCTGGCAGCCGACTACCGCGTAATGTCCAGCAACGCCAAAATCGGCTTGCCGGAAGTCAAACTGGGTATCTACCCAGGTTTTGGCGGTACTGTTCGCCTGCCGCGCATTATCGGTGCCGACAACGCTATCGAGTGGATTGCCGCTGGCAAGGAAAACCGTGCTGAAGACGCCCTGAAGGTCGGCGCCGTCGATGCCGTGGTTGCGCCCGAGCTGCTGCAGGCTGCGGCCCTCGACCTGATCAAGCGCGCCATCAGTGGCGAGTTCGATTACAAGGCCAAGCGTCAGCCAAAGCTTGAAAAAATCAAGCTCAACGCCATTGAGCAGATGATGTCTTTCGAAACCGCCAAAGGTTTCGTTGCTGGCCAGGCTGGGCCGAACTACCCGGCGCCGGTCGAAGCGATCAAGAGCATCCAGAAGGCGGCCAACTTCGGGCGTGACAAAGCGCTGGAAGTTGAAGCTGCAGGTTTTGCCAAACTGGCCAAGACCTCGGTTGCAGAAAGCCTGATCGGCCTGTTCCTCAACGACCAGGAGCTCAAGCGCAAGGCCAAGGCTCATGACGAAATCGCTCACGACGTGAAGCAGGCCGCCGTACTCGGCGCCGGCATCATGGGTGGCGGCATTGCCTACCAGTCCGCGGTCAAAGGCACGCCGATCCTGATGAAGGATATCAACGAGGCTGCCATCCAGTTGGGCTTGAACGAAGCGTCCAAGCTGCTCGGCAAACGCGTTGAAAAAGGCCGTCTGACCCCAGCGAAAATGGCCGAAGCGCTCAATGCGATCCGTCCGACCCTGTCGTATGGCGATTTCGCCAACGTCGACATCGTCGTCGAGGCCGTGGTCGAGAACCCGAAGGTCAAGCAAGCAGTATTGGCTGAAGTGGAAGGCCAGGTGAAGGAAGATGCCATCCTGGCGTCCAACACCTCGACCATCTCCATCAACCTGCTGGCCAAGGCGCTCAAGCGTCCAGAGAACTTTGTCGGCATGCACTTCTTCAACCCGGTGCACATGATGCCGCTGGTTGAGGTTATTCGCGGCGAGAAGTCCAGCGACGTGGCGGTTGCCACCACCGTCGCCTACGCCAAGAAAATGGGTAAGAACCCAATCGTGGTCAATGACTGCCCGGGCTTCTTGGTCAACCGCGTGCTGTTCCCGTACTTCGGTGGTTTCGCCCGCCTGGTCAGCGCCGGTGTCGATTTCGTACGCATCGACAAGATCATGGAAAAATTCGGCTGGCCGATGGGCCCGGCCTACCTGATGGACGTAGTTGGCATCGACACCGGCCACCACGGTCGTGACGTCATGGCCGAAGGTTTCCCGGACCGCATGAAGGACGACCGTCGCTCAGCGATCGATGCGCTCTACGAAGCCAACCGCCTGGGCCAGAAGAATGGCAAAGGTTTCTACGCCTACGAAACCGACAAGCGCGGCAAGCCGAAGAAAGTTGCCGATGCGGCTGTACTCGAAGTACTCAAGCCAATCGTTTACGAGCAGCGTGAAGTCACCGACGAAGACATCATCAACTGGATGATGATCCCGCTGTGCCTGGAAACGGTTCGTTGCCTGGAAGACGGTATTGTCGAAACAGCTGCCGAAGCCGACATGGGTCTGGTCTACGGCATTGGTTTCCCTCCGTTCCGTGGCGGTGCACTGCGCTACATCGATTCGATTGGCGTAGCAGAATTCGTTGCCCTGGCAGACAAGTACGCCGATCTGGGTCCGCTGTATCACCCCACCGCGAAGCTGCGTGAAATGGCCAAGAACGGTCAGAGCTTTTTCGGTTAAGCGCCCAACGATAGAGAGCGAGAGAAAATATGAGCTTGAATCCAAGAGACGTGGTGATTGTCGACTTCGGTCGCACACCAATGGGCCGCTCCAAGGGTGGCATGCACCGCAACACCCGCGCCGAGGACATGTCCGCGCACCTGATCAGCAAGGTGCTGGAGCGCAACACCAAGGTTGATCCGAACGAGGTCGAAGATGTGATCTGGGGCTGCGTCAACCAGACCCTGGAACAGGGCTGGAACATCGCCCGCATGGCCTCGTTGATGACCCAGATCCCGCACACTGCCGCTGGCCAGACTGTCAGTCGTCTGTGCGGTTCGTCGATGAGCGCGCTGCACACTGCAGCACAGGCGATCATGACCGGCAATGGTGACGTGTTCGTCGTCGGTGGCGTCGAGCACATGGGGCACGTCAGCATGATGCATGGTGTCGACCCGAACCCGCACATGTCGCTGTATGCCGCCAAGGCCTCGGGCATGATGGGCCTGACCGCGGAAATGCTCGGCAAGATGCACGGTATTACCCGTGAGCAGCAGGACCTGTTCGGCCTGCGTTCGCACCAGCTCGCCCACAAGGCGACGGTCGAAGGCAAGTTCAAGGATGAAATCATCCCGATGCAGGGCTATGACGAAAATGGCTTCCTCAAAGTCTTCGACTACGATGAAACCATTCGCCCGGATACCACGCTGGAAAGTCTGGCGGCACTGAAGCCGGCATTCAATCCAAAAGGCGGTACTGTGACTGCCGGTACTTCCTCGCAGATCACCGACGGTGCTTCTTGCATGATCGTGATGTCGGCCCAGCGTGCCCAGGACCTCGGAATCCAGCCGCTGGCTGTTATCCGTTCCATGGCCGTGGCCGGTGTCGATCCTGCGATCATGGGCTACGGCCCGGTTCCGGCGACCAAGAAAGCGCTCAAGCGTGCGGGCCTGAGCATCGCTGATATCGACTTCTTCGAGCTCAACGAGGCCTTCGCTGCACAGGCACTTCCAGTACTGAAAGATCTGAAAGTGCTCGACAAGATGGATGAGAAGGTTAACCTGCACGGCGGCGCGATCGCTCTGGGTCATCCTTTCGGTTGCTCTGGTGCGCGGATTTCCGGCACTCTGCTCAACGTCATGAAGCAGAATGGCGGGACCTTCGGCGTTTCGACCATGTGCGTCGGCCTGGGTCAAGGCATCACTACCGTCTTCGAACGCGTTTAAGCGTTTCGCGGGTGGAAACCGGGGCCTGGTGCCCCGGTTTTTGTTTTTTGCAGTTTTTTTTTCAAGAGGGTGAGCAACATGCAGATACAACCAGGCGTATACCGGCATTACAAGGGGCCTGAGTATCGTGTGTTCGGTACAGCGCGCCATTCCGAAACCGAGGAATGGGTCGTGTTCTACCAAGCTCTGTACGGCGAATTCGGCCTTTGGGTTCGGCCACTTTCCATGTTCATGGAGTCGGTCGAGGTTGACGGCGAGCATGTGCCGCGCTTTGCTTTGGTCACGGCTGAAAAGGATCTGTTTTCTCGCTCCGATGCCGAGGGTGGCTAGCGCCTCGCGCTTGACCTCACTCTGTTGCCACTATATATAGCGGTGCCGCGTCAGGTACCTGCCGTGTTTTTATTTTCAGTATTCAGGAATTTTCCGATCCATGGGCAAATCGCTGGTCATTGTGGAATCCCCGGCTAAGGCCAAGACCATCAACAAGTATCTGGGCAGCCAGTACGTGGTGAAGTCGAGTATCGGCCATATCCGAGACCTGCCCACCAGCGGTTCGGCCAGCGCCAGCAAAGAGCCTGCCGCCAAGCGTGGCAAGGCCGCAGCGGGCGAGGCTCCGGCTCTGTCGCCGAAAGAAAAGGCGCGCAAGCAACTGGTTGCACGCATGGGGGTTGATCCGGACCACGGCTGGAAAGCCAAGTACGAGATCCTTCCAGGCAAGGAAAAGGTCATCGAAGAGCTGCGTCGCCTGGCCAAGGATGCCGACACCATCTATCTCGCAACCGACTTGGATCGCGAGGGGGAAGCCATTGCCTGGCACCTGCGCGAAGCCATCGGTGGTGACGACAGCCGCTACAAGCGCGTGGTGTTCAACGAAATTACCAAAAAGGCCATTCAGGAAGCGTTCTCGCAGCCGGGTGAGCTGGATATCGATCGGGTCAACGCCCAGCAGGCTCGTCGTTTCCTCGATCGCGTAGTGGGCTACATGGTTTCGCCACTGCTGTGGCAGAAGATCGCCCGTGGTCTGTCAGCCGGTCGCGTGCAGTCGGTCGCGGTAAAGCTTGTGGTCGAGCGTGAGCGTGAGATCCGTGCCTTCATTCCTGAAGAATACTGGGAAGTGCATGCCGACCTGGGAACCGCCAAAGATGCCAAGGTGCGTTTCGAAGTTGCGCGCGAGAAGGGCGAGGCTTTCAAACCGCTCAACGAAGCCCAGGCTATGGCGGCATTGGAGAAGCTCAAGGCTTCCAGCTACAGCGTCGCCAAGCGTGAAGACCGTCCTACCAGCAGCAAACCGTCTGCTCCTTTCATCACCTCCACCCTGCAGCAGGCGGCGAGCAATCGCCTGGGCTTCGGGGTGAAGAAGACCATGATGATGGCCCAGCGTCTGTACGAAGCCGGCTACATCACCTATATGCGTACCGACTCGACCAACCTTTCGGCCGACGCGGTGGAAATGGCGCGTAGTTACATCGAGAGCGAATTCGGCAAGAAGTACCTGCCAGAAGCGCCGATTGTCTACAGCAGCAAAGAGGGTGCCCAGGAGGCGCACGAGGCGATTCGCCCTTCCGACGTCAACACCCACCCGAGCAAACTCGCGGGGATGGAGCGTGATGCCGAGCGCCTCTACGAGCTGATCTGGCGTCAGTTCCTGGCTTGCCAAATGCCACCGGCGCAGTACCTGTCGACTACCGTCAGCGTGATGGCTGGCGATTTCGAGCTGCGCGCCAAGGGCCGTATTCTCAAGTTCGACGGTTACACCCGCGTGCTGCCACAGCAGACCAAGCCGGGCGATGATGACGTACTGCCTGAGATGAATCAGGGTGAAGTGCTCAAGCTTATTCAGCTTGATCCAAGCCAGCACTTCACCAAGCCACCTGCGCGTTTCTCCGAAGCCAGCCTGGTCAAGGAAATGGAAAAGCGGGGTATCGGCCGTCCTTCCACCTATGCGGCGATCATCTCGACCATCCAGGATCGTGGCTACGTCACCCTGCATAACCGTCGGTTCTATTCCGAGAAAATGGGCGACATCGTCACCGAGCGCCTGTCCGAAAGCTTCTCGAACCTGATGGACTACGGCTTTACCGCCGGTATGGAAGAAAACCTCGATGACGTGGCTCAAGGTGAGCGCGACTGGAAGAATGTGCTGGATGAGTTCTATGGCGACTTCAGCAACAAGCTCAAGCTTGCCGAAGATGCTGAGAAGGGCATGCGTGCCAATCAGCCGACGCTGACCAATATCCCCTGCAAGGATTGCGGTCGTCCGATGATGATTCGCACGGCCTCCACTGGCGTGTTCTTGGGTTGCTCGGGGTATAGCCTGCCGCCTAAAGAACGGTGCAAGGCCACCGTCAACCTGGTCCCGGGTGATGAGATCGCTGCTGATGACGAGGGTGAGTCCGAGTCGCGGGTATTGCTCAACAAGCACCGCTGCCCGATCTGCTCCACCGCGATGGACGCATACCTGCTCGACGAGAAGCACAAGCTGCACATCTGCGGTAACAACCCTGATTGCACCGGCTACGAGATCGAAGAGGGTAGCTACCGCATCAAAGGCTATGAAGGCCCGAGCCTTGAGTGCGACAAGTGCGGGAGCGAAATGCAGCTCAAGACCGGCCGCTTTGGCAAGTTCTTCGGCTGCACCAACGCTGAATGCAAAAACACCCGCAAGCTGCTCAAGAGTGGTGAAGCGGCGCCGCCGAAGATGGACGCGGTGAAAATGCCGGAGCTCAAGTGCGAAAAGGTCAATGACACTTACGTGCTGCGTGACGGTGCTTCGGGACTGTTCCTGGCCGCCAGCCAGTTCCCGAAAAACCGTGAGACCCGTGCACCGCTGGTGATCGAGATCATTCCGCATAAGGATGAGATCGATCCGAAGTATCACTTCCTTTGCGATGCGCCAAAGAAAGATCCTGACGGACGCCCAGCGGTAATTCGCTATAGCCGCAAGACCAAGGAGCAGTACGTGCAGACCGAGGTTGAAGGTAAGCCTACAGGCTGGCGTGCGTTCTATGACGGCAAGGCCTGGAAGGTCGAAGACAAGCGCTGATCAATCGCCATTGATCCAATCGCGGGGCAGGGCCCCGCGATGCATTTCGGGGCTGCATTAGTGTAAATTCAGTAATCGCCTTGCAGCCTTTCGGAGGGCACCCAGATGGCCCAGGAACTTTACACGCGCACCAACCAGAAAATTTATTTCGCAGGCCTGGCTCTCGAGGCTATGGGCAAGGCACAGGACAGCCGGGCAATGAACGCTCAAGCGTTGATTCAGGCTGAGCGCGAATCTGCGTTGTTTCACCTCTACGGCGCGCTTCTGGGCCTTTGCCATGAAATTGCCGGCTACTACCGTCTACCGCAAGCCGCGGCTGCGCGTGCGGAGTTGTTGCTGACTCGCGAAGTGCTGGAAGCGGTGGCTATTCCGGAGATGGCCGAGCTGGTTGAATTGGCGGAGCAACGCGAAACCTGGCTCGCGCAACTGTTGAGCGCTTATGCCGATTTGTTTCGACCGCCGGTCGCGAAAAAAGCGCTGAAAACCGATGTCACCCAGCCTCTGATACAAGCCGTAAGCCTTGATGAGCCTGAGCAAGCGCCGCTATCTCGGGAGGAGTTGGAGGGTTGGCGGCAAAATCTCAAGGGCTTGACCGTTCGCTTTCGTGAGGGCCTGAGTGAGTGCTGATTTAAGCGCTCGCTGGTACAATACTGGCCTTTCGTGGAGAACAGCCCTTTATGCCAACGTCCTTTCTAGAAATTGTCGAGTTGCCTGATGGCCGGATCGAGCTGCGCCGCGCCGAGGACGAGGGCTCCCTGGTGACCCTGGATTTCTCCGAGGACGCCAAGGCCTTCTTGCAAGGTCAGCACGTGGAGGTGGCCAAAGCCATGCTCAGTGTTGGCGTGCAGATGGCTGGCAAGCTGGTCGAAGGTGAAGTCGAACGAGACGATGGGTCGCGCGTTCTGCACTGATCGAGCGGTATGGCTTCCTTGTTCTGAGGAAGCCGGACAATATCCAGACTACCGAGCCTGAATATCAGCCAAGGCGGATATTCAGGCTTTGTGCATCTCCGGCGCGGGCGGCATTGCTCAATTGCATGCGTGCGCTGCTGCTGACGGTGCTCAGCCAGCTGACCACGGTGTGGCTGCGGCCCAGGCGCAGGGCGTCACAAGCCAGTTGCAATGCACTTTGGTTGCCGCGTGGTTGCAGCAGCAGAATGCGCTCGCGATTCAGGCCGGCTTCGCGTAGCCAGGCCTGGGTCAGGCTGGCCGGTGGGGCGATCAAGGTTAGCCAGCGAGCGTCGTGCTCTTCGCTCAACTCGCTCAAATCGCGCAGCATGGGTGCGAGCAGGTTCTGGCAGCTACCCAGAGCGCCACGGAAGGACAGTTCGCTGAATACCTGAGCTGTGCCAGGGTGCGACGCAGGCTTGGCGGCTTTCAGTCCGGGCAGCACTGGCTGGGCCAGAAATGCTTCGAACAAGGGCAGTTGCACTTGCTGCGGTACGTTCTGTGACGCTGGGGGGAACTGCATGACGCCTCCTTTATCGACGAATTACGCCGACACTCAAGCCCTCGATCACCAGCTCCTGCTCTTTCAGGTTGACTTCGATGGGGGCGAACTCGGGGTTTTCCGCAATTAGCCAGACTTTGCTGCCTTCGCGCTGGAAACGCTTGACGGTCACTTCGTCGCCCAGGCGGGCGACCACGATCTGACCATTGCGAGCTTCGCGGCACGTGTGCACGGCAAGCAGGTCACCATCGACGATGCCGACGTCCTTCATGCTCATGCCGTGAACGCGCAACAGATAGTCGGCTCGCGGATGGAAGAAAGCCGGGTTGATGTTGCACGACTCCTCGATGTGCTGCTGGGCCAGTATGGGCGCACCCGCAGCAACGCGACCGATGATCGGCAAGCTGCTGTCTTCGGCCTTGGCCTCAAGACCGGGAATGCGGATGCCGCGCGAGGCGCCTGGAGTCATCTCGATTGCGCCCTTGCGGGCCAGTGCCTTGAGGTGCTCCTCCGCAGCGTTGGGTGATTTGAAACCCAGCTCCTGGGCGATTTCCGCACGGGTCGGCGGAAATCCGTTGTCTTCCAGGCAGCGCTTGATAAAAGCCAGAATTTCAGCTTGGCGTGGCGTCAGTTTTAGCATTTCGATCGCTCTGTCTTTTTATACAGTGACTGTAATTATATACAGTGAGTGGCAAGCTGCAAGCATCGCGCGGGAAGAAAAAGCGGGAAATGGCGCTTATGCCTTGCAGTCTGGGGCCTGCAGCTGTGATTTAATACGTGACCGTATAGACGTAAAACGTCCGGGTGTACTTGACAAATCACCGGTTTGAAACGTATGTTTCAAACAAGTGTTTGTCAGGCGGAGTAGTCATGGCCCAGTCGGAAACCGTAGAACGCATTCTCGATGCTGCCGAGCAATTGTTCGCGGAAAAAGGTTTTGCCGAAACCTCATTGCGGCTGATCACCAGCAAGGCCGGCGTCAACCTGGCGGCGGTGAACTACCATTTCGGTTCGAAAAAGGCCCTGATCCAGGCGGTCTTCTCGCGTTTCCTGGGTCCTTTCTGCGCAAGTCTGGAACGTGAGCTGGAGCGCCGTCAGGCCCGTCCTGAGCACAAGCCAAGCCTCGAAGAGTTGCTGGAAATGCTGGTAGAGCAGGCCATGGTGGTGCAGCCGCGCAGCGGTAATGACCTGTCGATTTTCATGCGGTTGCTGGGCCTGGCTTTCAGTCAGAGTCAGGGGCACCTGCGGCGTTATCTGGAAGATATGTACGGCAAGGTGTTCCGCCGCTACATGCTGCTGGTCAACGAAGCGGCGCCACGTATTCCGCCTATCGAGTTGTTCTGGCGTGTGCACTTCATGCTGGGGGCTGCGGCATTCAGTATGTCCGGCATCAAAGCATTGCGCGCCATCGCTGAAACCGACTTCGGTATCAATACCTCGATCGAGCAGGTCATGCGCTTGATGGTGCCATTTCTTGCGGCTGGTATGCGCGCAGACAGTGGCGTCACCGATGAAGCTATGGCCGCCGCGCAACTGCGTCCACGCAGCAAGTCATCGAGCCCATCGGTTGCCGTCAAGGCCTGAGCCATGGCTGGGCGCGGCGAGCCGCATCGGCTAAGCTAGCGCCCATGCCCAGTCTCGATTTATTGCACATTTCCCTTGCCGATCAATGCCTCTATGGGTTCTACCAGGGGCACTTGCGCGTGCGTCTGCCCGTTTCCACTGCACTGAAGGGCGCCGGAGAAGCCAATGGCTCTGGTTGTACGCCGCGCGGCCGCCATCAGGTGCGAGCAAAGATCGGAACGGGTTTGCCCCAAGGGGCAGTGCTGCGTGGTCGACGCTGGAGCGGTGAAGTCTGGACGCCGCAGCTCCATGCGCAGTATCCGGGCCGTGACTGGGTTCTCAGTCGTATCCTCTGGCTCAGCGGTTGCGAGCCTGGATTCAATCGCCTGGGGTCGGTCGATACGTTTCGACGTTACATATATTTGCACGGCACGCCTGACAGCGAACCTTTAGGCGTGCCGTTGTCCCATGGCTGTGTCCGCCTGCGCAATGCCGACCTGTTGCATCTGTTTGACCGGGTGCCGGTGCATTGTGCAGTGCAGATCGAAGAAGCTGCGTGCCCTCAATGGGTCGACGCGCCCCTGAACTGAAGGATCTAATATGAGTGCCAGCCTGCAAGGCTCCCTGATGGTGGACATCGCCGGTACCTGGCTGACCGCCGAAGATCGCCAGCTTTTGCGCCAGCCCGAAGTGGCGGGCCTGATCATTTTTGCCCGCAACATTGAATGCCCTCGCCAGGTACGCGAATTGGCGGCTTCGATCCGTGCCGTTCGCCCGGACCTGATTCTGGCAGTGGATCAGGAGGGTGGACGGGTTCAGCGCCTGCGCCAGGGCTTTGTAAGGCTGCCAGCCATGCGTGCACTGGCCGACAATGACAATGCCGAATACCTGGCCGAGCAATGCGGCTGGTTGATGGCCACTGAAGTCCTGGCAGTGGGCCTGGATCTGAGCTTTGCCCCGGTTTTGGATCTCGATCATCAGCGCAGCGCTGTAGTCGGCAGCCGTGCGTTCGAAGCTGATCCGCTGCGTGCAACCGCCTTGGCCGGCGCATTCATTCGGGGTATGAACGCCGCAGGCATGGCCGCATGTGGGAAGCACTTCCCCGGCCATGGTTGGGCTGAAGCGGACTCCCATGTTGCGATTCCCACCGACGAGCGCAGTCTGGAAGAGATCCGTGCTGTCGACCTGGTGCCTTTTGCCCGCCTCAGTGGCCAACTGGCTGCGGTGATGCCTGCGCATGTGATCTATCCACACGTCGACAGCCAGCCCGCAGGTTTCTCGCGGCGTTGGCTGCAGGACATCCTGCGCGGTGAACTGGGCTTTGACGGGGTGATCTTCAGTGATGACCTGTCGATGGCAGGCGCGCATGTCGTCGGCGATGCTGCCAGCCGTATCGAGGCTGCGTTGACTGCCGGTTGTGACATGGGGCTGGTGTGCAACGACCGGGCAGCTGCTGAATTGGCGCTAACCGCTGCGCAGCGGTTGAAGGTCAAGCCCTCGCCACGTATTGCGCAGATGCGCGGGCAGGGTTTTGCACGTACTGACTATCGTCAGCAGCCGCGCTGGCTGGAAGCGCTCGGGGCGTTGAAAGAGGCGCAGTTGGTCGATTGATTTCGCCGCGCAAGCCCGTCCACCGGATACACAACGCCAGTGGCCGGGGCTTGCTCCGCGATGGTTCAACCCGTTTTGGACGCCTTGTGCTTACCAGGCAATGGGGCGAACAGAGCATCGATGTCTTCTGCGGCCAAACGCCAGTCTCCCGCCGTTCGCCCATCCAGCACGCCCGCCGCAAGCGCCGACTTCTCCTGCTGCAGTTGCTGGATTTTTTCTTCCACCGTGCCGCGGGTGATCAGTTTGTAGACGAACACCGGTTTTTCCTGGCCGATGCGATAGGCACGGTCGGTGGCCTGGTTCTCGGCTGCCGGATTCCACCAGGGGTCATAGTGAATGACGGTATCGGCCGCCGTGAGATTCAGGCCAACGCCACCCGCCTTGAGGCTGATCAGAAATATCTGCAAATGCCCACTTTGGAAGTCTTGTACGGGCGCCCGACGGTCACGGGTCTCACCGGTCAGGAGTGCGTAGGCGATGTTGCGTTGCTGCAATTCTTGCTCGATCAGCCTCAGCATGCTGGTGAATTGCGAGAACAGCAGCACTCGCCGGCCTTCGGCGAGCAACTCCTCAAGCATTTCCATCAGGCTGGCCAGTTTGCCCGAATGGGCGCCGCGAGCGGTTGTGGCCTGGCTATTGACCAGGCGCAAGTCGCAGCAGACCTGGCGTAGTTTGAGCAATGCCTCAAGGATGATGATCTGGCTACGGGCAACACCCTTGCGCGTGATTTCATTGCGGACCTTTTGATCCATGGCCAGGCGCATGGTCTCGTAGACATCGCGTTGAGCGTCGCTAAGGTCGACCCAGTGAATCATTTCGGTCTTGGCGGGCAGCTCCGTGGCAACTTGTTCCTTGGTGCGCCGGAGCAGGAAAGGCTTGATCCGGGCGTTGAGGTGCTGCAAGCGCTCCTCATTGCCCTGGCGCTCGATCGGTACGCGATAGTCGCGATTGAATGCTTTGGCGTCACCCAGCCAGCCAGGCAGCAGAAAGTGGAACAGCGACCACAGCTCACCCAGGTGATTCTCCAGGGGGGTGCCGCTCAAGCACAGACGTTGGCGTGCTTCAAGTTGACGCGCAGCCTGGGCCGCCTTGCTGTTCGGACTTTTGATGTACTGCGCTTCATCGAGAATCAGTACATGCAGCATCAGATCCTTGAAGTGCTCCATGTCCTTGGGCAGCAACGCGTAAGTTGTAAGCAACAAATCATAGTCGTGCAAGTTGGCAAAGTGTTTGCGTCGGCCGACGCCTTGCAGGGCAAGCACTCGTAGGCCGGGAGCGAAGCGTGCGGCTTCGTCCTGCCAGTTGGGAATCAGGCTGGTGGGCATCACCACCATGGCGGGGCGGGTCAGGCGTCCGGCGTTTTTCTCGGTGAGTAGGTGGGCGAGGGTTTGCAGGGTCTTGCCCAGGCCCATGTCATCGGCAAGGATGCCGCCGACTTCCAGTTCGCGCAGTGCCTGCATCCAGCTCAGGCCTTCAAGCTGGTATGTACGCAGCGTTGCATTGAGGCCGCTCGGGGCCGGCGCCGGTTGAAGGCGGATATCACGCAGGCGCTCGGCGAGGTTGCGTACCTGGGCGCCGCCTTGCCAGCTTAGCGGCAGGTCTTCCAGCGCATTGAGGCGGGTAGCATCCAGGGTGGGCAGGCGCAAGCTGGTGTCGCCTGGTTCCCGTAGGTAGAAGTCGCCTAGGGTCGCCAGTACGGGTTTGAGTCGGCCATAAGGCAGTGCCACTTGCAGGTTGCGGCGTACGTTGCCTGGCGGGCCAGGTAACTGCACCAGCAATTGTTCATCGTCTCGGCGCTTTTGCAAGTGCGCGGGATTGAGCAGTTCCGGATGACTGCGCAGTACGTTGAGAAGAATCGGCAACAGGCTCAGGCGCTCGCCATTGACCTCGATACCCAGTTCCAGGTCGAACCAGTCTCGCCCACCGGCTTCATCAATATGTGCGTACCAGTCATCCACCTGGGCGAGGTTGAAGGCGAAGTCGTCGGTGTACTCGATCTCCCATCCTTGTTCGCGCAACAGCGGCAAATCATTGAGGATGAAGCGCAGCCAAGCACCCTCGGACGCCAATTCAAGCAAGTCGCCAGCGCTTTCGGGCAACGCTTTGCTCTGTCGTGTAGCCACCTTGAATCCCAACTTCGTCAACGTTTGGCGGATGTTGCCTTCGGCTTCGGTCTGGCGCTGGATGCGGTGACAAGTGCTGCCGTCGAGTTTGGTTACGTCTTTGGCCTGGCGGCCGCTGGTGCGCACGCCGTCGTAGACAAAAGACAAGGCGGCTCGGTGCTGGTGCTGGCGCTGCATGCGACCTGATTGCGGCACGTAGGCGCTGAACTCGTGACTGCCCAGGGTAAGGTGGGGTATGGGTGCAATGCCTTCGATGATCTTTTCGCTCAATGTTCTGGGGGTGGGGATCTGACGATTGAGGGTCTGAATCCGATGGCTGAATTGTACTACCTGGCTTTCCGGTATGACCGGCGCGGAGGCGAGATATGAAGCAGTGATTTCGTCGTAGTCGTGGTTCAGGCTGCCAATCTGGTCCTGGGCTTGGTTTAGGTAATACAGTGGCTGCAGGGCCAGAACGTGCTCGATCAATGTGCCGTGGTTGTACCAGCAGCCCTTGTAGTAACCGTTATCCAGCTTGACCCAGCGAAACTCGCAGCTAAGCGGCGCTCCCCGTGTAACAGGGGAGAGACGCGGCGCGAGGACCAATCGTTCGGTAGACAGGGCCAGTTCAAGCAGGGCCGCGCCATCGGCGCCCTCAAGCGTTACGGTGCCGTTGAATGTGGCGCTTTGCGCACTGGCAACGATCAGGCGCAGGAACTTCGCATCACACTCCCGCAGATATCGCGGCTTCAGGCGCAAAGGCTCTTCGGGGTGCAAGAGCGGCTTGAGCTCGGTGAGGCTGCCATCCTTCAGGCGGTTGCATTTGTATGGGGTGATGCAGGCCTTGCCACTTTCTGGCAAGTACAGCGCATAGATCAGTATGTGCCCATCCTCTTTCGAGGATTTGTCGGCGCCTGCTTCAACCTTGGCCAGCCTGTCGATCCAGTGTTCCAGTTGCGGGCTCAGTCCCGACACTTCGCCTGGCTGTGGTGCTTCGTCCGGTTCTTGCAGGTCCATCACGTAATAGAGGACGGCAGCGCAATGCTTGCAATTTAAACCTACTGGGCAACTGCAGAATGTCTTCAGGAATGGCCCATTCTCGAGCTCATCCAATTCAATCCTCTGGGTGTAGACATTGCCAGCGGAACCGCGGCAGGTTGAAGTGAGCCTCGTGTCTTTCAGCGATAGCAGCTTTACGCGGCCTTGCCCCGCATATTCGGCGCCTCTTTTCAACACCTGAGAGCGGAACGCTGACGTCCAGTCGTCATTTTCAACCAGTTGCCGCAGTTCTCTCCGCATCTGGTTATTGCTCCATCAACTCCGGCGCTGGGCTGGGCATCCTCACCGGCCTGTTGGCGGTAACCTTGAGCAGGACGGCCAGGTGGCCGCCATCGAGAAAAGTCAGTTCTGCATTTTTTACCGTGCTGTTGCTCTGCTTGAGCTGTTCGCTCTGGACGACGGCGCCATTGCCGTCGAACTGATTGACCCAGACGTTGGCATCGACGGCGATGAAGCGATCTTCCTTGAGGCTCAGGTTGCCCTCGATCGGGAAGTGGCCGAATTGTTCCTTGCCGTCGGTGATGGCAACAATGCCGGTATCCTGTTTCCAGGCTTTGTGCAAAAGCACCGTGTATTGGCTGTCGGCGGTCAGCTTCGCCGCTTCTTCGGTCAATGCAGGCTTGCGCAGGTCGCCTTCGGCAAGGGCCTGGGCGCCGTTACTCCAGTCTTCTGGGGCAAACTGGCTGGTAATCGCTGGCACGGCGTTTTGCCGTACCAGAATCATTTCAACCTGATACTCCCCTTCAGCAAATGCGGCTGGGGCGAATAGCACCAGTAGCAGGGTCAGGCAGCGAATGGCACGCATGGATCTTCCTTCACGCAGATTGTGGGGTCAGGCGCTCGAATAGCGCCTCAAGGTTGTTGAAGCGTTGTTCCGGGCGCTCCATCGGCACCATGAACTTGAACTGGGTGGCACCTTCGAACTTGTAGCGCTTGGGCTGGCTCTGGATCAGCTTGATCAATGCCATTGGGTCGACCGGCGTCTCGGCTTCGAATTCGATCTTGCCGCCGTTAGGGCCGGCGTCGACTTTCTTGATGCCAAGCTTTTCTGCCTGCAGCTTGAGCAAGGTCAGGCGTACCAGGTTTTTGGTTGGCTCGGGTAGCAGCCCGAAACGGTCGATCATCTCCACTTGCAGGTCTTTGAGGCCGTCCTCATCCACCGCCGAGGCAATTCGCTTGTACAGAATCAGGCGCGCATGCACATCTGGGAGGTAATCTTCAGGAATCAGCGCGGGTAGGCGTAGATTGATTTCCGGGCCACCGCCCAACGGCTGGTCGAGGTTAGGCTGGGTACCCTTGCGGATGGCCTTGACCGCGCGCTCGAGCATTTCCATGTACAGGGTAAAACCGACCGCCTGGATTTGCCCGCTCTGGCCTTCGCCAAGTAGCTCGCCGGCGCCACGGATCTCCAGGTCGTTGGTGGCAAGGACGAAGCCTGCGCCCAAATCCTGGGTATTGGCGATAGCCTCCAGGCGCTTCTCGGCATCTGGCGTGATTTGCTGGCGTGGCGGGGTCAGCAGGTAAGCGTATGCCTGGTGGTGACTGCGTCCGACCCGGCCACGCAACTGGTGCAACTGGGCCAGGCCGAACTTGTCGGCACGCTCGATGATGATGGTGTTGGCGCTCGGTACGTCGATACCGGTCTCGATAATGGTCGAGGCAATCAACACGTTGAAGCGCTTATGGTAGAAGTCGCTCATCACCTGTTCGAGTTCGCGTTCGCGCATCTGCCCGTGACCGATGCCAATGCGCGCCTCGGGTACCAGTTCAGCGAGGTCGGCGGCGCACTTCTCGATGCTTTTCACATCGTTGTGCAGATAGTAGACCTGGCCGCCGCGCAGCAGCTCGCGCAGCAGTGCTTCTTTGACGGTGCTCTTGTTCTGCTCCATGACAAAGGTACGCACCGACAACCGCCGAGCTGGCGGGGTGGCGATGATCGACAGGTCGCGCATGCCGGCCACGGCCATGTTCAGCGTACGCGGGATCGGTGTAGCCGTCAGGGTGAGGATGTCGACCTCGCTGCGCAGCGCCTTGAGCTGTTCTTTCTGGCGTACGCCAAAACGGTGCTCTTCGTCGATGATCACCAGGCCCAGGTCTTTGATCTTGACGTCGTCTTGCAGCAACTTGTGGGTGCCGATGACGATGTCGATCTTGCCTTCGGCGAGATCGGCGACGGCGTTGGCGATTTCTTTGGGCGACTTGAAGCGGCTCATCACCTCGACGGTGACAGGCCAGTCGGCAAAGCGGTCGCGGAAGCTGTTGTAGTGCTGTTGGGCGAGCAGGGTGGTCGGTACCAGGATTGCTACCTGGCGACCGCCGTGCACGGCGATGAAGGCGGCACGCATGGCAACTTCTGTCTTGCCGAAGCCCACATCGCCGCACACCAGGCGATCCATCGGCTTGGGCGCGAGCATGTCCTCGCGCACAGCTTCGATCGCGCTTTGCTGGTCGGGGGTTTCCTCGAAAGGAAAGCCGGCGCTGAACGTGGCGTAGTCGGCAGACGGATCGGCGAAGGCATACCCTTTGCGCGCGGCGCGGCGGGCATAAATGTCGAGCAGCTCGGCGGCCACGTCGCGCACCTGTTCGGCCGCTTTGCGCTTGGCTTTTTGCCAGGTTTCGGAGCCAAGCCGATGCAGCGGCGCCAGCGCGTCATCGCTACCGGTGTAACGAGCGATCAGGTGCAGGTTGGCCACCGGCACGTAGAGTTTGGCGCCCTCGGCGTACTCCAGGGTGAGAAATTCGGCGACCTGATTGTCGATTTCCAGGGTCGCCAGGCCCAGGTAGCGACCCACACCGTGGTCGATGTGCACCACTGGCGCGCCTTCGCGCAGTTCGGTGAGGTTCTTGATGACGGCATCGTTGCTGCCGTCGCTGCGTTTTTCCCGGCGTCGACGCTGCATGACCCGCTGCCCGAACAGCGGGCTTTCGGCGACCAGGGCAATGGCTGGATCTTCCAGCAGCAGGCCTTCATCGAGCGGGGCGATGGTAATTGCCAGGCGCTCTTTGCCGGCAACAAATGCACTCCAACTGTCGACGGTTTGCGGGCGCAGCTTCAGGCGCTCGAGGAGTTCGAGCAGCACTTCGCGACGGCCTGCCGACTCGGCAGTGAACAACACGCGGCCAGCGAACTGGTCGAGGAACGCTGATAACGCTGCCAACGGCTGGTGGGCCTTGGCTTCGATGGCAAGATTGGGCAGCGCTTGTGCCGGGAAGCGCTCGCGACCGACGCCGCTGTCGATGTCATCCTGGCTGGCGACAACGCGTGGCCAGTTTTTCAGGCGGGCGAAACAATCCTCTACCGGCAGGAACAATTCGGCCGGTGGCAACAGGGGGCGCGACGGATCGATACGCCGCTCCTCGTAGCGGTTGCGCACATCGCTCCAGAAATGCTCGGCTGCCTGCTCGACGCCGGGCAGGGAAAATACCTGGGTGTCCTGGGGCAGGTAGTCGAACAGTGTCGAGGTGTCATCGAAAAATAGCGGCAGGTAATACTCGATACCGGCAGGGGTAATGCCGCTGGACAGGTCCTGGAAGATCGAGCAGCGGCGGAAGTCGACGTCGAAGCGCTCACGAAAGCGAGCCTTGAAGCGAGTCACGGCATCTTTTTGCAGCGGAAACTCGCGCGCCGGCAACAAGCGCACCGACTCCACTTTGTCGATGGAGCGCTGGGTCTCCGGGTCGAAGGTCCGCAGGGTCTCGATCTCGTCGTCGAACAGATCGATCCGGTACGGCAGCTTGCTGCCCATTGGGAACAGATCGATCAGTGCGCCGCGCACGGCGAATTCGCCGTGTTCGTACACCGTATCGACACAGCGGTAACCGCTGGCTTCCAGACGTGTACGCATTTGCTCGACATCGAGCTTCTGGCCGATGTCCAGCACCAGGCTGCTACCCAGCAGGAAGCGGGTCGGTGCCAGGCGGTGCAGGGCAGTGGTGATCGGCACCACGAGAATGCCGTGGTCAAGCTCCGGCAGCCGGTACAGGCTGGCAATCCGCTGAGAGATGATGTCCTGGTGCGGCGAGAACAGGTCGTAGGGCAGGGTTTCCCAGTCGGGGAACGGCAATACCGGCAGATCCGGCGCAAAAAAGCGCAACTCCTGCTCGAGCCGGTCAGCTGTTTGGCTGTCGGCGGTCAGAAGCAGGGTAAAGCGCTTGGCGGCGCTGGCAGCTTCGGCAATGGCCAGGCTCAGGGCAGCGCCCGGCAGATTGCCCCAGGTTTGTTTGCCGGCAGTGGCCGGCAGGTGCGGTAGACGCAGTACAGGCACGGGAGGTCGAGCTCCAAGCGTTACGACAAAGACGACAATTGTACCGGTGACGAGCCCGTGCTGTCAGGTTTGCGCAGGCTAAATCCATGTAGTGACGCATCGGCGACAGGCGCTCATTGCTCGATGGGCTGCGGGGCGTCATAATGTAGCCCCTTTTTTCTGTCCCTACATGTGGAAGGTTCCCGTGACTCAGAAGCCCGACCAGTGTCTTGGTGAGTGGATTGATCGTGAAGCACTTGCAGAAGCGATGATCCCGCTTATCGGTCAGCTCTACCGCAATAACAATGTGGTGAGCTCGATCTATGGCCGTAGCCTGATCAACCGCTCGGTGATCTCGATCCTCAAAGCGCATCGCTTTGCTCGTCATCGCCAAACCGACGAAACCGAACTCTCTGTCCACGAGACATTCCCGCTGCTCAAGGCCATGAGTGAGCTGAAACTGGGTGCCGCTTCGGTCGACCTGGGCAAGCTGGCCAACAAATTCAAGCAAGAAGGCAACGGCCGCAGCGCCGAGCAGTTCGTGCGTGAAGAAATGGCCGATGTGGTTGGCCAGCAGAATGCTTCGGCGCGCAAAGGCACCGACGTCGTGCTGTACGGCTTCGGTCGTATCGGCCGTCTGCTGGCGCGCATCCTGATCGAAAAAACCGGTGGTGGCGACGGTCTGCGTCTGCGTGCCATCGTCGTGCGCAAAGGCGCCGAAAATGATCTGGTCAAGCGTGCCAGCCTGTTGCGTCGTGACTCGGTTCACGGCCCGTTCGATGGCACCATCACCATCGATGAAGAACACAACACCATCACCGCCAACGGCAACCTGATCCAGGTTATCTACGCCAAGAGCCCGAGCGAAGTCGACTACACCCAGTACGGCATCGAAAACGCTCTGATCGTCGACAACACCGGTGTATGGCGTGATGCCGACGGCCTGGGCCAGCATCTGGCTTGCCCTGGCGCTGCTCGCGTAATCCTCACTGCCCCTGGCAAAGGCGCACTGAAGAACATCGTGCACGGTATCAACCACGGTGAAATCAACGCTGACGACAAGATCATCTCGGCCGCTTCCTGCACCACCAACGCTATCGTGCCGGTGCTCAAAGCTGTCAATGACAAGTACGGCATCGTCAACGGCCACGTCGAAACCGTTCACTCGTTCACCAACGACCAGAACCTGATCGACAACTTCCACAAGGGCAGCCGTCGTGGCCGCGCCGCGCCGCTGAACATGGTTATCACCGAGACGGGTGCAGCCACTGCAGCTGCCAAGGCGTTGCCAGTGCTCAAGGGCAAGCTGACCGGTAACGCGATTCGTGTTCCAACGCCGAACGTGTCGATGGCCATCCTCAACCTGAACCTGGAAAAGGCCACCAGCCGCGAAGAAATCAACGAGTACCTGCGCCAGATGGCCATGCACTCGGATCTGCACAAGCAGATCGACTACGTCAGCTCGCAGGAAGTGGTTTCCACTGACTTCGTTGGCTCGCGTCACGCCGGTGTGGTCGATGCCGAAGCTACCATCTGCAACGATAATCGCGTTGTCCTGTACGTCTGGTATGACAACGAATTCGGTTACAGCTGCCAGGTCGTGCGTGTAATGGAAGACATGGCCGGTGTAAACCCGCCAGCTTTCCCACGCTAAGCTTGTCTTGGTCGTGAAAGACGGGAACCTTAGGGTTCCCGTTTTTTTTGCCTGATCTTCCAGGAGGATGAATGCGTAAGCTGTTGCTGGCGAACGCGCTGGTGAGTGCACTGATCAACCTGGGCGGTTGCTCGCAAGGCGATACGCTCGAGCGCGTCAGCGGGCCAACCATGGGTAGCAGTTACACCGTGCAGTATGTGCGCACGGCTCAGGGGCCGACACCGGAACGGGTCAGGCAGGAAGTGCAGAGCGTACTCGAGGGGATCGACAAGCGCTTTTCCACCTATCGTAGCGACTCGTTGACCGAGACCTTCAATCGCTTGCCCGCCAACAGCTGCCAGGTGATGCCGGCAGAGGTGTTGGGGCTGGTGCGCGTTGGCGAGCAGCTGTCGCAGCAGAGTGATGGTGCATTTGACCTGACCGTGGAGCCGTTACTCGATCTGTGGGGCTTTGGTCCGCAATCACGGCGAGAGAAAGTGCCGGACGCACAGGCGTTGGCCAGCACGCGGCAGCGCGTCGGGCATGGGCATTTGCGCATAGTGGGCGAGCAGCTGTGCAAGGATGCGGCGGTGCAGATCGACTTCAATAGTATCGCGGCAGGTCATGCGGTGGACCTGCTGGTTGAACGCCTTGATGCCCTGGGGGTCGCGGATTTGCTGGTCGAAGTGACCGGCGAGCTCAAAGCCGTGGGGCGAAAGCCCGATGGCAGCCACTGGAAAGTAGCGCTGGAACTCCCCCGCGATGATCGCCAGATTGCCCAACAAATAGTGGCGGTGGATGGCTATGGCGTTTCGACCTCCGGTGACTATCGCAACTATTTCGAGGAGAATGGCCAACGCTATTCGCACACCTTCGATGCGCGCCAAGGCAAACCGGTGCAGCATGAGTTGGCGGCGGTGACGGTTTTTGCTCGTTCAGCGTTGAAGGCTGACGGTTACTCGACCTTGTTGTTGATCCTTGGGCCGCAACAGGGCTGGGACTTTGCCTTGAAGCACGAAATTGCTGCGGTATTCGTGACCCGGGTTGGCGATGGTTTCGTCTCTCGGAGCACGCCCGCCTTTGCACAAGTGGTTAAGAATTGAAAGGCATCGCGGGGCAAGCCCGCTCCCACAAATTTTGGGTGGGCTTGCCCCGCGATGAATACATGTAGTGCAGAGAAAATTAGCCTACGACGCGACCAAGGGTTAATGTGCGCGACGCTCAAGCTTGATTAGACTGCATTCGAAATTTTCATGGCGCCGCTGGCGACATGATCTAGCCCCGATCGCCGGCGTGGCGAACGGGCCTGTTCTGAAGGAGTACGCATGGCTGTCTACAACTACGACGTAGTGGTGCTGGGTTCCGGCCCCGCAGGAGAAGGGGCGGCAATGAATGCTGCCAAAGCAGGACGCAAGGTGGCGATGGTCGATAGCCGTCGCCAGGTCGGCGGTAACTGCACCCACCTGGGCACCATCCCGTCCAAGGCCCTGCGTCACTCGGTGCGCCAGATCATGCAGTTCAACACCAACCCGATGTTCCGGGCCATTGGTGAGCCGCGCTGGTTCTCGTTCCCCGACGTACTGAAAAGCGCCGAGAAGGTGATTGCCAAGCAAGTCACCTCGCGCACAGGTTACTACGCGCGCAACCGTGTCGACGTGTTCTTCGGTACTGGCAGCTTTGCTGATGAGCAGACCATCGAAGTGGTTTGCGCCAATGGCGTGGTCGAGAAGCTGGTTGCCAAGCACATCATCATCGCCACCGGTTCGCGTCCGTACCGTCCGGCCGATATCGATTTCCATCACCCGCGTATCTACGATAGCGACACCATCCTCAGCCTCGGTCACACACCGCGCAAGCTGATTGTCTATGGTGCCGGTGTGATCGGTTGCGAATACGCCTCGATCTTCAGTGGCCTGGGTGTGCTGGTGGAGCTGGTGGACAACCGCGGTCAATTGCTGAGCTTCCTCGATTCGGAAATCTCCCAGGCATTGAGCTACCACTTCAGCAACAACAACATCACTGTTCGCCACAACGAAGAGTATGACCGTGTCGAGGGCGTCGACAACGGCGTGATCCTGCACTTGAAGTCTGGCAAGAAGATCAAGGCAGACGCCTTGCTCTGGTGCAACGGCCGTACCGGCAACACCGACAAGCTAGGTCTGGAAAACATCGGCATCAAGGTCAACAGCCGTGGCCAGATTGAAGTGGACGAGACCTACCGCACTCACGTGCCGAATATCTACGGTGCCGGTGACGTGATCGGTTGGCCGAGCCTCGCCAGTGCTGCCCATGACCAAGGTCGTTCGGCGGCGGGCAGCATTGTCGATAACGGCAGCTGGCGCTTCGTCAACGACGTACCGACCGGTATCTACACCATTCCGGAAATCAGCTCGATCGGCAAGAACGAGCAGGAGCTGACCCAGGCCAAGGTACCTTACGAAGTGGGCAAGGCGTTCTTCAAGGGTATGGCGCGGGCGCAAATCGCTGGTGAGCCGCAAGGAATGCTGAAAATTCTGTTCCATCGCGAGACGCTGGAAATCCTTGGCGTGCATTGCTTCGGTTACCAGGCTTCGGAAATTGTCCACATCGGTCAGGCGATCATGGATCAGCCGGGTGAGCGCAATACCCTGAAGTACTTCGTCAACACCACCTTCAACTACCCGACCATGGCCGAAGCCTATCGGGTAGCTGCCTACGACGGCCTCAACCGGCTTTTTTGAGCGGCTCCGGCCGGTGGCCTGAGCCGGCCGGGGAGACCGATTTCAGCGATTCTCGAGGGTGGCGCTGGCCAAACCGGGAAAGTCTGTAATCAGGCTGTCTACGCCGAAGTCGGCGAGCCTGCGCATCAGCGCCGGCTCGTTGACTGTCCACACTGACACGTGCAAACCCTGGCGCTGGGCCTTGATCAGGCGCTCAGGGGTGCACAGTGTCCAGTTCAGTGCCAGTAAGTTGCAGCCATAATTCTGGGCGACCTTCAGAGGGTCGAGCCAGGCGTATTCGGCAACCAGTCCGCGCGAAATATCCGGGGTGAACTCCGCAGCTGCGCCCAGCACTTCCCGTGAGCTTGATGTGATGGTGACTTTATCGAGCAGGCCGAATTCTTGCGCCAGTTCGCGAATCGCCAGCACGGTGGTGACGGCGCGCGTGCGAGAAGCGCTCTTGACTTCAAGTTGCCAGTGCTCGAAGTCACACTTCTCGAACAGTTCTGCCAGGCGCGGGATAGGGCTTGCCGATACCCAGCCCGGGCCGCCTTTGCGTGCATCGTATGTGATCAGGTCGGCAGCCTGGTGCTCGAAAACTTTGCCACGTCGCCCGGTGGTACGCTTGAGCGTCGGGTCGTGAATCACCATCAGTTCATTGTCCGCTGAAAGGTGCAAATCCAGCTCGCAGCGGCGGACGCCGTGCTTGAGACATTGCTGGAAGCTGGTCAGGGTGTTTTCGGGGGCTTCGCCCTTGGCGCCACGGTGGCCATAAATCTGGGTCACGGTTGTTCCTTCAAAAAAAGGTAAGACTCAAGAAGCGCTAGAGGTGTTTTGGTCCAATGCCTGGCGTCGCTGTTGCGCCTGTCGCTGCAGGATATAGCGGGCCAGTAATTGTCGTTGGGCGTCGGTGATATCAACGAATTCGCTACCGATTTCGTATTGGCCGTCAGCTTGCTGGTCGCAGTGGGTGACCTTGCCGCGCAGCAGTAGGCCCAGGGCCTGGGGCATGAGGATCATCTTTACCGCGACCCGGGTGCCTGCGGCAATTGGCTGGGCCTGCTTGAATTCGATGCCGCCTTCGGATAGCACCACAGCTTGCGGCGCACTGATCTGCCCTAGCAGTGTTTGTGCGACAACGGCGCTGAGCAGATCGATGCGTTTGTTCTGGGCTTTGAGAAAGGCCGCAAGGGTGCGGTCCTTGTCACTGAGCTGGCGCAGCAGATGTTGGGACTCGAATTCGCTCAGATGCAGTTCGCTGAGCAGGTTGAAGAGTGGTGAATCATCTTGCAACAAGTCTGGGCCAAGGGCTTCGGCGGCACTCAGTGGGCTAATTTCCAGTGCGATCTGATCCTCGATACGGTAGTATTCGCGGCGATCTTCTTCATCTAATGTCGACATGGCGAACCCATGGTAGCGGCGGTGGTCTGAGTGTAAAGCCGCTATTCAAGCCCCGCCACAAGGACGTTCCTCTTTCCTCCGAACAAGCCCCGACATGTTCAGACCTCTTTTCGTATTTATCGGTACGCGTTACACACGTGCCAAACGCCGCAACCACTTCGTCTCGTTCATTTCGCTGACCTCGATGATCGGCCTCGCCCTGGGCGTGGTTGTGATGATCGTGGTGTTGTCGGTCATGAACGGTTTCGATCACGAGATGCGCACCCGGGTATTGGGCATGGTGCCCCATGCCACACTGGAAACCGGTCAGCCGATTAGCGACTGGCCTGCACTTGCCAATCAAGTAAAGCAGAACCCGCAGGTTGTAGCGGTAGCGCCCTTTACCCAGATGCAGGGTCTGCTGACCCATGAGGGCAAAGTGCAGAAGGTGCTGCTCAACGGCATTGATCCGGTTCAGGAGCGCCAGGTCTCGATCATCGATAACTTCATTCGTGAAGGTAAGCTCGACGCCCTGGCGCCGGGTGAGTTCGGCATCATGATCGGCGACAAGGCGGCAGCCAAGCTGGGCGCAGGCATCGGCGACAAGCTGACCTTCGTGGCCCCGGAAGTCACCGTGACGCCGGCCGGCATGTTCCCGCGCATGAAACGCTTTACCGTGGTTGGCATCTTTCATGTCGGCGCAGGCGAAATCGATGGCTATATGGGGCTGACCAACCTGTCGGACCTGTCGCGTCTGCATCGCTGGAAAGCGGACCAGGTGCAGGGCCTTCGCTTGAAGTTCGATGACCTGTTCCAGGCACCGCGTACAACCTGGGATATTGCCCAGAAGCTCGGCGACCGGGAGTTCTATGCCCGTGACTGGACCCGTACCCACGGCAACCTGTACCAGGCGATTCGCATGGAGAAGGCCATGATTGGCCTGCTGCTGTTGCTGATCGTGGCAGTGGCGGCGTTCAACATCATTTCCACCCTGGTGATGGTGGTCAATGACAAGAAGGGCGATATCGCCATTTTGCGTACCCTGGGTGCGACCCCGGGGCAGATCATGGCCATCTTCATGGTCCAGGGCACAGTGATCGGTGTGGTCGGTACCTTGATTGGAGGTGTGGTGGGTATTGCCGCTGCGCTGAATGTCAGTGCGGCGATATCCGGACTCGAAACCCTGATCGGACACAAGTTTCTCAATGCCGACGTCTATTTCATCGACTACCTGCCGTCCCAGGTGATGGCCGAGGACGTATGGATGGTCTGCGGTGCGGCATTGGTCCTGAGTTTCCTCGCCACCTTGTATCCGGCCTGGCGTGCGGCGCGCACCCAGCCTGCGGAGGCGCTACGTTATGAGTGAGTTGGGCATGAGTGATAAAGCAGTGCTGAGTTGCCGCAACCTGGGCAAGTCCTACGAGGAAGGCCCGGAGTCGGTACAGGTGTTATCCGGCTTGCAATTGGAGTTGCAACCCGGTGAGCGGGTGGCCATCGTCGGCAGTTCTGGGTCGGGCAAAAGCACTTTGCTCAACCTTTTGGGTGGCCTCGATACCCCTACTGAAGGCAGCGTCTGGTTGGCCGGTGAAGAGCTCTCGGCCCTGGGTGAGCGTGCCCGTGGACTGTTGCGCAACCGCGCACTGGGTTTTGTCTATCAGTTTCACCACTTGCTCCCGGAGTTCACCGCGCTGGAGAACGTGTGCATGCCATTGCTGATTGGCCGCACTGCCATTCCCGAAGCGCGCGAGCGCGCCGAGGCATTGCTCAAGCGTGTTGGTCTTGGCCATCGACTGAGCCACAAGCCTGCCGAGCTGTCGGGTGGTGAGCGCCAGCGCGTGGCGATTGCCCGGGCCCTGGTCAACCGCCCTGGCCTGGTGATGCTCGATGAGCCCACCGGCAACCTTGACCATCACACCGCTCAAGGTATCCAGGACCTGATGCAGGAACTGAGCAGTTCATCGCAGACCGCCTTCCTGGTTGTAACCCATGACCTGAATCTGGCGCGGCAGATGGACCGAGTGTTGCGTCTGGAAGACGGACATCTGGTAGCGATCTGACCTGGCCGTGCACGGCGCCCGCAAATGTTGTCGGGTGCTCTGTTCCTTTTCTTTACCTGGGTGCTTTCGTTCATGTTCAGACCCTTGTCTATTTTCATCGGCGCTCGCTACACCCGCGCCAAGCGCCGCAACCATTTCATCTCGTTCATTTCCATGACCTCGATGATCGGCCTGTCGTTGGGCGTGCTGGCGATGATCGTGGTGTTGTCGGTGATGAACGGCTTCCAGCGCGAAATGAGTGCGCGGATCCTCGGAATGGTTCCGCACGCCAGCATCCTTGGTGTGAAACCCCTGGATGACTGGCGTGCGGCGGCGGACGCTGCCTTGAAAAATCCGCAAGTGGTTGCTGCAGCGCCGTTGACCGAGATGGAAGGTATGCTGTCCTACAAGGGCGCGATGCAACCGATCCAGGTCAGCGGTATTGATCCGGCCGAAGAGGGCAACGTCTCGATCGTCGGCCAGCACATTGTCCAAGGCAGCCTTGCGGCCCTGGAGCCGGGCGAGTATGGCGTAGTGATTGGTGAAATCAGCGCCCGACGTTTTCGCTTGAACGTCGGTGACAAACTGACCTTGATCGTGCCGGAAGTGAGCAGCGCGCCGGGTGGCATCACCCCGCGTATGCAACGCCTGAACGTGGTCGGGGTGTTCAAGGTGGGTGCCGAGCTCGATGGCTCCATGGCTTACATTCACATGGCTGATGCCGCGCAGATGCAACGTTGGCAACCGGGGCAGGTGCAGGGCGTGCGCCTAAAGCTCAAGGATCTCTACAGCGCGCCGCAGGTATCCAAGGCCATTGCCGCAAGCCTGGGTGAGGCCTACCGTGCCGATGACTGGTCGCATACTCAGGGCAGTCTGTTCAGTGCGATGAAAATGGAGAAGACCATGATTGGCCTTCTGCTGCTGATGATCATCGCCGTGGCCGCGTTCAACATCATTGCCACGTTGATCATGGTGGTCAACGACAAGGGTGCGGACATTGCCATCCTGCGCACCATTGGCGCGACCCCTGCGCAGATCATGGGCACTTTCATGGTCCAGGGTTCGTTGATCGGCGTTGTCGGCACTCTTATCGGCGGTGTGCTTGGGGTGATCGCTGCGCTTAATGTCAGTCAGATTGTCGGCTGGCTGGAGCGGGTCAGCGGGCAGCACATTTTTACCTCCGACGTGTACTTCATCAGCAGCTTGCCATCGCAACTGCAATGGGGTGATGTGGCGCTGATTTGCAGCGCTGGTCTGATCATGAGCTTCCTTGCGACCTTGTACCCTGCCTACCGCGCCTCGCAGGTTGAGCCAGCGTACGCCTTGCGTTACGAGTAACAATCAGCGCCGCTCAAGCCTGCTCCACTACGCATTGGTGGGAGCGGGCGTGACCGGCGATTTCACACTGCTGGCAAGCTGATAACAAACCGCGTCCATCCCCCCACCGACTCTGCCCGAATATTCCCTCCATGGGCCTGTACGATCGAGCGGGTTATCGCCAGTCCCAAGCCTGCATGCTCACTACTGCCTTCGCGACGCGCTGGGTCGGCCCGATAAAAACGGTCGAACAAGCGCGGCAACAGTGACGGATCGATAGGTTCGCCCGTGTTGGCCACCTGCAACTGCATCTGATGGTCGTGCACCTGGATATTCACGCGGATTTCCCCTGCGGGCGGGGTAAAGCGCAGGGCGTTATCGAGCAGGTTGGACAGGGCCCGGCGCAACATGTGACGGTCGCCTTCCAGGCTTGCCATACCCTCGCGACTCAAGGTGACTCCAGCGTCTTCGGCCAGGGGTGCGTAGTATTCGATCAAGGCGTCGGCTTCATCATGCAGGTCCAGGTACTGACGGCTCGGCATTAGCAGGCCATGGTCAGCCTTTGCGAGGTAAAGCATGTCATTCACCAACTGCGCCATCCACTGCAATTCCTCCAGATTGCTGTGCAAGGCTTCGCGATACTCTTCCAGGCCCCGTGGGCGCGTGAGGGTGACCTGGGTGTGCGTCAACAGGTTCGACAGTGGCGTGCGCAGTTCATGCGCGATGTCGGCGGAGAAGGCCGACAGGCGCTGAAAGGCATTGTCCAGGCGCTCGAGCATGGCATTAACGGTTTGTGCCAGTTCTGCAAGTTCTACCGGCATCTGCTCCGCCGGCAGGCGTGTGGTCAACGAGCGTGCCGACACTTTTGACGCCACCTCACCCATCTGGCGCAAGGGGCGCAGGCCGCTGCGCGCCGCCCAGGCGCCGAGCAGGGCCGTGGCCAGGGCTGAGAGGCCGACGGTGAGCCAGATCAGTTGCTGCATGCGTTGGAGAAAGTGTTGGTGATGGGTGATGTCGAGAAACAATGTCAGTTGCGCTGACTGTGGGTCAGCATTGTTCAGATTGACGCACAGGCTGCGGTAGTCGCTGCTGGGGCTGTGCACTGTACTGACCCCGGGCACCCGCGGGGAGTCGGGTAGCTTCTCCTGGCTGTCGAACCAGACTTGGCCATCGCTGCCGCGTACACGCACTGCAAGGTCGGTCTGGTGGCTTAGTTCGGATTCAAGGGCAGGCAGGCGCAAGGCCAGGCTGGCAGGGTCGGCAACGCCTTCAAGTAACTGGCGCAGTACTGACAGGCGACTTTCGAGCAATTGCTGATCGAGCTCGATGAAGTGCCGTTCGCTGGCACGGCTGAACAACACACCGGCCGTCAACGATACTGCCGCGGTGCAAGCGGCGAACAGCAGGGCCAGCCGGCCACCCAGAGACAATTTACGCATCAGCCAACTCGCTCTTCCAGCACGTAGCCCATGCCGCGCACAGTATGGATAAGCTTGTGCTCATGACTGTCGTCGATCTTCAGGCGCAGTCGGCGAATGGCCACTTCAATCACGTTGGTATCGCTGTCAAAGTTCATATCCCAGACCTGAGAGGCGATCAATGACTTGGGCAGCACCTCGCCCTGGCGGCGCAACATCAATTCCAGCAGGGCGAATTCCTTGGCGGTCAAGTCGATGCGCTGACCGCAGCGCTCAACTCGGCGGCGTATCAGGTCAAGGCGCAGGTCGGCGAGCCCAAGGGTGGTTTCTTGTGCGGGGCTGCTGCCGCGGCGTAGCAGGCTGCGCACCCGCGCCAGCAGTTCCGAGAAGGCAAAAGGCTTGACCAGATAATCGTCGGCACCCAGCTCCAGACCGTGCACGCGGTCTTCCACAGCGTCGCGTGCGGTAAGAAACAGGACGGGAACCTCATTGCCGGATGCACGCACCGCTTGAAGAATCTGCCAGCCATTTCGGCCGGGCAGCATCACATCGAGAATCAGCAGGTCATAGTCGCCAGTGAGGGCCAAGTGCTGGCCGGTATTGCCGTCGGCGGCAAGTTCCGTGGCAAAGCCTGCTTCACTGAGGCCTTGGCACAGATACTGGCCGGTTTTGGTCTGGTCTTCGACGATCAATAGTTTCATCGTGAGGCTCTTGGAGAAGGAGTGCCAGGTGGTTATACCGTGCCCGGCAACGTGGGTGGCCAAGCTGACAAAGTTGTAATCTTTCTGTCAGGTAGCTGCCAGCGCCGATTTTTTACAGTGAAGCCTGATTCGTCGCAACCCTGGAGTAGGCCTGACATGAAACACCTTTACTTCGCTGGCGCCCTGGCGCTATTCAGCCTGCCTGCATTGGCATCGCCTGCGCCTTCGTACGTTTTCGGCGCACCAGCTCCTGCCGCCAAGGCCGATCGTACTGTGGAGATTGTCATGGGCGATATGTTCTACGAGCCGCGCAGCTTGCAGGTCAAGCCTGGAGAGACGGTGCGCTTCGTGCTGATCAACAAGGGAGCGGTGGCGCACGAGTTCAGCCTTGGCGATGCAGTCATGCATGCCAAGCACCAGAAAGAAATGATCGCCATGCAGGGGCAGATGGATCATTCGTCCATGGGTCATGGCGGTATGCAGCATGGTGGCGGCATGAAGCATGAGGATCCGAACACGGTCATGGTCGATCCGGGCAAGCGCGGTGAACTGACCTGGACCTTTACCCAGGCAACCCCCATCGAGTTCGCCTGCAATGTGCCAGGCCACTATCAGGCCGGCATGGTTGGCGAGCTGACTATCGGTCAATAACAGCCGAATGCCCAACGTATGGCACAAACCCGATAAACTAGGCGTATTTCGTCCTTCAGGTTTGAGCCATGCACCCCGCCGCCGAACACTCCCCGCTGGGCAAGTCCAGCGAATACATCGCCACCTACACACCCTCGCTGTTGTTCCCGATCCCACGGGCAGCCAAATGGGCCGAGCTGGGCGTCACGGCCCAGACCCTGCCTTGGCAGGGGGTGGATTTCTGGAACTGCTTCGAGTTGTCCTGGTTGCTGCCCTCGGGCAAGCCGGTGGTCGCTATTGGCGAATTCGCCATTCCCGCCGATTCACCCAACATCATCGAGTCCAAGTCGTTCAAGCTGTACTTGAACTCGCTGAACCAGACCGTCTTCGAAACGCCGCAAGCCTTGCAGGCGTGCCTGGCAAAGGACCTTTCGGCGGCCGCTGGCAAGCCGGTGTCCGTGCAGGTTCGAAGCTTGGCCGAAGTCGAAGGGCAGGGCGTGGTTGCTTTGCCTGGCCGGTGTATCGATGAGTTGGAAGTCAGCATCACCAATTACGAGCAGCCGCAACCGGAATTGCTGCGTTGTGACAACAGCCGCGTTGTCGAAGAAACCCTGCACAGCCACCTGCTCAAATCCAACTGCCCGGTCACCGGTCAGCCCGATTGGGGCAGCGTTACCGTGCATTACCGCGGCGCGGCGCTGGACCCTGCAAGCTTGCTGACCTACCTGATCAGCTTCCGTCAACACGCTGACTTCCATGAGCAATGCGTTGAGCGTATCTATCTGGACCTGAAACGCCTGCTCAACCCCGAATTCCTCACCGTTTATGCCCGGTATGTTCGTCGTGGTGGGCTGGACATCAACCCTTACCGCAGCACCGAAACTGTGACGCTGCCGAACGTGCGGTTGGTTCGCCAGTAACGAAAAAGCCCCGTTTGATAACGGGGCTTTTTTTTCGGAGCGGGGTCAGATACCCATACTGTGCAGGCTGACGGCCAGGCGGCGCAGGATGCCGGTCAGGCTGGGGTGATTGGCTTCAAAGGTTTCCACTGCCAGATTGACGCTGTCGACCAGATCGTTGTCGGGACTGGCGGCTTCCAGTTCAAGTTTGGCCTCGATCTGGCGCATAAGCTCATGCAGGTGTTCGCGCTCTTCTTCTGAAAGCGGTGGATTTTGCTCCAATTGCTCGCGCAGCTCGTTGAGTTGCTCTTGCAGTTCGCGGGCAGGCATGGGTGATCTCCCTCTATGAATAGGCACAGTCATGGACCCCGGTAGTGGGTGAAAGGTCCATACCTTGCCTACTAGAGTAATCCACTGGGCGACGCTTTGCATGACCCTGATCAACAGCTCTGTGTCAGGGCTTTTCGCCCTTGATACGGCGCTGGGTGATGTCGTTCAGGCAATCGTTCAAGGCTTCGAGGTGGCCGATCACCGAATGCACCCCCAGTGCGAACAATTGTAACGTCGCCTTGCCGCGCTCGCGTTCTTGCTCCTGGATGCTTAGCGCCTGCCATTGCAGGCTGTCTGCCCGGCACCGTGAGTTGCAGCTTGCCACGCCGATTGTCCACAGGCCTGCATTAAGGCCCGATTGCAACAGCCGTGGGTCGCCACTGACCAGCACGCAGCCGTCGAGGGTATGGGCCTTGAGGGTCATCAGTGCGTGCCAGCAGGCATCGGGTGCAGGCCATGGCGCGGGTGCCTGGTGCTGGGCCTTGAGCCATGATGGCAAGGGTGAGGACAACTGCAGGGCGTCGGCTTCAGTCAGCTCGTCGATCCAGGCACAGGGGATTTGTTGCTGCTTCAACCCGTCGAGAGTTTGCAGCGCGCCTGGCGTCAGTTGCACCGTAGTGCTGTCGACGAGGCAGTCGCGCAGACCGAAAAGCAATGCGTTAATTGCGGGAAAGTCTGACATGGCAACGTCCCTGTAAATAGCCTGCAGGCTACACTCGACGTGTTACACCTTGGCGACCAGGTACACAGTTGTTCACAAAATCGTGACCTCAATTGTGCCAAGCTGTTTATCAGTGGAAGACCCTTTATACTTGTTTCCTTTTTTAGCGCAGGGCGTATAACGTCCAGCGCAGTGACTGTCGAGGAGTAACTCTATGCGTAGGATCGGTACAGGTGTGATCGATCGGATGACCCGGGCCTGTGTCTGCGCCGGCCTGTTGCTGGCGCCATTGGGCGCAGCCCAGGCAGCTACTGAAGAAGACCCGTGGGAGAGCATCAACCGGCCGATCTTCACCTTCAACGATACCGTCGATACCTACGCCCTCAAGCCGCTGGCAAAAGGGTACCAGGCCGTCACTCCCCAGTTTCTGGAAGATGGTATCCACAACATGTTCCTCAACCTGGGCGATGTCACCAACCTGGCCAACAACGTGCTGCAGTTCAAGCCTCACGCTGCTGGCGTCGACACTGCTCGCTTGATCATCAACACCACCTTCGGGTTGGCCGGTTTCTTCGATGTCGGCACCAAAATGGGCCTGCAACGCAACGATGAGGACTTTGGCCAGACCCTCGGTTACTGGGGTGTCTCCAGCGGGCCTTACGTGATGCTGCCGCTGCTTGGCCCTAGTACGGTTCGTGATGCGATCGGCAAGTACCCGGACACCTACACCGAACCGTACCGCTATGTTGATCATGTGCCGACCCGAAACACTGCCATCGCCGTCGATGTTGTCGATACCCGCGCAAGCTTGCTGTCGGCGGAAAAGCTGATCAGCGGTGACAAATACGTGTTTATTCGTAATGCCTACCTACAAAACCGTGAGTTCAAGGTCAAGGACGGCGAAGTTGTAGACGATTTCTGATTCTGGGCCCGTTCATCGGCGCAGGGGAGCGAGCTTGCCTCGCGTTGCGATTCAGCTGAAAAATCGCAATTGCGGGCAAGACTGCTCCTACCATGCAAGCCTTTTTCTCCTACATCGGCTTTCCACCGTCCTTTCCATTGTGTTGCAGCTGCAGGCGTTTTTATAACTCCCGGTAATTTACCCAGCAAAGAGCAGCTGCGAGCATCGGCGTACCCTTGAAACCCCCGGCGGATGGGAGTACCGTCTGCGCCTTAGAGGGCACCTCTGCTAGTTGCCGGACAGCCTGTCTTGTCCTACAACTCATATAAGAGTGGCTAGAAGCGAATCCAGTACGTGTGCTCATGCCTTGTCGAGCCACCTACGCCAACCTAATTCTGGCGCCGTTTGCCCACATGCAGAATACCAGTGCAACGCTGCTGATAATCGATGACGACGACGTCGTGCGTGCGAGTCTCGCCGCCTACCTTGAAGACAGTGGCTTCAGTGTCCTGCAAGCGTGTAATGGCCAGCAGGGCCTCCAGGTCTTCGAAAAGGAACAGCCTGATCTAGTGATCTGCGATCTGCGCATGCCGCAAATGGGCGGTCTGGAGCTGATTCGCCAGGTTACCGAGCGCGCACCTGAATTGCCGGTGATCGTCGTTTCTGGCGCCGGAGTGATGAACGACGCGGTGGAGGCGTTGCGCCTGGGTGCAGCCGACTACCTGATCAAGCCCCTCGAAGACCTCGCAGTACTGGAGCACTCGGTACGCCGTGCGCTGGACCGTGCTCGCCTGGTGCTGGAAAACCAGCGTTACCGGGAGAAGCTCGAAACCGCCAACCGTGAACTGGAGGCCAGCCTGCACCTGTTGCAGGAAGACCAGACCGCTGGGCGCCAAGTGCAGATGAATATGCTGCCGGAAAGTCCGTGGGTGGCTGACGCGCTGTCGTTCGAGCACCAGATCATTCCATCCTTGTACCTGTCGGGCGACTTTGTCGATTATTTCCGCGTCGATGAGCGCCGTATTGCGTTCTACCTGGCAGACGTTTCCGGTCACGGGGCTTCCTCGGCGTTCGTCACTGTATTGTTAAAATTCATGACTACCCGGCTGTTGTTCGAATTCAAGCGCAATTCCAGATTGCGCGACTTCAAACCGTCGGAAGTACTTGGGCACATCAACCGCGGCCTGATCAATTGCAAGCTGGGCAAGCACGTGACCATGGTCGGTGGTGTGATCGATGAAGATACCGGGCTGATGACCTACAGCATCGGCGGCCATCTGCCGTTGCCGGTGCTTTACACCCCGGAGCAGTGCCGCTACCTGGAAGGTCGTGGGTTGCCGGTCGGGTTGTTCGACGAGGCGACTTACCAGGATCATGTTCTGGAATTGCCACCGACATTCAGCTTGACCTTGCTCTCTGATGGCATTCTGGATCTTTTGCCTGGAAAGACGCTCAAAGATAAAGAGGCGGCCTTGCCTGAAATAATAAAGGCCGCGGGGGGCAGCCTGGATGGGCTGCGCCAACGATTCGGATTGGCTACGCTTGGGGAGATGCCGGATGATATCGCCCTATTGGTGTTGAGCAGGAACCTTCAATGAGTATGGGAAGAATCCAGTTCGCTGAACAGAGCGGCACGTTCGTTCTGAAGTTCGTCGGCGAAGTGCGCCTTACCTTGTGTTCGGCGCTGGATGCGACTATTGAAAAGATCTTTACGGCGCTGGATTTCTCGGCGATTGTCATTGATCTGACTGAAGCAGAAAGTATCGACAGCACCACCTTGGGGCTGCTGGCCAAGCTCTCGATCCTGTCGCGGCAGAAGGTCGGCCTCTTGCCGACGGTGGTTACCACCAACCCGGATATCTCGCGGTTGCTGCAATCCATGGGCTTCGATCAGGTGTTCAACATCGTTGATCGGCCAATCCCTTGCCCAGAGTGCCTGACCGACCTCCCTTCCCAAGACCAGAGCGAAGACGTGGTGCGCTCCAAGGTGCTTGAGGCGCATAAAATCCTCATGGGCCTGAACGACTCCAATCGTGAAGCCTTCCATGACCTGGTCAACGCACTCGAGCGCACTTGATCTGGCCTGCAGGCGCCGCAGGGCGCCTGCTTCTACTGGTTAATCCGTTACCCTGGGTGGAAACTCTGTCGCTGCCGAGCCATCGGCATTGAGTTGGAAAATCTGCTGGGGTTGACCCTGTTCGTTGAAAAACACCTGGCCCAGGCCTGCGCTGTTCCACAGCCGTTCGCCCGCTTTGCTGTGGTTGGGCGTGCGCGGTATCACTTCCATCTGGCGGCGCTTGGTGAACCAGTTCAGAGGGGAATGCGGGGCGTAGAGCCAGCGATTGAGGCGGTCGAAAATGTCCAGAAGCCGCCGCGGAAACTCGTTCTTGATGCCACTGCTGGTGATCTGCCACAAGTGCGGGCTGCGCTGACGGTGGCGAATCAGTACTTCGTAGACGAACGAATAATGCACATCGCCCGATAGAATCACGTAGTGCCCCGGGGTTCGCGAGTGGCGGAAGATATTCAGAATGACTTGCGCCGAACCACGATGGGCCATCCAGTTTTCCGCATCGACCAATAGCGGATAGCCCAACCAACTGAACACCCGCTGCACTGTCTCTATCAGTTTGACGCCGAAGATCGGAGCCGGGGAGACGATGATCGCCGAGGGATGATCGAGCAGCGCTTGCTGCAGTTCGCACAGGGCTTCCCAATCGAGCAGGCCCGATGGCTTCTTCAAGTTGCTTTCACTGCGCCAGCGCCGCGTGCGGGTATCGAGCACCAACAAGGGTGGATTGCTCGGCAGCACGAATTGCCAGCCTTCAAAGCGCAGCAGCTCATCGATAAGGGTATCTTGCAGCGGCGAATCCAATTCCAGGTCCGCTTGGGCACTGCTACTCAGCGTCTGGCATTTGCTCACCAGCTCACGGCAGCTGTCGGGATCATTGCCCCAGCCCTGGCACAAAAGGTAGGCAAGCAGGGCATTGCCGATGATGCGTTTGGAGAAGGGATGACCATAAGCGGTCTCTTCCCATTGCGCTGACAGGTTCCAATCATCGGTGATGTCATGGTCGTCGAAGATCATCAGGCTGGGCAGGTGCGCCAGCACACGTGCTACGCCGCCAAGTCCGGCGACGAAGTCTTCTATCAGTTGCTGCTCGGCTCGGTAGCGCACTTGGCGCGGCTCGGTAAGCCCAGGCGGCATTTGCACGTCGATCAATGTCCAGGGCACCGGCGACCAGACCAGCAGGTACATGGCCATGACTTCGGCGAAGGTCACCAAGTGGTTATCGGCGTTACTGCTGGTAAAAATCGGTTTGCGCGTGCCGCCGAAGAAGCGTTCACGCAGAGTTTCGTTGCTTTCCAACGCCGGCAGCAGGTCGGCGCGATGATAGTAGCTTGCCGGGTGTCTGTAGAGCGCAGCGCTGTTTTCGACCACTGCGCCTTGCAGCTTTTCGTTGAACAGTCCCAGGCGTTCGATCAGAACATGGATGGCCCGCAACATGGGGCCGGCGACGTCGTCGGCGTAGACCTGGTCGCCGTTCATCATCAGTAGCGCTGGGCGAGCGTTGGGGTCGACACAGTCCATCAGCAAGCGATCAGCACACAGCAGGCCATCTGCAGCGGCGAAGTGGGGTTTGCGGCAAGACCCGTGAAGCAGTTGATCAATGCGCGAGCGCAGTACGAAATTGGGCTGGCTGGCACCTTTGTAAAGCAGGTGTGGCGCCCACTGTGCGATGCCTTGGCAGCCGTCGTCTGTGCTCAGGAGCAGGTCATAGTCGATTTGCACATCGTAGGGCAGGGCGCTGTCGAGATGGATATCGATCAGGTGCACGAACGCGTGCTGGCCGATGGCAATGACTTGGCACTCCAGGGTGGAGGTGATGTTCGCACAGCTCAATGACAAACGAGGATTCAGTTCTTGCGAACCAACCAGCCAGAACACCATACGGGTGGGTTCCAGGCGGCGCAGTAAAGGGCCAGCCAATACTGCTGGCAAGGGGGAGGGATCAGGCATCAACATCTCTAAGGGCACAAATCAAAAGCATCGCGGGTCACGCCCGCTCCAGTGCAGGAGCGGGCGTGACCCGCGATGAGGCCGTCAAGGCCGCAAAAAGGCAAGGATACTCAGCATTCTTCAGCTCAGTATCAAACCCGGCTTTGTATCAAACCTTTGCCGCCATCAACGCCTCAAGCTTCTCTTGATCGCGTGCGAACTGACGAATACCTTCGGCGAGCTTTTCGGTGGCCATCGCATCTTCGTTGGATGCCCAGCGAAATTGCGCTTCGTTGAGTTGCTGGCGCGGCTCACCGGCGTTGCCTGGCTTGAGAATACGTGGCAGTTCGCCTTGATCGTCGCTCAGCTGCTGCAGCAGCTCTGGGCTTATGGTCAAGCGGTCGCAGCCGGCCAGTTGTTCGATCTGGCCAATGTTGCGAAAGCTTGCACCCATGACCACGGTGTCATAGCCGTTGCTCTTGTAGTAGTTGTAGATGCGTGTAACCGACTGCACGCCTGGATCCTCAGCGCCGACGTAGTCAGTGCCGGTGGATTTTTTGTACCAGTCGTAGATGCGGCCCACGAACGGTGAAATCAGGAACACCCCGGCATCGGCGCAGGCTTGGGCCTGGGCGAAGGAAAACAGCAGGGTGAGGTTGGTCTGGATGCCTTCCTTTTCCAGTACTTCGGCAGCCCGAATACCTTCCCAGGTTGAGGCCAGCTTGATCAGTACGCGGTCGCGGCCGATCCCGGCTTGCTCGTAGAGTTCGATCAACTGCCGGGCCTTGGCCAGCAATGCCGGTTGATCGAAGGACAGGCGCGCATCGACCTCGGTGGAGATACGCCCGGGGATCACCTTGAGAATACCAGCACCCACGGCCACGGCGAAGGCGTCACAGGCACGGGCGACATCACCCTTGCTGTGCCCCACCGAATCCTTCAGCAGATCGGCGTAACCCGGCATGGCTGCAGCCTTGAGCAGCAGCGAAGGATTGGTGGTGGCATCGACCGGTTTCAGGCGGCTGATGGCATCGATATCACCAGTGTCGGCAACCACAGTGGTGAACTGCTTGAGTTGTTCCAGCTTGGAGGTCATGGGCGTGCTCTGTCCTGTGCAATGGATCGACATTACCCGAGCGCTGCCAGCGGCTCAAGCACTGGCTGGCAGGAGGGGCGAGGGGATAACACTTCGAGTCTGCAACCGCCCACAGGTTCCGGAACTAACGCCCTTGCAGCAGCTCGCCTGCCTGGTCCAGCAGCGCCAGAGGGTCGTTGCTTTTGTGGATATCGACCGAGAGCAACTGACGGAACTTGCGTGCCCCTGGGAAGCCCTGGCCAAGGCCGAGGATATGACGGGTGACATGATGCATCGCGCCGCCTGCAGCGAGATGCGCGGCGATGTACGGGCGCAACCTGGCCAGTGCCTCACTGCGGCTGATCACGGGTGCCTGACTGGCGAACAACTGCTGGTCGACCTGCGCCAGCACGTAAGGATTGTGATAAGCCTCGCGCCCGAGCATCACGCCGTCGAAGGTCTGCAAATGCTCCTGGCACTCGGCGAGCGTCTTGATGCCGCCGTTGAGGATGATCTCCAGCTCTGGGAAATCCGTCTTCAGTTGTGCGGCAACGTCATAGCGCAACGGCGGAATCTCGCGGTTCTCCTTCGGTGATAACCCTTCGAGAATCGCGATTCGTGCATGCACGGTAAAGCTGCGGCACCCGGCATCCCGTACCTGGCCGACGAAATCGCAGAGCTGCGCGTAGCTGTCGCGCCCATTGATCCCAATACGGTGTTTGACCGTCACAGGAATCTGCACCGCATCCTGCATCGCCTTGACGCAATCGCCCACCAACGCCGGATGCGCCATCAGGCAGGCACCGATCATATTGTTCTGCACCCGGTCGCTTGGGCAGCCGACGTTCAGATTGACCTCATCGTAGCCCGCACCCTCCGCCAGCTTGGCGCAGGCCGCCAGATCGGCCGGCACACTGCCACCCAATTGCAGGGCCAGGGGATGTTCGGCTTCGTCGTGGCGCAGGAAGCGTTCGGCATCGCCGTGCAACAAGGCACCGGTGGTGACCATCTCGGTGTAGAGCAATGCATTGCTCGAGAGCAGACGCAGGAAGAACCGGCAGTGGCGATCGGTCCAATCCATCATCGGTGCAACAGAAAATCGCCTAACTACCGAATCTATTGGGTGGGCCTGATTTTCTGGTGTTTCGGGGAGCATTCGGGTTTCTCTCATTATCTATCGTTTACTACCTTTTTTGCTTATTCTCCAAACCCTGTTGCTGAATTTCAGCAAAGGCAGATGAGGATTTAGCAAATGGGCACCATCACAACCCGCAAAAGGAAAGACGGGTCTACCACCTACGACGCCCAGATCAGGATTATGCGCAAGGGTGTGAAAGTCTATCAGGAAAGCCAGACCTTCGACCGGAAGACTACAGCCCAGGCCTGGATCAGGAAACGGGAGGCTGAACTGCACGAGCCTGGCGCTATCGCCAAGGCGAACCGGGACGGGGTCACGGTCAAGCATATGATTGACCGCTACCTTGACCAGTACGAGAAGCTTCGACCCCTCGGAAAGACCAAGCGAGCGACGCTCAATGCCATCAAGGAAACATGGCTGGGCGAAGTCACTGATACCGAACTGACCAGTCAGAAGCTTGTCGAGTACGCCATGTGGCGAATGGAGAACGACGGCATCCAGGCGCAGACCGTAGGAAACGACCTGGCCCATCTCGGCGCCGTGTTGTCCGTGGCAAGGCCCGCCTGGGGCTATGAAGTCGACCCGCACGCAATGCCGGACGCCCGGAAGGTGTTGCGCAAGATGGGCGCCGTCAGCAAAAGCCGTGAGCGAAACCGCCGGCCCACGCTGGACGAGCTCGACCGCATCCTCAAGTACTTCGACGAGATGCGCGACCGCCGCAAGCAGGAGATCGACATGCTGCGGGTGGTGCTATTTGCGCTGTTCTCGACCCGGCGCCAGGAGGAGATTACGCGGATACGCTGGGATGCTCTGAGCGAGAAGGACCATTCTGCCCTGGTCACAGACATGAAGAACCCGGGACAGAAATACGGGAACGACGTTTGGTGCCACATGCCGGATGAAGCATGGCGCATCCTGCAGTCGATGCCACGGGTGTCCGATGAGGTATTTCCGTACAAATCAAAGTCGATATCGGCATCCTTCACCAGGGCCTGCAACTTCCTTGAGGTGGGCGACCTGCACTTTCACGACCTGCGCCACGATGGCGTCAGTCGGTTATTCGAAATGGGGTGGGATATCCCGAAGGTGGCCTCTGTTTCCGGTCACCGGGATTGGAATTCGATGCGGCGCTATACGCACCTGCGGGGGAATGGCGATCCATATAAAGGATGGGAATGGATCGATAAGGTGATAACGGGCCCCGTGATCGAGGCCCAGAAGAGGATCAAGAGACGCGTCGAAGACCGCGACCCATGAGCTTGTTGTGCTCGGTCTTGGCCTTGGCGTGCTGGGTATCGAGGTAGGCGGCCAGGTCGTTCAGGTGTACGCCGCGGGCAGACTTTTGGCTTGATTCCATGCAGACCAGCGGCAGGTTGATTTCGCCTCGGGCGACCTTGCCCTTCATCTTCTCCGGGGTCAGGTGGCTGAAGTAGTCGAGGCAAACGCGCTCAAGCGGGATGATTGCCTGTCCACCGTACTGGGCCATGAGCAGGAAATAGGTATTCATCTGGTGCCTCCTCAGGCCAAGAAATGATGCCCGACCGCTGCCGCGCAGGCGGCTTCCTCGGTGCGGAACATAAGGTGGGTTTTACTGGTCCGGCCATAGGCCTCGTATTCAACGTCAACCCACCAGGCGCCGAACTTGCGATAAGGCGCGCCCAGGATCTTGCTGACGTAGCAGTCGATCAGGTTCATGGATGGCTCCACGCCGCCGGTGGCGGCAGGTTGGTGGTCAGGCCAGCAGGACTTCGCGCACGACTTCCCAGAGTCGGGCTGCGGGCCACTGGTAGCGGTCGAAGTCCGTGTCTGGCTGGATGCCGTGGCGGCAGGTGGAATGGGCGCCGGCCGGGTACTCGCCGCGCTTCTGCATGATGGTGGCCACGCGGCCGTCACCGCCTGGCTCTGTGCGGTGGTACGCATAGGCCTGGGTGTTGTAGTCGTTCCCGGCCTCGATCTTGAAGGAGGTTTCGTGCACCAGGTCGGCGCGCCCGTCTGGCGTCCAGGGCCGGCCGCCGTTGGCGGTGCGCTTGCCTTCGTGGAGGTACAGCACGAATTCCCCTTCGGGGTTATGCATCAGCCAGTAGCAGTGATTGATCTGCGTGCCGACCAGCACCCGGGAGATGAAGTTGAAGCGATGATCGTGGATCGCCGAGTGCTCGAAGCAGGCGCGGCGGGGCAGTTCTGGGTGCCACACGTGCAGGCGCTGGTCGCCCTGCAGTTGCACCTGGACAAAGCCCAGGCCGTGTAGCGTGATTTTGTCCGTCATCACGTCGTCGATGATCATGGCAATAGCTCTCCATGCCCGCGCATGTCGTCGGGCTTGAGTAGTAGGGGGAGGGTTAGCGTTGGCGGTCGAAGAAGTTGCCGTCACTACGCTGGAATGTCAGGTGTGCCCACTGGCGAGCGGCGTTGCCGGCTTGGACGAGGGACGTTGCATCGGTCGAATAGCCGGCATGCAGTACCTCGTCGCCGGCTGCACTGCTGAGCACGATCATGGCTGCCAGCGGCTCGCGCTCCACCTCGTTGCCTTCAATGTGCTGCGCAACTTGCCGGAACCAATCGGCCAGCTTCTTCCGCTCCGCCTGGTTGGCCAGCACTTGGTTGTTGTGGGCTCGGCGCTTAAGCGGAAACTGGAAGACTTCGGCGCTCATCGCGGCCCCCTGTAGATCAGATAGGCCATGTAGGCGAGGGCGATCATGGCTTCCACCTCTTGCCTACGCGATACACCGTCATCATGTTGTGATGGAGTGGCACTTTCAGGACGTGGTCGAAGAACTCGCCCTTTCCAGAGATGAATCCGGTCGGCACCTTTGTTTCTCCGGTGCCGAATTCACGCCAGCACTCTTCGCCGCCGTTCTTTTCCCAGTAAGCGCGCTCCCGCTTTGGGATTTCATCGTAGGTTTTTTCGAACACAGAGATATCCGGGATATCGCAGATCCGGCGCCACGCGGGATTTCGTTTGCACCAGTCTGCGGCATGCTGAGAGGCTTGATCTGCAGAGTAGAATTCCTTGGTGCTTTGTTCGGTCACGGCATCACCTCCTTCGGCGGATGAACCGGGCACGGCCAGCGCAGTGAGCCGTCGCCGGATGGACAGGTGCAGGTCTTCGCTTCGACCAGGTCGGTCATGCTCGCCTCCGCTCGGGGTTGCCGTAGATGTCATACTCAGGCCGCGCCGGCGGGTACGCCTCTGCCGTCAGCGCTTGGTCTATGGCCGCGCGCAAGTTCTCGTTGTAGTTCTCACCGAGCACGCGCCGGTTTGGCTTGCCCATGTAGTGGCCGATGATCTCGATACCGATGCTGTAATCGCCGTCCATGCCATTGGAATGGCTTTCGAAGCTGACATCCCAGCAGCACGACTCCAGTGCGCTGAGTCGGTCCCGGTCGCGCCGCAGCTCGGCCAGCTCTTCGCTGGAGACGATGGTGAAACTGGTCTTCTTCTTGCTCACAGCTCATACCTCTCATCAATCCAGCGCCCAGGCGCCAGTGCGGGTGTAGGTCCGTTGTCCTGCTTTTCGTGCGGGGAGAGCTGGCGCTCGTTGCCGGCCTGCAGCTGGCTGTCGGGGATGCAGAAGATCGCCGACTCGTTGAGGATGTAGCAGGTGACGCCGCGGCGGGCGTCGTGCTGCACGTCGATGTAGCGCTCGTTTGCGCTGGCGCCGGTGGCCAGCAGCAGGAGGCAGAGGGCGAGGCGGGTCACGGCAGTTCTCCCACTTTGGCTGCAGCGTGAACAATGGCTCGACGCGTGCAATCTCGAAGATCGCCGGAGACCGGCACATATAGGCCCTCATCCAGGTCACCGCTGTAGACATCGACGCCGCCGGCGTTGATTTCGATGTTCAGCCGAAGCTCAACCGCCAGTTTCAGCGCATCACCGTCGTTGATGAGTGGGTTCCAGTGGGCACGGACGCCGGACTGGCCTTTCAGGCGGAACGGCCACTTTGGGTCGCGGCAGGTGCAGGGCTCGATATCCAAGCCACCACCCTTGGCGGCCAGCTTCAGCAGTTCGTGATCCAGGTTCTTTTCTTCGGGCACGATGATTCCTTGGCCGCCATATCGCGGCAGTGAATAGAGGGGAGAGGGGTTACAGCTTGGAGTACAGATGTGCTCTTCACGAGCCGCGGCTTACTCGCCCTGGTTGGCCAGTGCGTTCAGTCGCTGGAAGGAGGTGCCGGGGATGCCGTGGGCGCGCTCGTCTGGTGGCACGTCCTCGTCGCGCAGGTCGTACCGCTTGAGCAGGTCGATCAGCTGGCGCTGGTCATGGATGGCCTGGATGCAAGGGCGGCCGGGTAGATCGTCTGGCTTCTCGAAGCAGATCCGGTCATAGCCATTGCCGCCGACATGCCAGGCGATCGGTGCGCTCGGCTCTGCGCTGGCGGATAGGGCGACAAAGGTGCGCAACTCTTTAACGAAGTCGTGTTCTTCTTCAGGATCAAAGGACTTGAAGCCCTCATCCATACCCATGCAAACACGCTGGTTCAGGCAGTATTCGACCATGCCTACCAACGTTGAATAGGCCTCCTGCCCAAGCACGCGGATAGGGTGCGGCCCATCCCGCTCGGCCAGCTGGGCCTCCATGGCCGCAACTTTATTGGCTGATCGGTCGTACTCGCCCTTTGCCTCCCCAAGCTCAGACTTCAGCTGCTCGATGACTCTCATCTTCTCGCCGGCCACGGCCTCCAAGCGCACATTAGGATCAGCATTGGTGTAGAGCTTGGCGCCGAGCCTTGGCATGCGCCCAGCTGCCCAAGCTATCTCATGCAGCCCTTTTCCGAACGCCACAACTTCGCCCACCGGCTCGCCCTGACATTTCTCGGCAGTTGCGATGCCGGTCATCGGCCCCAAGCCTACAATCGACAGCCCAGTCTCCGCCGCATCCCTCTCTGCCTCTTCTTTGGTCCACCAGATGGCAGTACCAACCATCCAGGCTATTGGTTCGGGGTGGGGACGCGGGGCTGGCGCCTGTCCAGCGATCTGCGCGACTCCAATACGCAGGTGCTGGCGAGCTTGGGCATGTGCCATTTCGTGGGGCGTGGCTTCACGAACCGAGTAGGGCAGTCCTCCATCAATTTTCCTGAACACCCAGCCGTAGTGGCTGAGATTCTTGTCCATCTGGATCAGGTGCAGGCCGTCGTCGCAGGCTATCCAGCCCTCGGTGTTGCTGGATCGGTTTTCTGTGGGCATGGGGATACCTCGCTGTACAATTAAAGGTTCTTACCTGGAGAGAATAAAAATGGCGGGTAGCAGGGAAGTCCAACTTAGAAGTGCGTTGACTGCGTTGATAGCTGCAGCAGGGAGCCATGGCCTCGACATGGACCTACTTACCAAGAGCGCAATTGCACGATTGTTCAGTGCTGATGGTGGTGGAAAGTCCGATGGTAAGCGCACCTCTGCCGCTGTAGAGGAGCTGGAGATCGCGCTCGGGCGTGCCAAAAAGCTGTAGTCGACTCAAGCTTTATGCGATGCATGCTACTTAGGCGACTTTCGGCGTTACTTCTTGCGGGTAGTCTATCCAGCCAACCTTCGGCATCTTGGTTTTCTGATTGATCACCGGCTTGCCTTTGGCGTCGGTAATCACGCACTTAGCCCTGATACGCAGGTCGCGGCACTGGCCTGTCTTCCGTGCAAGCTCCATGAACTGCTTGGCGTACTGCGGTGCGTCGAGCATCTGGCTCAGCTGCTTCACTTTCTCGCCGGCCATGATCTTGGCGGCGCATTCCGCAACGGCTTCATTCCACTCGGCAAGCGTTAGCTCAAGGGCTACCCCCCCCCACCTTGCCGCTTGCCTTGGTGGTCTTGGTGATCTTCCTGGCCTCAGCCAGCGCTACGTCGGCGGTCATGCCGAAGACTGCGAATGTGCTCATGGTTATCTCCGGGCGCCTCGCTGGCGCTCACAGTGTTTCGAGATACGCGGCTATGAACTGCGTTGCCGCTTCAGCATTGATGGCGTTTCCGTAGGCGCGCAGTCGTCCCACTCGACCGGGAGCCCCATGAGCCAACGGGAATGTGCTGGGTTCAACTGGCCGCCACTTTCCATCCCGGCAGAAGAGCCAGTCAGCGTCTCGCCAGAGGCCGTTAACCGGGCCGCCATTGCGGTGCTGATCTGCTGCCCCTTGGATATGCGCTTCATCACTACCGGCAAGGTGGCATCCGCCTTGTTCCCGTCGGTAGCTAGCGGGGTAGGCCAGCCCGATAGGCTCGCTGAGCCTGCTAGTGTCTCCAGTCCCCGCTGCGTTTCTGGTTGGCTCTTGGAGTTGGCAGTCGGTGTCGGCCAACCGCACAGGTAAGCTTGCCGAGGTAACTGGTCGTTGCGGTCCTTGCCGTCGCGCTGTGCCACCATGCCCGGCGTATCTTTCCAGTCCCGTGTAGTTGGCGTGGTCCAGCCGGACAATGCGGCAATCTGGTTCAGAGGGCGCCCTGTGTCCCACGGTCGAGCGTCCTTTGCTCCGCGACTGGCGTCCGCTGCCGTTGGCGTTGGCCACCCAGTACGTTCTATCTCGGATGTGCGGCGCACCGACGCCCGCAGACGGGAACGCGATAGCCCCGAAGGCATAATCCATGGTTTCCAGGTCAGCTTGTACAAGGTCGAGCCAAGGCTCTGAGTCCTTGCTTGCAACCTGTTCTCCAAAGAGCTCTGCAGGTTTTCGCTCACGGATGAGCCAGGCGAACGCTGGCCACAGGTGGCGAGGATCATCAAACCCATCTCCTTGGCCTGCCGAGGAGAAAGGTTGGCACGGACAGGAACCGGTCCAAACAGGTCGATCATCTGGCCAGCCGGCGCGACGAAGGGAGTGGGACCAAACGCCGATACCGGCGAAGAAATGACACTGGGTGTAAGGCTTGAGGTCATCAGGGTGAACATCCTCGATCGATCGTTCGTCGACGTCGCCTGGTGCTATATTCCCCCCCGCGATGAGGTTGCGTAGCCACTGGGCGGCGTATGGGTCAATTTCGTTGTAGTACGCAGCCATAGGCGTTCCTCGCCGGGGTGGCGTGATTCATGAAAGAGAGGTATCAATTGATGCTCGACGCAACCTGACTGGAGCCCGACATGACCCTGCAAAGCGATACAGATGCTCTTGCGGCAATAGAGGAAGAGGCCGAGAGAATGCTGAAACAGCTTGGTCTTCCAGACGACAAGCAGAAGCTTGAGGTGGTCATTGGTCTGCGGCAGATCATTGCCATTGCCCGGTACAGGTCAGGCATGGACTTGAGCGAGGCAGACCTACGAGAACGCTGAAGTAGGCCCGGGCGCTGGCGGGCAGCGCAGGAGGGTCAGGCGGCGACCGGAAACTGTTGTCTCAGAGCCTGCTGCGCCGTCGCGATGATGCGGCAAAGGTAGGCCCAATCTGGGTTTGGCTCCATGGCATCGGCTGGCAGGTTCCACCAGTCGTCACCGAACACGCGGTGCATGAACTCGCGGTGGGCGCCGCCGCACTCATCGAGCGAGCTGGTATGGCTAACATCCTCGGCCTCGTCGAACAGGCTCCGAGCATCCTCGCCATCCAGGTCCTGATCACGCCGCAGTTGCACGATCAGCTGCCGCGCCTTGTCGGCCAGCACCTCAGCGCTGAACCGTCTAGAACTCAGCGACCGGTCGAAGTAGCCGATGATGTAAGCGGGGTTCAGCTTGCAGAAAAACTGGCCGATGGTCAGGCCATCCCACATACCGCCCCAGTAGGCGTGCCAGGTCTTGTCGTAGCAGCTGACGGTGATCTTGCCTTTGCAGGGGGCGAGGTCTTCCAGGTAGATGCTGATCGGGTCCAGGCCGTCGACGCCTGTGATGTGCAGCTTGGTGACTGTCGATGTCTCGACGTTCATGGCTTTCTCCATGCATGCGCCGCCCTCCGTGGCCGGATGCGGCATGGTGGCAATTTGGTTTGGGATGGGGTATTACGGGTGACCGGCATGGGGCCGGATCAAGGGAGCTGCAAATGCTGACGATCCAAGAGAGCCAAATCGCGGAAACGGCCCTGCATAGATACCGACTCATTTATGTTGCGGACCAGCGAGCGGAGAACCCAACTTTGATCTATGAGGCCCGTCCGATAGCTGAGCTGGTCGCCAGCGCGAACAGTGGTACTCAGTTGGCCTCGGAGACCGCAGTGATCTGCGTTGATGACCCAACACCCCAGGCATGCGAGAGGATTCAGGCGGCAGTGTATGCCAAGCTTGGCTTGAACTAGGCTTGCGGCCTGATGATCTCGTCGCCAAGATCGCGCCTCAGCTCCACCATGCTGGCTTCGTTGAACTGACGCGCTAGCTTTGGCGATATCTCAAAAGCTGGGGCGTTAGGTTGAAGTCAGGCCTGCTCGGTGAGCAACAGAAGGCCTTTGTCGTCCGGGTCGCTACCCAGCCAGATGTCAGGCGCTCGGACCTGGCGCTGCATTCGCCATTCGTCCAGGGTGCGCGCCACAGAATTGCTGATTGCGAATTTGTGGCGCGGCGGCAAAGTAAACAGTGTGAGGGACTGAATCGGCCCGAGAGCATGTGCCCGCTCAATCAGAACGCGGATGATGAAGCTTCGGTCGGCAGCGTTGATCCATTCGCCCATCGAATCCAGCGCCTGGACAGTGCCGCGACGCGCCATGAGCCGGATCTCGACTCGATTTGCTGGCGCATGCTGGTCACTTTCGATTTCCAGGTGGGCGCCGGCGGCGAAGAATGGAAACTTCGACCTGCCGAGTGAGTGCGCGTTGTAGATCAGCAGGGTCAGTGCCTCACCACTCTCCTCAATCTCGGCCCAGGCCATCAGATCGGAAAGCTGTCTGGCGTGTGACACACCAACCTTCAGCCTCAGGTCTTGCTCCCCCAGCAGAGCTGCCTTCTCGCGCCGACGCTCGTCGCGCTCCTGCGGCGTCATCGCCATAGACCACCTCCTTCAATCCGCTAGGCGGCAAGTGAACCTGTGCCCGGCGCTGGTGGCGCTGCAGGGCCATTCGTTTGAGTTTCATGGGATAGCTCCATATCGGTGTCGTGCCAGCCTGCAAGCCACCAGCCTCCGTCTACGGTCATGTTTCCGTAGGGCTGGGAGAGGCGGCACTTTCCGTCTTGGCGGCAGACCCGGCCTTGGTAATAGGCCGTGGGGTAGATGAGGCGGAACCTTCGGGCCTTCATGGCTACGCACCAGTCAGGTAATGCAGCGGGGCGAAGGGGATGTCGTCGTCGAAGCTGTCGAAGTCCGGGCCCGGGACGCCTTGTTGATTCTGTGGTTGCGCTTGCGGTCGGGCCTGCTGGCGCTGCTGCTGAGGCCGGGATTGTTGCTGCTGGCTACTTTGCTGTGCCTGCTGCGGCGGGCTGCCTGCAAACTTGATGATGATCACGCGGCCGGTGAGTTTCACGCCCTGGGAGTGGTCGGCCTTTATGTAGGTTTCGACGTGGGCGTCGTCTATGGTGAAGTGCACTTGCTGTCCTTTGAGCAAGTAAGGCGCCATCGCCTCGGCCTGCTTGCCCCAGAGCGTTGCATCTACCCACTGGGTAGGGCGCTTCCCGTCTTGACCCTTGCGACCGTATTCGCAGGCGATAGCCAGGTTGCAGACGGGGTCTCCGTTTGGCGTGAAGCGCAGTTCGGCGTCTCGGCCGATGCGGCCGATGTCAGTAAGAGTAGGCATCATGATTCCTTGGTTATGCGGCCAGGCCGAGCACCTTGTTCATGCGCTCGTCGAGGATTTCGTAGAAAGTCTTCACCCGTTCGGTGAGCTTGCGGATCATGGCTTCGTCGCGGTACGCGCGTTTGACGAAGAGCGGCATTCCGGGCCAGTAGCTGATGAAGTCCAGCCACTCGCGGTCGGAGACCCACAGACCGCCCTGGCACTGGGCGACATGCTCTTTCGGAACCTCACCAGCCAGGATCACGCCAACCTGAAACTTGGGAAGCTTGGTCTTGATCTCGGTGAGGCCGTTGTCGCCGACCAGGGCGTCAGGCGAGTAGCCGATGCCGTGGTTCAAGATGATTCCCACGGACCGAGTCTTGAGGCTTTCGCGGTCCTCATACAGGCTTCGCGCGACGCCCTCCAGTTCATGACCTCGGATGGTTGCCTTGGTCTGAAAAGGAATTTCGGCGGCCTCTTCGGTGATGCGCTCACCAATCAGCTGGTCCATGTAGGTGAAGGCTGCCACGCCGAAACCTGCTTCCCCCTTGCCGCTGACCAGCAGGCAATCCAGTTCCGAGCAGGTGATGATGCCCAGGCGCAGTGCCAGCCACTCCGGCGTGCCTTGCTCGATATCAGTGATGATCTGCATTAGTGTTCTCCTCGCTCGCAGCTTCGTGCTGCTTCACAGACTTGCTCAGCATCCCCAACACCTGGTCGAACGCTGCTTTCTCAACTGCGGATGGGGTGCCGTGGATGCTGGCGAATGCGGCCTTGGCTTTATCGCTGCAGCGCTCCAGCAGCATGGCCAGCTGGGTGGCCTGCACCGAAGTCACCCGCGGCGTCACGACTGCGCCGTTGCCATCGTCATCCTCACCAGTGGTGGTGAAGTTGAGCAGGGCACCGGCGGTGTACCGCTTGCCGTAGCTCACGCTGGAGGCCACAGCCTGGACGCCGTTCTTGCTGCCGGTGGTATCGGCCGGCAGTACCAGGGAGGTGGTTTCCCGGTGTCCGGCGCGGTGGCTCAGGACACCCTCGACCTCGATGCCACGCTCGTTGCGTGGTGTGCGGAAGGACAGGGCGAATCCATGTCGGGCGAGAACGGGCTTGATCATCTCGTTGATGTCTTCCCAGAGCGCATAGGTGCTCTGGATGCGACCGGTCTTGTCCTTGATGCCTCCACGCTCGCCGATCACCGGCAGCTCTTCCTGCATGGCGGCCAGTGCCTCGTCGAACTGCTGCTTGGCCTGCTGGGCCTGGATGTTCTGGTGCATGATCATCAGGCGTTCCATCTTGTCGATGTCGGCGGTTGGCGACATGGCCACCTGTTGGATGATCTGCAGAATGGTCACCGACTCGGCGGCGATCACTGGGGTATTGGCCTGTTCGACTCGGGCGACGTTGCTCATGGTGACCTCAGTATTGAATGGTGATGGCGGGAATTTTGCGCTGGGCGATCAGAGTGACCGCTTGCTTGGCACAGGCCTCGGGCATGCCGCTGGCAATGAAGGCCTCCAAGGCGGCGCGGTTGATTTTGGCCTTGTGCGCCATGTCAGCCTCGCGGGCCTGCTGCTGGCGGAGTATTTCGGTTGCTGCTGCGTCTGCCCGGCGGCGCTCGTCTTGACGGGCCTGCTCGGCAGCCTGCTCGGCGCGCTGTGCTGCGGCCTGGCGCTCTTGTTCAGCCTTCTGCTCGGCTTCAATCTGCTCGCGCTTTGCTTGCTCGGCGCGACGTTCAGCTTCGGCGGCCTGAAGCCTCAGGTCGTTCTCGCGCTTCTCGGCGGCGGCCTGCTCGTCACGGATTCGTTGGGCTTCTGCGTCACGCTCTCGTTGGGCCTTGGCTTCAGCTTCTCGGGTGGCCTGTTCTGCGGCTTCCCGGGCAATGCGTTCTTCGCGGTCCCGTTTCTCGCGGGCCTCTGCCTCGGCGCGCAGGCGGGTCAGTTCGGCCTGCTCGGCTTCTACTTTCAAGCATTGGGATAGCATGGCTCGCAGCTTGATCAGCGATTGGTCTTTAGCCTGCGCTGCCTCGGCCAGGAACTCCTGCCAGCTATCGTCGATTACTAGCTGTTCCAAGTCGGCAATTACTTCGGTGACGTGCGCAGCGCTCGGCGTATCAGCGAACAGGACCACATCGTTGATGCGCTGAATCCCGTCGTTGTGTTTTTCGACCCGTGCATCTTCGGCGGCCTGCCACTCGTTCAGCGGCCGGCGCACCTCTTCTTGCCAAATATCCAGCGTGTCGCGCATCCGCTTGCGCTCGGCGTCGATCTTCTTTGGGATCTCTTTGAGTTCGGAAACAAGCTCCTTACCAAGGTTGTCAAGGAGGGTCTTGGACCTGGCTACGGTATAAGCGATTGAGGCAATGGCCTTGCGGCCTTTGACTGTCGTAACGTCCGGTACGAAGGCATCGATTTCGTCGCGGATGTGCTTCAGATAAGGATCAAGGCCGTTGGTGGCTTGGTACACCTGAAGCGCGGTTTCTCTCGGCGGCACGACGGCCAGTTCGGTTTGTGCGGACATTGGAACACCTCGCGCTCCATGCGAGCGCCGTCAGTTGGAATAGGGAATGCCAGATCACCCAAGCACGGAGGGTTGACCCAGGCTCTGGCTGCCGGTGATGGTTGCGCGCTCTTTCCGGCCTACGCTCCACTCAGGGTACGGTTATCCCCGTAGGGGCCCGCCGTGCTCGGGAGTGTGATTCAGGAAGTGGCTTTGGCGATGGTGCGCTCGAAGCGCGATGCCAATTCGGCATTGACCTCAGCCTTCTTGAAGCTGTCGTCAGTGTTCTTGGCGCGGTGTAGGGCTTCGTAACGCCGCAGCGTCTGAGCGGCAAGCGCAAGATCGTCGAACATCTCTGGCGCGACTGCGATCAGCCTTGCATTCGCCATCTGGTGCATCCCGCCATCAACCTGGCAGATGAAATACACGCCATCGCCCACTTCTATGCTGACTTTGTCCTGATCAGCGTCAGGACTGGACTGATTCACGGCCCAAGGCCCAGGCATATGGTGCTTTGCTTGCATAGGGAATCTCCCGCGCCATCCCTGCGGTGGGCGCTGATGAAGGGGTTACTGAGTGATGGCGCCGGCCAGTGAACTGGCGAACATGAAGGCGGCGCAGGCGAGAAGGGTGAGGGCAGATCCGCGCCAGTAGGCGATGCGCTTGGCGCGCTGGTAGGTGGTCATGGCTGTTGACCTCGCTGCTTATCCTCCCGCGCTTTGATGGCGCAGTCAGCGTGCTGAGTACGCCAGCCGCCCTGATGGCGCTCGAAGTGGCCGGCGCCCTTGGCAACGTGACCGCCGCAGCGGTAGCAGGTTCCGGCAAATCGGTTTCTCATGGCCGAACCCTCACCGCGATTCGACCGCCTTTCATGGTCGCGCTCAAGCGGCGCTTCAGGCTGGCCACAGGACGCTCGCGCGGCTGACCAATCACCTCGTTGAAGGGAAGGCCGAAACCGAGCATAACCAGCTTGGCTTCGATCTCGTCGCATTGCTCTTCGATCAGGGACTTAACCGGTGCAGTGCTCATGCAGCCTCCTTGCGGCGCTCGGAAATCCGACGCACACGCTCGCAGTAGTGTTTGAACTCTTCAGCGTTGATGACCAGGATCGAGAAGAAGTTGACGATGGTCGTCTCGGCCTTGGCATCTTCGATTGCGGTGGCACCAGGCAGCAGCATCGTTTCGATGGCTGCCTCGATGGCCTTCACGGCAATCTGGTGAGGGCTCATAGCTCGGCATCCTCTGCCTGGGCGATCAGCGCGTCGTCGGCCAGCGGCTCGAGAAAATCCGCTGCCAGTTCAATCAAGTGCTGATCCGCCTTGTTCTCTCCCAGCAGATTGGCCGCTGTGGTCCGGCAGGGCTCGCCGAAGGCTGCCTGAATGACAATCTCGGCCAGCCAGTCGCCCTTATCCTCTCCTTCCTCCCAGCGCTTCAGTAGAAGGAATTGGATGTGGGTCTTGAAGTCGGAGTAGGTGATGGTGCGCGGGGCGCGCAGGCGGCGCCGAACCTTGATGTCGCTGCCCCGGGCCAATTGCTCACCGGCTTCTTCCTGCCAGGCCCGGCGTGCATCAGCCCGGGTATCGATCATTGGAGGCGGCTGCCGGTTGTCGTACTCAAACTGTGATGCTCGAAGTGCGCCCATGGTCGCCTCCAGTTGGTGGGTTACTCGGTGGGGTCGACTGGCAGCGGGTGCCAGTGAGTGGTGATCGGCCGCTGGACTTCGCCCGGGCCACCTGCGCAGGACTCAATGTGCTGGCAGGATTCCTCAGCCTCGTACCAGGCGCCGCCTTCGTCATCGCTCGAATCCGCCTGCCAGCAGTCCAGCTCAGCAGCGAAGCAGTTCCAGTTCGGCCACTTGCGCCACACGACAACGGTTTGGCCATCAGCGGGCTTGGCGTCTTCGCACTTGATCCAGCCCTTGCCACGCGACAGGAGCGCGGTTATCGCAAGGGCATGGCCTGCCACCGCCTTGTGCTCTGTCACGGCGGTAACGCTCACGACCGTGAGGAATGTGCCGCCTTTGGCAGTCCACGATCCGTCAGGGTTCTGCTTCACATCAATTGGGGTGCTCATGGCTTCACCCGGGCGGCGAGCATGGCATCGGCAAGCGCGTAGGAGGTTTCTGCAATCTTCTGTGAGACCGACCTGCCATCGCGCGGATCAACGTATTCAGGGTTTATGAAATTGCTGTCTGCACTGGTTGCGGTCGCCTGAGCCGCTGCAAACTTGGCCGCGAAGTAGTCGCGGATAGTGATGCCGTGCGACGGGCCGTGACCGGCATATTCGTTTGCTGCGACAGGGAAGGCTGATTGCTCTCCATCCTCGGCCGGTTGGCAGTCGATACAGACTCCGCCGCGTTGCTCATCTTCGGTTACGCATGTGCCGCAGCGCAGGCAATGCCCTGCGCCCGGCGGATCAGGTGGCTGAAGGAAGTCCATTGATTGTCCTCGGCAACCGCATTGGCCAGATACCAGGCACGGGTGACCAACCCGAGCCGCGAAGCTCGCTGGCACCTGCCGATACGGTCGATGTGAAGGGAAGGGGTGCAGGCGGTGAGCGCTACCTCACATGCATCTGGTCTGGCCGGGTAGGCCCCGGATTCGCCTGCGGGGAACGTCGATTAATGTTCAGCTATGCGAGCCTTAACTTGCATAAAACTCACGGGGATGCGCTTTAAATCGATGCAAACAGCATCGGAGATCGCTCGAATCTGGCTGGCGAGTAAACCGTCTTCGCCGCGTTGTTCGTCGCTCTGGCTCAGGTAGAGGTGGCCACCCTGCTATCTCGGGGCAGTCCAGCCGAGCGATCTCCGGTGCGGCCTGCGATGGGGAGCAGGGCATCGGGCAGTTAACGTCAGGCTGACGTGGCGCTGGTTGTTCTTGCCGTTACCGCCATGGGTAGCCTTGGTATGGCTCACCCGAAAGCCGGTGCTCAGCCTGTCCGGCCAGCTTTTCCCAGAGAGCTTTCAGGCGCTTGCGACCGGCCTTCGTTTGCTGATCGGGGATCACTGTTTTTGCCAGCGCGAAACCGCACTCGTCACTGCAGCAGCTGAAGCTGTGCCCCCAGGCCGAGCTCGACATGCGCGCGCCGCCCCACTCATCTCTGGCGTCTTTTGCTCCGCAGTGCGGGCAGTCATGCGTAAGGTAGTACTGCCTGAATTTCATAATTCAGCCCTCGGTTGATTTCCCGTCTGGCCTTGTCGCCAAGGCCAGCCAGTGAAATCACTTAATGCCTGAGGCGAGCCGGAACTCTTTCCAGTCTGCTTCTGTTACATGGATGGTTTCGTCACCGATGTCTTTGCCGCGGTCGATGTCGTCAACCGGGGTTTTCGGATAGAAGTCGCCGTAGGCATCTGGCGATCCACGCACCTCTCCATCCGGATCACAGAAGAAGTGGTCGATTCCCTCCGGCCATTCGCTGACCTCGCAGCCCAGTACCGCAATCAGTCTTGCCATGCTTATTACTCCAGTGGATTCCCCCTGATGCGCCCCGCTTGAGGCGAACCGGGGAATCGTCTGCTCAGTTGAAGTAACGCCGCTCAAGTGTGATCTTCTCCGCTTGAGGTACCGGCGAAACGTTGTACCGATAGGCGTCCGTGGTCTCGTCGATCACGAAGTTGAAGCGGTGGGCAAGCTCGCGAAGTGCCTCAAGCGAGATTGAAATGACCAAGCCATTGAAGCTGGTCGAGACTGTGTCGACCCCGGCAGTTTTGAATACATCGCCTGGGTTGCTGCTCCAGGCTCCAGTGACCTCCTCTACGCTGCCATCGCGCATCTTGAAGGTTCCACCACATGCTCCACCGCTACCTGCCGAGCAGTAGTCGACAAGACCTTCGCTTTGGGCCAGGTAGAGCCGACCGAATCGGTCGTAAACCAATCCTCCCTGAATCTCGTCGCGGGCCGTCTGATCACCGCGAAGCCGCATGTTCCAGCGGCGGTTGTACCAACTCAGCTCAACGCTGGTAACGGCATCTACGATTTTCATGCATCTATCTCCAGTGAATTCCCAAAGCACCCGGTCGCCCAGGTGCTTCAGTGAATCTCGTGGTGCGCCGCGACCCGCTACTGGCGTCGGTCGCTGGCTCAAATCTCATCGGTGCGCATCCGGTACCACCTGGGCCTTGCCCAGTTCGCACTCTGTTGTCAGGTCACTCACCGCGCCGCCGGTAACCGGTGGGCGCCGCTCGATTCCTCCCTACTACCGCCGGGGGTGGCGGGGCGCATTGCTTGCCAGGTCATTCACACGGTTTAGGCATTTCGCCTTCGTCAGCCGTACAGGGTGCTCCCTGTCGTTGGCAGCCTTTCGGGGCTGTCTGGCGCCGGTCGCCGGTAGAGGCAATGCGGTCTGTTGGTTGTTGCGCTGGTTGTTAAAGAGCGGTGAGGCTTGAGGGCCTCCCGAGGGTCTGTGTAGCGCCTCGATGAACATAAATTAGCAACCGCTAAATTTAGCGTCAATAGCAAATGCTAAATTAATTATTCGCACGTGCTCTTACCGGCCCGAGCCAGGGGCTAAACATGTCGCGCATCAGGGGTTTTACATTCTGCTAATTCTGGGTATGCTTTTCGTAACTACTGTACATGCATACAGCAATCAAGGAGTGAACGATGGCTCGTCCACAAAAACAGAAGCAGCAAGAACGCACGCCAATGTCAGGAATTGAAAGGCTCAACCTAAGGGTGTCGAGCATGATCAATCACCCAATCGCTCAAGATCAGCGCTGGGTAACGATTCACCGGTTGGATACAGACGGTGATCGAGAGTGGGAGGAGGTAATGACCGTGCTTTCGGAAACTGACGGGATCGAAATGACGATCAACGACGAGGACGAGTCGGTGACACTGAGGTGGGAGGCGCCATCTGACGAAGACCCCAGAGTAGAGGTGATCGACGAATTCTTGGCCGTTGAAGAGCCAGCGCCATTCTAATGGTCCACAAAAAAAGCCCGCTCAATGGCGGGCCCAGGGTGGTGATAGAGCTCTGCTACAATGCCGCCACTCAATGTCTGGAGCTTGGAATGAAACGGATCATCGCGGCAATGGTCACGGCTGTCGCCCTTGGCGGGTGTGCTACCGGACCAACTTGGCAGGCAACCGGCACCACCGATGAATTCACCGACAAGACGACCATGATGGTCACGACTGGTGACTTCCCCGCGTCAGGGTCTATCGTCACCAGGTCGATGCACTTCTATCCCGTGGTACGAAAGGAGGGGGAAGAGATCTACGTTGGGCTTATGTCAGGCGGGCGATTTAAGATCCCAGTGGGCACAGTCCAGTTGCGCATTGATCAGAACGAGGCTTGGACCATCACTCCTCAGGAGACTCCGGTCAGCTTGATGCCAGCCTCTCCCCAGTATGCTCTGAACCTACCACCAGAGCAGGCTGCAATCGTCAAAAGCGCGCAAGACCAGGCCATGCTGAATGTCAGCCAGATGATGAGCCCTTACACAGTCACCGGCGGCGACAAGGCCAAAAAGATTCTGAAGCAGATGCTGGCCGGACAAAACCTCAAGTATCGGACTGTCGGCATCAACCAGGCGGCATCGACGACTGGCGAGGCGCTGATTGACCCAACGCTGGCCGAGTCGCTCCGACTCATCGGTGTAGACCCCTCGTCGCTGTAACGCAGGCAAAGAAAAGCCCGCAGGGGAGGGCGGGCTGAAGGTTTCACAAGGAGCAGGGCGACTATGTAGCCTGGCTTGTGAAAGGAATGTGAAGAGGCATTGCGCAGGCATGAAAAAGCCCGCATAAGGCGGGCTGCTTTTCACACTGGGCGCTGTTCCTTCAGCTGACTTAAGTGTAGCGTGGTAGTGGCATATGGCCAGAAATTGACCTGGTGCGCCCTTGGCTCAATCCTCTGGGTCACCAGTTTCTTCCGGCTTCCACCTGGCAATCAAGTCGACCAACAGCTCGGCAATAGCGTCACTGTTTTCTATCAGCACTTCCAGGTGCTCATTGATGCGATGGTATGTTTCAGTAGAGCCTCGCTGATCGATCCAAATGCCAATTTCCTCGATAGCAGAACCCAGGGCATTGATGTTCTGGTTCAAACGGCTGAGCAGGGCCGGGGTCGGGTCGTCAGGAAGAGCGGCCATAGCGGTTCCTCTAGCTTTTGAGGAAAGCGTAGCAGTCGGGCTCGCCCAAGGCGCGTGCAGAAACGAAAAGCCCGGCACTGTAGGCGGGGCCTAATCCCTTTGGCTTGTTCATAGCGCTGCAGAGGGTGACTGGCAGCAAAAAGCCAATTTCAGCCCTGGCTCACCATTCTGGATGTGAGCCAGCCACCTGCCTGCTATAGCTATTAAACACAGCGGTCTGGTTTGGAGGGCAGGGGCATGAGCACCAATGAATTTGGCATGAAGGCGTGGGGTGTTTGCACGGTGGTTCTTGCGATTGCGGCGCTTGCTGTTGTTGTTTTGGGAGGGGCATATATTGGGTCGAATGGAGAGTTCAATTCGGGAGCACCGCAATGGATCGCCGGAATGTACACCGCCCTTAAGGACTGCGGAGCCATCGTGGCAGGAATCTTGGGATTCAGCGGTTTAGCTTGGTCGAATTTCTACAAAGCGTCGACTGGCATTGGCAAATAGATCGTTCATGTTCAATTGAGGGCAGTATCACAAAGCCCGCTGAGGTGGAGGGCTCGGCACTACTCAGTGCAGGCTACCTGTACCGCTGCGTTCTTCCTTGGCTGCATTCGAGTTCCCGATCTCAACCAGGGCGGTCTCCACAGCTTCCAAAGCCTGAGCAATTTGCTGCAGCGCTTGTTCAGGGTATCCCTGAGTCGTAGGGGTGACTCCTCTCATGTTCGTGGCCAGAGCCAGCTGTGCGTCAGCTAATCGAGAGAGCAGCGATAGGGTGAGTTTGTCGGTGACCATGGCTGGATCCTCCAAAGGTCACGACAGGATAGCAGGCACAAAAAAGCCCGGCACTTGGCCAGGCTCTCTGTAGACGGGGCCAAATCCCTTTGGCTTGGTCATAGTGCTGTAGTGGTGTTACGAGTTGATGACAGGAATGAAAAAGGCCGCCGAGGCAGATTGAGGGTGAGATCTAAATATGTCAGGTTTATTAATGGTAAATTGCACGCAGCGATAACGTTGATTACATGGATTTTCTGCAAATGTTGATGATTATCGCGCTAATTGTTGATACCTGGACGAGCGTGTTTATCACCAGCGCGACAGCATAATGCATGAAGGCGTTGGTCGGTGCGGACGAGAGGGATAGTATGGATAGAATAAATGTTGCCGCTAGAGACAGAATGCAAAAAAAATAAATTGAGAAGAAAATATCCAGATAATGGTTTTTTTTATAATTTTTGAATGCCTGAGAGCTTGAGAAGTTTACAAGGATAGCTATGACGGCCGCCAGGAATCCAAGCATCGTGAACGCGTATGTTGCCAGTATTACACTCAGGTTTGATTTCTGTTTGTACAGGCTAAGCGAGTAGTCACTGTCTAAGATTATAAGAGTCTTGTACAGATAAAGCATAATCGGACCAGGAAGGCTCATCGCAATAACGGAGAATGCTACTAAAATCAGCCTGGTTTTCCCGTCCATCCCTCTTGAACTCCCTTAGTTGTTCGTGCAACGTCTCATTTTTAGCAATTTTCTCTTCAATATTGAAGCCTATTAGAGACTCTTCTGTTGCATCAATAACATCGGAGATTACTCCGCGCCCCGCCACATAAAGGTCAAGCATAGCAGAAGCAGCATCGTTTTTGGCCTTGAGGTTGAGTTTTTTTAGTTCCTCATCGGAGGTGAGGTTGAGTATTGCTTCCACAAAGGGCTTGATGCTTTTTCTTCTTTTTGGCTTGATAGTTATCTCGATCGAGTCCAGCTCGTCATAGCTGTCACTAACAAATAGGGCATTGGCTAAGTGGCGCGTCAGAGAGTTTTTTCTTCCAACTTCGATGGTTGTTCTTCCTATGTACTGCATGCTAACCGCTTCGTTCTTGGTGGCCTGCCGTAATAGCGGTGTTACCCTGAAGTGAATGTTTCCGTTATTTGTCCTGCTTAAAATTTCATTGACAAGATCAACAAAGGTATCAAATTTTGGTGAGAGCGATGACGAAGCGAATCCAAAGTAATTCGGCTTCACGATTACATACGATGCAAAGCCGAGTTTCTGCTCGCTGCCAAGCATGCTTGTCAACTCGTTTATCGAAAGGTTCGATGTGTTGATAGAGCGAAGCTGGTCACCATCTCGAGTCATTAGTAGTATGCAAACACAGCCAGATATTCGTTTTAGGTAAACATATTCGGAGTTGAATCGGAAGCTTCCCTTTACATCAGGATTATCGAACTCTGCAAATGACAAAATCACCTTGGAAAGGTCTACCAGGTGTGTCTCTTGTTTAACCTTGTGTTCCAAGGAATATCCGTAGTAGCTAATCTTCACGCTTTCGCTCCCCTCCGTGGTTCTCAAATTATTTGGTGGATCAATGCAATTTTTTGCTAATGATGCCCCGACAACCGATCCTCCCCAGCCTGCATCAATTTGCAGATCCTCATTCCGGCACGGCGACAGGTGTCTTCTCACGGACAATGAGCCCCAGGTGCGCTTCCTCGGCATAACCGGTAAGTCGTTCCTCGCCATCATGGAAGATCCGGCACATTCTCAGCACGGCCTGGGCATCTGCATCATTGCCGGCCTGGCTCAGCCTCTCGGCGATACGCATAAGCTCGACCGCGGACCACTTGAGGTCAGAGGCCAAACCCTGGAGATCGCGGCGAAGATCTTGGTTGGGCTTGGTTAGGGGCATGGCTACGCTTTCCTGGCGTTCCAGATGAGTAGCACTTTCGCGTGAATGGTCACGTCATCGATCCGCGCCGTCTGGTTCTCGTAGTGCTGGTTGTCGGAGATCAGACGATAGTGCTCTTCGTCTAGGCGCATCATCCGCTTTATGTACAGATCCTGATGCCAGGTCATTACGTAAATACCCTCACCAAGGAAGTCCTTCACACCCTTGTCGACGATGACCAAGTCCTTGTCGTTGATCGTTCCTTCCATGCTCTGACCCCATCCGGTGATCATCGCCAGAGATGCTGCAGAGGTGTAGGTAACACCTTTCTCGCGCAAGAGCTCCTCTCGCACAACCAGGTTGCGCACGGCCTCGTTGTATTCAGGCGGGAGCTGGCCGTCACCCATTGCAGCGCGAATGTCGTACTGAGGGATCAGGATCTCTTCATTCGTTGGACGAAGGCTGGCCAGATTCGCAGGAAGGTAGTCGGTCGACTGACACTCTGGCTCTTCGGCCGCTGCGACGATCCGATCTCGCGCTTCGCTGGAAAATCCCTTCACCTTGGCGAGAGAGAGCTTCAACTGTTCGATGGCCGACAGCCCAGCTTTGGGTGAAGTGCTTTTTTCAAGCGCAGCAGGATTGACCAGGCTGCCGGAAGGCAGGCCAATCTTCTCTTCCAAATTCGCCGCAGCTTTTTCACCGAGGTTTCTGTGCCCATTGAGGATCTGGGACAGATACGAGGCATCGAGCCCGTGCTGATTGGCGAAGTCTTTCTGGGATGCCCCGGCCATCACGGCTTTCAGGGCATTCACTCTCTGTTGGTTTATATCCATTTGCCAATAATCGCGCCCTGTTAGCAATCAGTAAATTACAGTCTGCTATTGCTTGCCGTATTAGCAGTTGCTAATCTGGTGGCAATAGGAGGTGCACTATGACCCTGCACGACTACATCAAGCCGTTCGACAAGCAAGAGCTGGACAGTTTCGCTGCCAGGTGCGGAACCACAGCGGGCCAGTTGAAGCAGGTTGCATATGGCTATCGCCGCCCAGGTGCAGCACTGGCCATCAGCATCGAGCGCGAATCCTCGCGCGCGGTTACCTGCGAAGAAATGCGCCCGGATATCGACTGGGCATATCTGCGTAGCACCGACCCCACTAAAGCCGCTGCCTAACTATTTCAACCGCAAGGAGCAATACCGCATGGCATATCACGACCAAAGTCACCTGAAAGACCGGGAGATTAAGTCGCGTTACGACGAAGAAACCTACGAGGCGCTGAAGGCCGTGGCGCGGCTCCACAAGCTTCAACTGGCTGTCTTCGTGCGCATGTGCGTAGAGGAAAAGCTGGAAAGCATCATCGAGAGCGATGTTACCGACAAAAGCCAAATGGCCTGAAGGCCGGGAGGAGGCCCTGTGCCTGAAACCACGATCTGCCACGGGATCGATGGACGCCTCTACGAGAAGCTTGAGCGGTTGGCAAAGAAAGCGGGTGTGTCGCCCGAACAGTACGCCGCAAAGCTTGGAGCAGAGCGTTTCTTCGAGAAAACCAGGCCAAAAGGCGCCGGAAAAATCCGGAATCTACCGGTACCGAAGCGAGGTTCGGACTCAATAGTCCCTGAAAAAGGCGGGACTGATGAAGACCTCAACTGAACCACTAAAACGCAGACACAAAAAAACCGACGGGCAAGGTCGGCTTTTTCAACTGCATATGTAACAACACTGTGAGGTCGATTATGCACACCCATCACATTGATGTACAGGCCCTCAAAAATCCCGCGCCACGAATTGCGAGCTACGAAAACGTGGCGCGCACTATGTCGTCGCAAGAGATCGCCGACATGACCGGCAAGCGTCACGACAACGTGAAGCGGACCATCGAAACCATCGCGGCCAAGGGTGTGATTCAACTTCCTCAAATTGAGGGAGTTAGAAATCACCTCGGCCAGGCAGTCGAGCAATATCTTTTCGCTGGCGAGAAAGGCAAGCGCGATAGCTTGGTTGTTGTTGCCCAGCTCAGCCCGGAGTTTACCGGTGCCATAGTCGATCGCTGGCAGGAGCTTGAGCAAGGTGCCGGTCGCGTCATTGCTACGCTGCCCGACTTCTCCAATCCAGCGACAGCCGCCCGCGCCTGGGCTGAACAGTTCGAACTGCAGCAAGCCGCCCACCAGGCCCTGGCCATTGCCGCCCCCAAAGTCGAGTTCGTCGACAAGTACGTCGATTCGACCGGTCTGAAGGGCTTCCGTCAGACCGCCAAGCTGTTGCGGGCCAATGAGTCCCGCTTCCGTGAGTTCCTGCTGGACAAGAAGATCATGTACCGAATGGGAGGGGAGTGGCAGGCCTACCAGCAGCACATCGACGCAGGTCGTTTCGATATCAAGACCGGCACCACCGATGGCGGCCATGCATTCAACCAAACCAAATTCACCCCCAAGGGCGTCACCTGGGTGGCCGGCCTGTGGGCTCAGTACAACCTGGGCGAGATCTGACATGCAATTTACCGTGACGATCAACCAGGCGAAGGCTCTTGAGTGGGGTTTGAACTCCCAGCAAGCGCTGCTGTTCGCGTTCGTCTTTGAGTGCCCCAGCTGGGCCGAGCTGGTCAAGACAGACCATGGCGACCTCTATGCCTTGAGCATGGCGAAGATTATCGAGGAGTTGCCGCTACTCACCGACAAGCCAGACTACGCCTACCGACTGCTGAAAGCATTGGAAAGCGCAGAACTAGTCGAATTACTTGACGGTCCAGTAGAGGCTTTCCGCCTGACCGAAAAAGCCAAGTCATGGAGCCCAGCTTACCGGCCCGATTGCTGGACTCAGACTCCCAGGAATGCCTATCAGCGCCGGCGCTCGAACAAAAAGCCCATACCTCAAGGAGTTCGGGCGCTGGTTTTCGAGCGTGATGGCTGGGCTTGCCTTCGCTGTGGGTGCTCAAAGCAGCATCGGTTACGAGCTGACCATGTTGTGCCGGAAAGCAAGGGCGGTCTCGCAACTCTGCAAAACCTTCAAACCCTTTGCATGACCTGTAACAGCTGGAAAGGTGTCAAGACCATTGATTTTCGGGCTGGGGACGGGGGCGCTGCATGAACCTCCAAGAGCTGCTTGACCGCCCAATTGCATTCCAGCGCGCCTTCGTGAGTCTTGGCGTGGGCATCACCGGTGCGTTGATGCTGTCTCAGGCTATCTACTGGTCCAACCGCACCGACAACGCCGAAGGATGGTTCTACAAGACCATGGAGGAGTGGGAGGCCGAGACTGGCATGACTCGCTCCGAGCAAGAGAGCGCGCGAAAAAAATTGATCAAGGTGGGCGCACTTCAAGAGATGAAGAAAGGCGTTCCTTGCCGTCTTTTCTACCGCGTGAATATCGCAGCCATACACGCAAACTTGTCTGCAGATTTCCCGCAATCCAGTTTGCAGGATTCCCGCAAACAAGGGCGCAAGAAATCCGCAAGCAAGGCCGCTGAAATCCCGCAAGCTATTACAGAGACTACAGCAGAGATTACACCAGAGACTACTGCAGATACCTTGCAGGGCGGCCCGGCTGCGCCAAGCCAACCTGCAGCGAAGGTACTCGCATTGGTCCCAGTCGGAGGTGAAGAGCCGCGCTGCGAAATCCCTGCTGACATGCCGGGCCCCAAAGACCAGACCTGCAAAACCTTCAAGGTCTGGGCGAACTACGCCATGGCTTACCGCAAGCGCTACAGCACTTGGCCGGTTTGGAACGCCAAGGTTGGGGGGCAGCTCGGCCAACTGGTCGACCGTCTCGGTGCCGATGTCGCCCACCACGTCGCCGCCCACTACCTGAAAACCAGCGATGCAGCTGTCCTTCGCAAGTGTCACAGCCTCAACGAGCTGCTGGTTAACGCCGAGAGCTATCACACACAGTGGGTTACCGGTCAGCGCATCAACGGCGCCACAGCTCGCCAGATGGAGCGCACCGAAGCAAACCTGTCCGCAGCAGAGCAAGCAGCTCAACTGGTCTTGGCCAAGCGCCAGGCGGGAGAGCGCAATGAGTACCTGTGAGATGAACGATGCCCAGGTCGCAGGACTGGCTGCTGCCATCTGCGCTACGGCTGAAGCCATGGGTCAGGAAATGAACCCGGGTACCGCCGCGATGATGGCAGAGGACCTCTGTGCTTACCCAGTGGTTGCTGTTCGCTCCGCCCTGAAATCCTGCCGCCTCGAAGTGAAGGGCAAGCTCGCGATGGCCGACATCCTGCAGCGAGTGCAGGCCGCTGACGGTCGTCCTGGCAAGGATGAGGCGTGGTCCATTGCTTTGACTGCCAGTGACGAGAGCGAAACCGTGGTGATGACGGCCGAGATTCAGCAGGCCATGGCCGCCGCACAACCGGTGCTTGCGCTGGGCGATAAGGTCGGCGCCCGGATGGCGTTCATGAGCGCCTACGAACGATTGGTTGCTGGAGCGCGGGCTGAGGCGAAGCCCGCTGCGTGGAGTGTTTCACTCGGTTTCGATCCGGTTCGCCGAGTGACTGCCATCGAATCGGCTGTGCGCATGCAACTGATCACCCAACAGTCAGGCGCGAAGTACCTGGCTGACCTGCGTATTGCCCCGATCACTGCTGACGGCCAGGCCATTGCTGGGCTGATTACCGGCGCTGCTGTACAGGCATCCCCAAAGCTGCGGGAAAAGCTCGCTGAGGTGCGCTCGATAGTTGACACAGCCAAGGCCCGTCAGGACCGCGAGAGACGCAAAAAGGCCCAGGCCGATCGGGTCAATACGTATCTGCGCAAGCGCAAGGCTCGCGAAGCCATCGCCGCTGCGCAACGAAAGGAAGGGTTCTAATGAACATCGACAAATCAAAGTTGCAGCCATTGCTGTGGTCCGTTGTGGCCGCATGGAGCGCCGGTGACCAAGACCTGCAAGTACACACCGACGCACTGGATGAGTTTCTCGGAGTGCAGACAGTCGAGGAGGTTGCTCTGAGCCTTCTTGCGGAGATTGAGCAGATGAATACTCGGGTGCGCGCTGCGGAGAAGCAGCTGGGGGAGGTGGCTCTTGGCTGACCGCATCAGTGTCAATTGCCAGGCCAAGCTCTCCGAGGCTATCACCTGTCTGACCACCATGTTTCGCGACAAGAAGTTCGTCGTTGTCAGCCTTCGACCCGGGAAGGACCGCACGCTCGACCAGAACGCTCTGTGGTTCGCGATGTACAAGCGCATCTCCGAAATGACCCAGATCGGCGACGCATCGGAGGCTCGTAAGTACTGCAAGCTGCACCACGGCGTGCAGATCCTTATCAACGAGGATGAGGGCTACCGGGAAGCCTGGCACCGAACCACGAAGCACCTCAACTACGAGGAGAAGCTTGGTCTGATGGGCGACTGCAAGCTGCTGGGGCCGGACGGTTTCCCGGTTACCAGTCTCTTCAACCGTGCCCAGGGCATTGCCTACACCAACCGTATCGTTGCTGACTTCACTGCTCACGGCGTGGTCTTCGAAGATCTGCTGAGCCAGGAGGCCGCATGATCGCCAAACAACCGCGCCCGAAGAAGTGCAAGAACCCGGCATGCGGCATGAGCTTTCCACCGCGCCGCCTTGGCCAGGCCGTTTGCAGTCCAGCCTGTGGCTTGGCGATCAAGGACGTGAACCAGGACAAGGCCAAGAAGGCGATTGCCCAGCGCGTGCGCCGCGAACTCAAGGTCCGCAAGGAGAAGCTCAAGAGCCGGGCGGATTACATCCGTGAAGCCCAGATCGAGTTCAACACCTACATCCGGTTGCGTGACAAGGACGAGCCCTGCATCTGCTGCGGCAGCTATGGCCCGGGCGAAGACTGGCTTACCGGTGGCAAGTGGGACGCTGGCCATTTCCTCGGTCGAGGCGCCTATCCGGAGCTCCGTTTTGACGAAGACAACTGCCACAAACAGCTCAAGTCCTGCAACGGCGGGTCGGGTAAGTACGCCGCCAAAGGTCGTACCGTAGCCCAGGGTTACCGTGAGCGGTTGATCCAGAAGATTGGCCAAGAGCGTGTTGACCGGCTTGAAGGCCCTCATGAGGCCCGGCGCTACACCATCGAAGAACTCAAGGGCATCAAGGCTCTGTACCGGGCCAAGGCCAAACAGCTGAAGGAGGCTGCATGAACCAGGTAGTGATGATCACAGGGCCTGCCAGCACAGCAGAGCGCGGCTGGCTAAAGCCTGCTTTTCCATTTTCGGTGCGGGCGCACTTCTTCTTGCAGGAGCGATCCGCCCCAGACGCCGATGGCGGCCACTGTTATGCCTGGAGGTCGCTCTGCGGAGTTGATGCGTTCACCGGCAGCCGCACGCCGATGTTTGAGGCTGGCAACTGGACGCGCTGCAAGAAGTGCGAGAAGCAAATCGGCAAGGAGCAAGCAGCATGAACTGGACACCACTCGACACCGCCCAGCTGCTTCTCCTGGGCATGGTCATTCTGGGTGCCTACTGCATCGTGCGCGGCATTGCTATTGCGGCCAAGCGCAAGCGCGAGGAGGGCGGCCCATGCAACTGAACAGCGCTCGTCAAGCATGGCATGACTGCCTGCACACGGCTTGGGATAGCCAAGGTGCCTTCATCGAGCAACTGGGCTTGCTGGGTGCGATGGTGCAGACTACCGACAAGCAGCGCAGTGCGAGCCATGCAGTTCACCAGGCGCTGGCAGGGCGGGTGCAGTCGGCGATCGGCAAGCTGCACAGCCAGGTCCGTGCCTTCGGCAACTTCATGTACAACCCGCGTCTGGACGATGACACCCGGGAGACAGCCGAAGAGGTGATCTTCAACCTGGTGCAGAACAAGTCGCCGCGCATGACCGCCGCCAAGCGCGAAAAGCTCGAGTATGTGGTGAAGGGCGTAATGACCCGGTACCGGTACATGCACCAAGGCGGTCAGTCGGCCAATGACGATCCGCTGGCGTCGCCGGAGGGGTTTCGGGCTTGGTTGGATGCTCACTACGGCGTCAAGCTGGACTCAGTGCGCTGGGACCGTGAATGGGGTGGTTACGTGCGCCTTGCATTCGAGTGCTGCGAGGACGTCGACAAGATGGCGCTGGGGCCAGTGGCAGCTGCAATCTACGAAATGAAGAGTGCCGCTTGAGGGCCTATTGCGTTCCCGCTCGGCTGGTGGCATAGTTTCCCCATCGTGATAATTTCGCCTCTGGCGAAGATCGCTAAAAGAACCCGGCCATTGTGTCGGGTTTTTTGTTTCAGAAAAGTAGTTGCACCAGTGGTCCGGTATAACCCTTATTCAAAGTCACGGCGCGCATACTCCAAGCAGCTCAGAAACTCTGAGCAATTGAGAGGTGTGTATGACCAGCGAAAAGAATGGAAATGGAAATATTCCTCAAGGCACTGAAAAACAGGATGAGAAGGAGCTCTCATCAGGTGCCAAAGGCCATCAATCACCGAATCAACCTGAAGAGCAGGACGACAACCTCGGCTACACGCCTGACGAGAGTGAAAAGACTCTTGAAAATAACCGTATCACTTTCCTCGCCGCCTCAAACGCAGAGAGATACAGTTTTGAGAGAGCGCCATCGCCCAAGCGGCGTGACCGTTAGCTAATTAAGTCATGACCCTGCTTTTTTGAGTTCACGGCGCCATTGATTGGTGCCGTGCTTCAAAAGAATGTGAAGACCCGGCCACTGCGCCGGGTTTTTGTTGCCAGCACATCAATGTTCACTGCAGCCAGGGCAGCCTTCGGGAGGTCTGGACACTGATAAGCCGGTAGTACAGTGCTACGGAAAAACACCGGCAGCCCGCAGGCCTTGGCCTAACATGCTTGCAGTGGTAGCTGGAGATTTGGCCTGCAAAACTGGTTCATGGTTTCTCGTCAGGATCATCAGCTCGCGACTTGGGTGGATAGTCAAACAGTAAGTCTTGTGCGGTGAACCATTCCAATTCCTCAAGGGGAATGTCCTCGATAATTCTGTTCGGCACACTAATTGTGAGTCCGCCCACTTTGGGCGTGTCGGGCGTTGGTTCCGGTGCGGTCACTTGCTCTAGATATGCGACAGCAGATGATGCTTGAAGCTGGAAGCTGCCTAGGTCTTGGAGTTCGAATCCGTCTTCATGAAGGAGCTTGTTGCGCGTGCTGGCTACGAATCGGACTGACCAAACAATGTCGGCTGGCAGTAAGTGCTCCAGAGAGCTGCACTTCTCATGAAGCCCACGGCCCCGAGCGCCGAGTGAAGTCAGGATGGACTCGAGTTTCTTCGAAGCAGATAGGACAATTTCTAATTGCGTACTCATAACATCGACCTGTGAACTCAACGCCAAAGACTGATATTGCCTTGGGAAACTTTCAAAAATGCCATCCCTGCAGATATTGGTCAATTTTGGTGCGAAAGACTTTTTGAACTCGCCCTATCGGTGAGTCTTCAGACCTTAATTTGCTCATCGAGCGATCCAGCCCCAGCCCAGGCACTTCCCTGGGCTTTTTCGTTTTCGGCTCCGCCACACCCATTGCTCCGAGCTGGGAGTGCTGCTGGAGCCGGATCTAACTCGCTCCCCGAAAGGGAGGAACCGGAATGAACCACATGCCAGACAAACCAGACACCTGGCTTATCGTGTTTGCGTGGCTCAGCCAGCATGCTCCCGCTTTCTATGCGGCCGGCCTGGCCGTATCGATCTCTGCACTGCGGATCATTTATGGAGGCGGTACCAAGAAGGCAGCCTTCCTCGAAAGCCTGCTGTGCGGCTGCATCACACTGGCGATGCTTTCCGGGCTTGAACTGCTGGGCATCCCCCAGTCAGCCGCCGGAATTGTCGGCGGGATGATCGGCTTGCTCGGTGTGGACAAGATCCGCGCCTACGCCGACCGATTCACAGGGTTCAAGTTGCCCGGGCGAAACCCCGAGGCGTAGGCCGCGCCACAAATTAAAGGTGCGCCGTTTCGTGGCGCGGAGAATCGTATGACCACCATCGCCTACAAAGACGGCGTGATCGCCTACGACTCACAGGTAACCCGTGGCGACACCATCACCTACGACGACTACGAAAAGTGCGTAGAGCGCAACGGGGTAATGTTCGTTTGCTCTGGCGCGGTCTCCGACTTCGAGGCGTTGATAGATGCCTACTTCGGTGGCAAGCCGGCTGGATCAATCGATGCAACAGCGCTTGTCTTGGATGGCGACAAGTTGATGATGGCGGCAGTCGACAATGAAACCGGACTTTGGAAGTCTCCACTTCTGCTTGATCGGCCTTATGCAATCGGCAGCGGCTCGCCATATGCCTTTACTGCGATGGACATGGGCGCCACTGCCTACCAAGCGGTAGAGAAGGCCGCTAAGCGCGATACGGCCACGGGCGGGAAGATCAGGACGCTACGAGTTGCCCGAGACCAGTAAGGACATCACATGACAACCAAGCAACCCGACTGGGAGGCGATCGAGAGAGCCTCCGAGCCGGGTTTCTTCTTGATTAAGCCTTAACCATTTGCCATAAGGCGACCCCTCCAAGTACGAGTAGCAGTGCTGATTTCCAAGTGAGGAGCTTTTTCAGCCATGGCCAAACCGCGACCGTACCGAGGATCAAGATCAAGGCAATCTCTGTTTTTTGCATTTTGTAGCTCCACTTACTTTGTGAGCTTCCTAGCCTCCGCGATTAACTCGCCTGTGGGGGACGTATTCGCCCCACTTTCCCGTCTGAAATTGATTCGCGTGCTTTTGGATGTCAGGTGACCGATGGAAAGACCTATTCCTCCTGAATCACTGCTTGAGCTTTCAGCACTCTCTAATCTAGGTATGCGTCTGGCCCCGGCCCCTGAGGTGTGGGATTGGATCAGTTGCCAGATCCTGGCCGATACTGGGAGCATCCATAACGCAGAGCACGGGCATCTGGCTGACGCCAATATAGGCGTACTGTGGGCTTCCTCTGGATTCGTCAAGCAGGGCCGGGTGGTGCTGGGCCAGGCTGAGCAGGTCATGTTCCGTGCTGGCGGATGGCAGAAGGCACGGCAAGAGCAGCAGATGATCGATTGGTTCGGCGAGGTACCGGGCTTCGTCATCACCCTGGCTGCCGATTACTGCTTCCAGTGCTCCGACACCGAGTTCTGCGCGCTCATCGAGCACGAGCTTTACCACATAGCCCAGAAGGTCGATCAGTACGGCGCGCCCAAGTTCACCCAGGACGGTCTGCCCAGCCTGACGCTTCGTGGTCATGATGTAGAGGAGTTCGTCGGCGTGGTCCGCCGCTACGGCGCCAGTGAAGACGTACAGCAGCTCATCGACGCTGCAAGCAGGCCGCCTGAAGTGGCCAAGATCAACATTTCGAGGGCCTGCGGAACCTGTCTACTCAAGTCGGCTTGATCCTTGACAGCCCTTGACGGAACCCAAACCTATGGCAGCCCTGAAAAATGAGGTGAAGGCCTTTATTGTTCAGGCTCTGGCCTGCTTCGATACACCGACTCAGGTGTCGCAGGCCGTCAAGGATCAATACGGGGTTGAGGTCTCTCGTCAGCTGTGCGAGCGGTACGACCCCACCAAGTACTCGGGGCGCGACCTGGCGCAAAAGTGGAAGGAGTACTTCCACGAATGCCGGACCAGATTCCGGGAAGAGACGAGCGACATTCCAATCGCCAACCGTGCCTATCGCCTGCGAGGCCTTGGCAGGATGGCCGAGAAGGCCGAGACAATGCGCAACCTGGCGCTGACCGCTCAGCTGTATGAGCAGGCGGCGAAGGAGTGCGGCGATATGTACGTCAACCGCAAAGTAGAACCCGACAAGCCCCTGGGCTCCCAGGCGGACCAGCAGCACGCCGTTGCTGAGTACACCCTGGAGCCTGATGAGAATGTCCCCGCTACCCCGTACCTATGACCCGCCGGTGAAGCTGACGCCGAAGCAGGCGAACATATACTGCTGGGGTTTCCAGCCTGAGGCACGCTTCCGCGACGCAGTGTGCGGCCGTCGGTTCGGCAAAACCTTCCTCGGCAAGGCAGAGATGCGCCGCGCGGCCCGCCTGGCAGCGGAATGGGGTGTGAGTGTCGAGGACGAAATCTGGTATGGCGCGCCGACGTTCAAGCAGGCCAAGCGGGTCTTTTGGCGCCGGTTGAAGCAGGCCATCCCTGAAGCTTGGCGCGCGGCCCGCCCGAACGAAACTGAGTGCTCGATCACGCTCAAGTCCGGACACATCATGCGCGTGGTCGGCTTGGACAACTACGACAACCTACGTGGCTCTGGCTTGTTCTTCGTCCTGGTGGACGAATGGGCGGACTGCCCGTGGGCGGCCTGGGAAGAAGTCCTGCGGCCAATGCTCTCGACTTGTCAGTACACGATCTCCCAAACCGGGGAGTCGAGGAAGGGCGGGCACGCGCTGCGGATCGGCACGCCGAAAGGCTTCAACCACTGCTATGACACATACCGCGACGGGCAGCCAGGCGGCGAACCTGACCACAAGAGCTGGCAGTACACCTCACTGCAGGGCGGCAACGTCCCGACTGAGGAGCTGGAAGCCGCTCGCCGAAAAATGGACCCGCGAACGTTCCGGCAGGAATACGAGGCTGGCTTCGAAAACTATGCGGGTGTCGTCTACTACACCTTCGACCGGAATGAATGCCGCACCAGTGAGCGGATCAAGCCCGGCGAGGCGCTGCACATCGGTATGGACTTCAACGTGATGAAGATGAGCGCTGTGGTATATGTCGTCCGTGACGGTCTTCCGCTGGCGCTGGATGAGTTCCACACGGTGCGCGACACGCCAGAGATGATCGAGAAGATCAAGGTGCGCTTCTCTGGGCACAGCGTTGCCGTGTACCCGGACGCTAGTGGTCAGAATACCAGCAGCAAGAACGCCAGTGAGTCGGACCTCTCCTTGCTCAAGAAGGCTGGCTTCACTGTGGTAGTCGACTCACAGAACCCCAGCGTGAAGGACCGTGTCAATGCGGTCAACGCGATGTTCCTCAACACCTACGGAGAGCGGCGATTGAAGGTCAACATCGACCAGTGCCCGCAGCTCACCATGTGCCTTGAGCGGCAGACCTACACAGATAAGGGCGAGCCGGACAAAGACCCGAAGAAAGGGCACGACCACATGAACGACGCCGCCGGTTACTTCATCGCCAAGCGGTTCCCGATCAAGACTCAGTCCGCCGGCACCCGCCGCATCGGAGGTTTGGCGTAATGCCTGTTCAATCAACCAACCCAGACTACGACGCTCACATTGCTGAGTGGCGGATGATGGATGACGCCCTTGAGGGCGAAGGCGCTATAAAGCGCAGTCCGCGCAATCTGCCGAAGCCGAGTGGTATGGTCGAGGCAGAGAAGTTGGACGGCACGGGTAACGCATACCTCTACCGTAACTACACCGACCGCGCCCAGTACGAGCACTGGGTGCGTGACTCGCTGCGCTCAATGATGGGCTTGGTCTCGCGACTGATTCCTGAGGTGAAACTGCCTGCCGGCCTCAAGCAACTGGAAGAGAATGCCACCGCCGACGGCTTCGGCTTGATTCAGTTGTTCCTGCGCATCGTGCGCCAGGCCATATCCCATGGCCGGGTACCGCTGGTGGTCAACGTCGATGACGCGGGGCAGCCGTATTTCTCCACCTACGCAGTGCGCAACGCCGTCAACTGGGACACTGCCGATCAGGGTGGTCGCCAGGACCTGGTCCTGTCTGTGTTCCGTGAGTTCAGGAAGAAGGATGCAGAAGACCGCTACAGCCATGAGTGCGTGACGGTTTTCCGCGAGTTCTACATGGAGGGCGAGGTCTGCTACACCGCTGTGCGCAACGAGGCCGGCGAGCTGATCGAGGATGCGCGCCCTCTGGGTACCGTCGGCACCGATAACCAACTGGTGCGAGGCCTGGAGTACATTCCGGTCATCTATTGTGGGTCGACCGACAACTCACCGGACGTAGACGAGATCCCGCTCCTGACCATGGCACGGGCCGCGTTGAAGTCCTATCAGCTCAGCGCCGACTACTTCACCGCGCTGCACCAAACCAGCCACCCGCAGCCGTGGGTCTCTGGCCTGGATGAGAGTGTGGAGCTCAGCGTCACCGGACCGTCTGCCGCTTGGGACCTCGGCCCGAATGGCCAGTGCGGCTACTTGGAGTTCCAGGGCGCCGGCATCCAGGCAGTTCGGACTGCTATGGAGGATCAGAAGAATGCCGCTCTGGAAGCTGGCGCCAAGGTTATGGACGTGTCCGGTACTGAGTCCGGCGAAGCGCGCAAGACGCGCCAGAACGACCAGCACGCAACGCTGCACAGTATCGTCATCACTGCTGCAGCCGGCATCGAGCAAGCCCTGCGCTACGCCGCAGAGTGGACCGGCTACAACCCGGACGAAGTCGTCTTCACAGTTAAGCCGGAGTTCGTCATTCCTGAGGTCGATGCCCAGGTACTGGCCGAACTGCAGAAGAGCGTCATGGCGGGGACCATCAGCGCCGAGACGTATTGGCAGTACCTCACCACCGGCAAGCTGCCGGAGCGCCCCTACGACGAAGAGGCCGAGCTGATCAGCGACGAGCGCGAGTCGGCCGGCATCAACCTGGATAAAGACGATGGCGACGAAACCGGAGCAGACAGCGGACGAGAAGCTGCTGGAACAGGTAAGCCGCCACTCGGTCCTGCTTGAGCGGCTCAAGGCGGGTGAGGTCAAAAAGTTTGAAAGCTACTTGCGCCGAATCGATGTTCATGTGCGTGACCAGCTCACCCGCAAGGAACTGACGACCTACAGCCGCAGCAGGCTCGAGGAGTTCCTGGGACGGGTGGGCGGCAAGCTGCTGGAGATCTACAAGGCCTTCAGCGACCGGATGCAGTCCGACCTGGTGGACATCGCGCTGTATGAGGCGGCCTTCGAAGGTCGGAGCCTGGCCAGAGCGCTGTTGATCGACGCGATCATGCCGACCGACGCCCTGATCCGGACGGCTATCAACACGCAGCCGTTGCAGGTGTCGGGGATTGACGGCGGCACGCTACTGAAATCCTTCCTCAACGGCTGGACACGCACCGAGTCGACTCGGGTAACGAACGCCATACGGCTCGGCGTCGTGCAGGGTCAGACCAACGCCGAGATCACTCAGGCCATTCGCGGTACCGCGGCACAGAACTTCACCGACGGCGTCCTGGCAGTCAGCAACCGGAATGCTCGTTCAATCGTTCAGACCGCAGTCCAACATGTGTCCACTACGGCGCGGATGGAAACGCTCAAGGCAAACGCCGATGTCATTCCGGGCTATCGCTGGGTGTCGACGCTTGACCGCAAGACCAGCACCCTTTGCAAGAGCCTGGATGGTCGAGTATTCGAGGTAGGGAAGGGGCCGCTGCCGCCGGCACATATCAACTGCCGCTCGACTACTGTGCCGGTAACCAGACTATCAGCGCTGTTCGCTGAAGGCGCAACGCGGGCATCAGTGGGGGCTGGCGGCGGCGCGCAGGTATCGGCAGGGCTCGGCTACTACCAGTGGCTGAAAACGCAGCCAGCAGCCTTTCAAGACGCCGCGCTGGGACCGGTGCGCGGCAAGCTGTTTCGCGATGGCGGCCTGACGGCCGAGCGCTTCGCCGCGCTGCAGCTGGACAAGAACTTCAAGCCGCTGACGCTCGAGCAGCTCAAGGAGCTGGAGCCGTTGGCGTTTGATCGGGCTGGAATCAACTGAGCCGCGCCACAAAATCACATACCGCGCTTTCGTGGCGCGCCATTCCTTGGAGAGCCCCATGACCGATAAAGACATCGAGCAGGAGATTTTGGCGAAAGGTAAGATCGCTGCCCGGATCACCCCTGCTGACGTGCAGGCGAACATCGTCGGCGAGTACTACTTCACAGCTTCTGAAGGGGTGCAAGCCACCCTGCATAAACAGGATGAACTCACTCGTCTCACCGGTGCGCATGGAGAGCTGGCTCTACTTACCTTCTGCGTACTTGTTCTCAAAAACGGCTTTACCGTCACCGGCGAGTCCGCATGTGCGAGCCCTGAAAATTTCGACGAAGGGATCGGCCGCAAGATCGCCAGGCAAAACGCCGAACAGAAGATCTGGCCGCTGATGGGATATGAGCTGAAGCAGCGCCTGCGCGACGCCAACTGACAGCAACACGATTTCCAAGCCCTGGCTGAGCCGGGGCTTTTTTATGCCCGCCAGGCGGGCCAATCAATCCCCAGGGGATAGCCACATGCCTTTTGACTTCGACCCGGCCGCCCACGGCCTCACCCTCGACGAAAGCCAAACCGCCGCGCTGAAGGCAGCGCTGGGCGGTGAGGTGCAGAAGTTTCTGGACGGCGAGGTCTCGGGCCTCAAGTCCAAGAATCAGGAGCTGATTGGCTCCAACAAGACCATCAAGACCGAGCTGGACAAGCTGAAAGGCCAGTTCGACGGCCTGGATATCGAAGCGGTTAAGGGCCTGCTGGCTAAAGTTGGCCAGGACGAAGAGACCAAGCTGATCGCCGAGGGCAAGCTGGACGAAGTCATCAGCCGTCGCACCGAGCGCCTGCGCGGCGACCTGGATAAGCAGGTTAAGGCCGCCAATGAGCGCGCTGATAAGGCTGAAGCCTTCGCTGCCAAGTACAGCGACAAGGTACTGGCCGACTCCATCCGCGCCGCTGCCATCAAGGCCGGCGCGCTGCCTGAGGCTGCCGAGGACATCATCCTGCGCGCCCGCGGCACCTTCAAACTGAGCGAAGACGGCGAACCTGTCGCCACTGACCGTGCTGGCGAAGTCGTGTACGGGAAGGACGGCAAGACCCCGCTGTCTCCCCTCGAATGGGCGGAATCGCTGCGCGAAACCGCTACTCACCTGTGGCCAAGGGCTCAGGGTGCCGGACAGACCGGCGACAACGGTGGCAAGGCCACGAAGAAATGGGGCGAGTACACGGAGACCGAACGCGCTGCGATCGCTCGTGACAACCCCGAAGCTTTCAAAAAACTCCAAGCCACCCGAGGAACTTAAACCATGGCATCTACCCAACTGTCGGATATCTTCGTTTCCGATTACTACGGCACCCTGGAGCCGGTGAACTCCCCCGAGAAGACTGCCGTCTTCGAGTCGGGCATCGTGACCCGCTCGGCGACTCTCGACGACATCGCCAAGAACGGCCAGGGCACTTCCGAAATCAGCTACTGGCAGGATCTGGACGCTGACGAGGCGCCGAACATTTCCAACGACAACCCCGACGACCTGGGCGAGGTTGGCAAGGCGAAACAGGGCAGCATGCGAGCTCGGACCTTGTACCTCAACAAAGGGTACGGCGTTTCCGACCTCACCGCTGAGCTTGCCAACTCCGAGCCGCAGCAACACATCCGCAACCGCTTTGGCACCTACTGGACCCGCCAGTGGCAGCGTTACCTGCTGGGCTCGGCGCGTGGCGTGATCGCCTCCAACATCGCCAACAACGGCGGTGACATGGTCAAGGACTCCGGCGCATCGATCAGCGCCAATGCCTTCCAGGACGCCGCCTTTACCGCCGGCGACGCCGCCGATATGTTCGCTGCAATCGGCGTGCACTCAGTGGTGATGAACCAGATGGTCAAGCAGGACATGATCGAGTACCTGCGCGACTCCCAGGGCAAGATCATCCTGGCCACCTATCTGGGCAAGCCAGTGTTCATGGATGACAGCCTGACCTACGCGCCAGGTCAGTTTCTGTCCGTCTTCTTCGGCCAGGGGGCATTCGGCTACGGCGAGGGCTCGCCGACTGTGCCGGTCGAGCTGGAGCGCAAGCCCGGCGGTGGTAACGGTGGTGGTGCCGAGGTCCTGTGGGAGCGCAAGACTTTCATCCTGCAGCCAGCCGGATTCAGCTGGAAGGGCAGCGAGAACTTGAACCTCAGTCCCTCTGCTGTCCAATACGCCAGTGCCGCCAACTGGCAGCGCGTGTTCGACCGCAAGCAGGTCCCGTTCGCCGCGGTAATCAGCGGCACTGCCACCCCTTGACCCCATGATGCGGGGCGCCGACCTGGTGCCCTGCGCAGGAGCTCACCATGAAAGTCATCTACACCAACTCCCCGGGCAGCGAGCGCGGCACCTGCTATCGCCGCCTGGATCAGTTCTTTGGCGTCATCGACGGGGCCACTTCGGTGTCCGTGCAGGGCGAGGCTCCGCACATTGGGGAGGCCTACCAGCGACAAGGCATCAGCGTCAGCGAGATCGAAGAAGGCCTGCGGCTGGACGGCCCGACCATCACCCAGTGGGTAGCGGAGGGCTACAAGGCTTCGGCTTACCCGCCGGCTGGCTATGCCTCTGTGAGCAGCCAGGCCGAGATCGACAAAGCGATTGAGGCAGAGGGCGGCGACGACGAGACCGACCCGCACAAAATGAAGGTCCCGCAGCTGAAGGAGTGGTTGACGGCCCAGGGCATCACCTTCGACGCCGCCCTCAACAAGCCCGACCTGCAGGCCCTGATCCCAAAGGAGTAAGCCATGACCGACTTCATCACCGTCGCTGACGTCGACCAGAAGCTTGGGCCGGACTGGGCGGGCTCGGGTGATGCGGTCCTTGCCGTAGCCATGGCCAATGCCTGGCTCACGGCCAAGATCAGGCGGGCGGTGCCAGGCCCGGTGCCGGACGCGATCGTGTCCGCTGGTGCACAGGTGGCCAAGCTGGCTGCCGAGAACAAGCTCTACAAGGACACCGGCAAAGAGGTGCTCAGCAAGACCGTGTCAGCTCAGTCTGGCACCTCGACCAGCAAGACCTACGCCGAGGGCTCAGTTGAGCTGTCCGCGGCTGAGAACTTCGCATTGGACCTGATAGCCCCCTGGGTGCGTCGTTCCGGGACCGTCATGCTCAAGAGGACATAACCATGGGCATGCGCGAAGAGATTCAGGCAGAGCTGGCCGAGGCGTTTAGCGATCCCGACGGCCTGGCCGACGCAGTGAAACCGGTAGTCGGTAGCCGCACCATTAAGGGCGGTTATGACCCAGAGATCGGCGGAACAGCGCCTGCCACGATCATTCGCTACACCGGCCGAGGGGTGTTCGGCAGCTACTTGGTCAAGGAAATTGATGGGGCACGCATCCAGACTGAGGACGTGAAGCTGCTAGTGCTGCAGAACGAGCTGTTCGTAGAGGAAAGCGGTGTGGTCACTGAAACGTCGGCCGCCCCCAAGATCGGCGACCAGGTCAGTGGCTGCCGCGCGCTTAACGTTTCGGAGGATCCGGCCAAGGCCACCTGGACAATACAGTTGAGGAAATGACCATGCCACGCGGTTCACACATGACGCAGCGATACGGCGGGCTGCAGGGCGGATTCGCTGACAGCATTCGGGCTTTCGCAGAGCAGGCTGAGCAGGCGCTTGATGCCACGTTTCGCGAGATCGTTATTGAGATTGGTAGCAGTGTCATCCGCATGTCGCCAGTGGGTGATCCCGAGATCTGGAAGGCCAACGTAGCTCATCGAGCAGCCAACACTCGGGCTGCTGACAGCTACGACTTCAAGGTCGCGGTACGTAACACGCTGATCAACCTGAACCAGGACAACTTCACCAAAGCCGGCAGGCTGCGCAAGGGCGTCAGGTACGCCAAGCCACTGACCAAGGCAGAGCGCGATCAGAACTTCGCTGTGAACGGTCTTGTGGCCGGCCAGGGGTATGTCGGCGGGCGCTTTCGTGGCAACTGGCAATTCTCCATCGATGCTCCGGCAACTGGCGAGCTCGATCGGATCGACCGATCTGGTAATGAGACCATCGCCGAACTGAAGGCACAGGTCGCGGCGCTTACGATCGGCCAGACCGCCTACATCGTGAACAATCTGCCGTATGCGATCCCGCTCGAGTACGGCCACTCCACCCAGGCGCCGCACGGAATGGTGCGTGTGACCCTGACCAACTTCCAACGCATCGTCGACGAAGCCATCAGGAACAACCAGGTATGAGCCACGCACGTGCCCGGCAGGCGATTGAGATCAAGCTGACGGCCTGGGCAGCCGCGCGCGCGGTCCGGGTTGCGCACATGGAGGATGGCTTCGAGGCCGCCCCGGGCGAAACTTATCTCCGGGCATTCCTGCTTCCGGCCAGCACCACGACCCGCTACTTAGCTGCTGAGGCCTTGGAGTACCGGGGTATCTACCAGATCAGCATCGTCTGCCCGGCGGGCCAGGCCCTGGCTACCGCTGAGGCCCTGGTCGACGAGCTCAGCACACTGTTCCGCGTCGACACCGAACTCAGCCGAGCCGGCTTCGAAGGCCTGATCGTCGAGCCGCTGGAGCAGGGTCCCACCATCACCGAGCCGGCGACCTACACGGTCCCGGCCAGCTTCACCTATCAGGGTGAAGCAGACCAACCCACCGTCTGAAGGAGCAAGTGATGCAGAGCGCCGACTATGTGCCGAAGGTATCCGGCTGGAAGATGGATTCGCACACCGGATCGTTGGAGATCAACAGTGGCAACGTCGCCGTCGGCACTATGCCCAGCGATCCGCAAATGATCACTGTCACAGCTGGTGAGTGGCCGGAAAGCGATCTGCCCAGTAATGCAATCGAGCGCTACAAGTTCATCGGCGAGCATTTGATGCAGGTTCCCCTCGAGAATCGCGATAGCGCTGAATTCTCGACCGAAGACATATCGTTTGATCGCGACGGCTCGGATATCCGTACGACGCTCACCTATCAACGTCTCGAGACCGAGCAGGAAGCAGCGGCACGGGTTGCACGCTCTGTTGGCTCCGGCGTCACCATCCAGGCTGGCAATATCACTATCACATGTGGCGATAAGGTAGTTGCCAGAATGGGGTGCGGGTTGGGCGATGAGCGCCCAGATGGTCAAGGGTTTGTCGTCGAAGGCGACCAGGTCTTCATCAGTCAGGCACTCATCACTGCCAGCATCACCGAAGAGGCCAGCACCCGCGCATCAGCGGACGGGGCCTTGGCAAGCCGCATTGGTGCGCTGGAAGCCAGAATTTTCCGTGCAGATGACAGCGACGGTGCTCTGCGTGATGCGCTGACCGACTGGAAGCCATGCACCGCGTTGCTGGCTGGACAGTTCCTGGTGGCTGCCGACCAATTCGCCGTGACCATGGCGGAGAACACCAATGGCGATTACGTCTGTACTGGCATTGGCCTCGGCATTGATCCATCCAAGGGCGAGACCAAGGATGGTCAGGCTGACATGGAGCGGGCTATCGAAAAGGGTGATGCCGCCGAAATCCTGCGGCTGCTCAGCAGGCAGATCACCGAGAGTGAGCTGGGCCAGGAGCTGCGTGACAAGATCGATACGATGGAATGTGTGCGGGAGGTGATTAGCAAGGAGCTTCGCCCTGGCGGCCTCCTGCACCGCCGCTGAATCTCCCAGATATCACCTGAAGCCCGCCGCGCGCGGGATTTTTCGTTTCTACCAAGAGGAAAACATCATGGCCGCACGCTTCCCGCTGCCGAACGGCGCAGTGCTGGAGATCGCCAGAGTCATTGGCGCTGCAATCCCTTTCACTGCGCTGACCAACGCAAAGCCGCCGGTGGCGACCGCTGCCGGTCACACTATCCAGAACGGCGACGTTCTGCTGGTCAACTCCGGCTGGGCACTCATCAGCGACCGCGCCGTTAAGGCCTCAAACGTCGCCGATGACGCGTTCTCCCTGGCTGGTCTCGATACCAGCGACGCAGAAAAATTCACCGCAGGCGCGGGCGTAGGTTCCGTGTACCCGGTTTCCGACTGGGTTCAGATCTCGAAGGTCACGTCGTTCAACTCGGCTGGTGGCGAGCAGCAGTATGCGACCGTCGGCTATCTGGAAGACGACGACGACAAGCAGTTCCCCACCAACCGCAACCCGACGACTTTGTCGATCGTGGTGGAGGACCAGCCAACCGCGCCTTACGTACAGGCTGTCGAGGGTTACGACACCTCCAAGGAGCTCGCGGTGATCCGTATGAAGCTCCGCAACGGTGACCAGATCCTGTACCCAGGCTACGTCAGCATCACCCCTGACCCGACCATGGAGCGGAACAACGTCATGACCCGAACCATCAGCGTCGGCCTGTCTGCTCGTTCGCTTCGTTACCTGGCCGGCGCGTAAGGAGTTCCCATGGCAAAGATCAAGATTGCGCAGAACCCGACGTTCGCCGCCGAGGTGAAGATCCCGCGCGTGGGCAGCGAACCGGTTCCCGTGGGGTTCACGTTCCGCTACATGGACCGCACCGCTCTGGCCAAGCTGTACGACGGCTGGAACCAAGCTTTCGAAGCGCACGCCGAGAAGTGCAAGGCCGAAGGCGCGAGTCTCGAGCAGTTCACTGCTGGCCAGGTTCGACTGCAGGCCGAGCAAATCAAGGCCGTCACCGCGGACTGGGGCTTCGACGACAAGTTTACTGACGAGGCCATACTCGACTTGGTGACCACGTGCGTTGGCGCGCCTCAGGCTGTGCTGAATGCTTACCAGGAAGCGTACAACCCGGCCCGCCTGGGAAACTGAGAGCGGCGGCGCGGGCCCGTTATGAACGCGGCCCGTCCGCCGAGCAACTGGCGGCCATTGGGCTCACCCCGGACGACATCGAAGAGGAAGAAGTGGAGGTCTGGCCTGATGCCTGGCCTGCCTTCTGCCTGTTCGAAGCGCTGGGCACGCAATGGCGATTGGGGCAGGGCGGGCCTTCCGGCCTGGATTACACGGCCATTCCAACGACAGCGTCGATGCTCGGCATCAAGCGGCGCGACCTCGACGATATTTTTCCCGACCTCCGCATCATGGAGCATGAGGCCCTGGCCGTGATGGCTGAGGCGGCGGAGTAGGACTGACGCGGCCAAGCCGCAGGAGAAGGGCATGCAGCAGAACTACGTTTTGACGATCCGCGATCTGCTCACGGTGAAAGGGGGCGACGTGTGTGGCGGCGAAGCTGAAATCGCGATCATGGACGGAGATCAGGAGGTGGACCGACTCATCGTGAGCGGGAAGTGCCGAGAGCCGAGCGTGTACAGTCGTAGCTACTCTGGAAAACCCGGTTTAACTGCGCGCCTGGTATCAGGAGTAGGCTCGATTACCTTCGAATCGCACGACCAAGACGCCACCCTTGCTTCGGTTGGTCTGGCTCTCGGGGAAGGCTGGGGGAATGAAAAGCCGGCCTGATGTAGGCCGGCTTCTGGTGGTCACATCGGTTGCTTAGCTGCCGCGATAAGCTTGGTGATCAGTGCGTTGTTCGGACGGACCGAAAATGGCGAGCCGAGGCTTTTGGCAATTGTCTGCGTCCGGATCTCCGCTGCAGCGATTCCTGCCTCGCCCTGGGTTTCATGAAGCTGCGCGAGAAGGCCGTAAACCAGTGCCGTGAGCGCCTGTATATCGGATGCGTGGGAGTTCACCACTTTCTTCAGCTCACTGATTTCGCGTGATTCCATCTGACCCTCCTAGGTCGTCAATGCCCCAGTCCATGGGCTTTCCGGTAATGGACCGGGGAGGTTTATCAGTTGACGTCTGGACCCTTGGTCTGAGTCATCACCACAAGCTGCCACAGGATTGGCTTATCATGCTTTGGATGCTGAGTCTTGTTTTGCGGAGGGAAGGGGTCGCCTTTGTTAGAGGTGATTTCGTCTCCGCAGTGATAACAGCGGTAGATGCCGGATACCGGTACTTCCTCGCCAATCTCGTAAACATGGGTCCAGTGTTCATCGTCAGGCCCATTGACCTGTCGAAGGTACTGTGTGGTGTGGTCTGATACTTGTGCCATCGTCAGCTCCTTGCTTGGAGGCGCAACGCTACTACGCCACGGATCAGCCCGGTACTGGCTTTCCGTCCAGGGTGGATGGGAGGACAGGTTGTTTGACGAGCGACCTCTGAGCGATGATGGCATTTTGAATTTCGGGGAAAGCCAGCATGAGCATCTGGGACGTTTTCGGCTCCATAGGCAACGCTCTTGATTCGGGCCTGCGTAATGTGCTCTCAACAGGTGACACGGTCGTAGAGCACGTTGGAAACGCGGCTCAGGCCGTTGAGGACACGGTAAAGGAAAATCCTGTTGCCTCGGCAGTCGTCGCGGCAGTTGCCACGGGTGGAATCGCCTTCGTTGCCGCCCCGGCCATTGCGGCGGCAGCTGGGTCTGCTGGCCTGCTGGGCGCTGCTAGCACGGGCACTGCAATCAGCACGCTTCACGGTGCAGCCCTAACTAATGCATCACTTGCCGCGCTTGGCGGCGGGGCAGTAGCTGCTGGCGGCGGCGGAATGGCTGTCGGCAGTGCAGTTGTGGCTGGTACAGGGGCCGCATTGGGCGGAGGAGCAGCCGCAGCGATAGGTGCCACTGGTAGCAATTCTTGATTGTAGCCCAGCCCCGCGCTGGGCTTTTTGCGTCTGGCTGGATGCCTGTCCAGCTCAAAGAAAGCGGGCCACGTGCTAGAGTCGCGGCTCATCAAGCACGCGAGAAAGCCATGGCTGGCGCAGCAGCTCAATCCAAATCCAGCGAATTGACAGACCGAATTAATAATCTGGCGATAGAGCGTACCCACTCTAGGAGGGTCGATGAGTGGACGTGGATAGCATTAAAGAGAGATGTTGAGGCATACGGGCGGGCCCCTGAGTTTGAAGCTGAATCACTCATTCTTATGGCGGCGCTTTGGAATCTTCGCTCCAATATTGCTGAGATGGAACGTTGCCTGAATGTCTATGCCGGGAAGTACGGTAAAGACTGGCGCTGGCATCGAACCCGAGCGATGCAAGGACCGGCATTAGGAAGGTTTGATATGGTCACTGACATGTTGAAGTTTGGTGTTCCAGAAGGAAGCGCCCGGGATTTTGGCATAGTTGCTCATGTGTGCAATCAGTCTGGGCTTTTTGTAACGGCGCACACCAACTGGAAGAAAGCCGTACAGCTTGACGAGAATATCTTCGATGGCGAAGAAATCCCATACTATGCACATCTTCCATCGACCGTCGCGTACCTCCAAGAGCACAGAGTTGATGAGCGTGAGCTCTCCTCTCGATTGGCTGTCGCTTCCCAAGTAGTTATTGAGATGTCTGGTCCGCTGACGACCTTCACGATCGACAGCAACGACTGGGGGATAACATTCGAATTTACGGTTGATGCGGCCATTGATCGATTGGTTGATATCGACTTCGCGATCACGCGCAGGTTGGTGGCCGAATTCCAAGACACACTTTCCAAGCACATCAGCATTGGCGTCGCGCCTCTCTCGGAGAGCGTGACCGATGGCGATTGAGTTTGCGGAGTTCCTGATGTGGTCGGAGTTCGAGGTCAAGGCGCCATTTAGGGCTGAGTTCGGATATCGCAATGCCAGCAGCCGGGCTTATTACGCTCTATTCCACGCTGCCCGTGATCGCTTGAGAGAGATGCGCGTACCGGTCAACAGGGTGAGCAATGGCGGGAGCCACGAAGCCGTTATCCAGACAATTGAGCAAATGGGCTCAGAAGGCCGCGAGCTTGCAGTCAACATGCGCCGCTTGAAGAAGTTTCGGCATTTCTGCGACTACGATATCAGCGAAAAACTAAGCCCCCCTCGGGCGCACAAGCAGATTTTAGAGGCTCGCCTGCTGATCGAAATGCTCGAGCGGCTTGAGCTCGCCCCGGCGTAGTCAGGGTTTGGGGTCACCCTGCTGATGGTGGTAGATTGCCCTCATCAACAAGGAGAACATCCCATGACGGAAGAAACTAGCCCTGCCGCAGCATTCATCATGCTGATCGCCGCATTCGTGATCTACTTCTTGCCCACTTTTGTGGCCGCGAAGCGAGGTCACCCGAACGGGACATCCATTTTTCTACTTGATCTCTTTTTGGGGTGGACCTTCATAGGTTGGCTAGCCGCCTTAATCTGGTCCGCCTCAGCAATTAGAAAGCCTACAGAAATCTCTCCAGGCGCAGCGTCACCGGCTGTCTCGGACAGATTTCAGAAGCTTGAGAGGCTCGCCGCATTGAAAGATAGCGGACACCTGACCAAAGAAGAGTTTGAGTCCGAAAAGGCCAAGCTCCTAAAAAGCTGATTCATCACATTTCAGTAGAACCCGCTCCGGCGGGTTTTTTTATGCCTGGAGAAAAGCATGACAACCATTGCGGAGCTCGGCATTCGAGTTGAGTCTGGGGATGCCGTGAGCGCAGCCACTGACCTGGATCGCCTTGTTGATGCTGGAGGTCGAGCCGAGAAGGCCGCCGCTGGTGTTGAGCAAAGCGCCAGGAAGGCTGGACAGGCACTCAAGGAACAGGCTGGCGATGTATCCGCTCTGCTGGGTGAGATAGATCCAACCGTAAAGGCGCTTGGCAGGCTGGACGAGCTCGAAAAGCGGCTCTCCCAGCAGCGCAAGCTCGGCAACCTCGATCCGGCGACGTTCAGCGAATACCGCTCCAAGATCCAGCAGTCGCGCGATGACTTAGGTCGTTTTGATGAGGCGCTTGGCAGAACTGGCGTTAGTGCCAAGCAAACGGCCGCAGCGATGCGAATGCTGCCTGCGCAGTTCAGCGACATTTTTGTGAGTCTGCAGGGCGGCCAAGCACCGTTGACGGTTTTTTTGCAACAAGGTTCACAAATCAAAGATTCGTTCGGCGGCATCGGCGCCGCGACTAAAGCCATGGGCGGCTACCTGCTGGAGCTAATAAATCCTGCGACCGTCTCAGTTGCGGCCATTGCTGGCTTAGGCTATGCCTTTTATGACGCTCAGAGAGAGATGGGGGCGTTCAGTCGCGCCATTTTCACGGGCGTGAACCGATCTGGCCAGACGGTTGAATCTCTCAATCAAATCGCAACTACCGTAGGGAAAGTTACCGGTAGCTTTGGGGGTGCGAGGGATGCCGTCATCTCGCTATCGTCGGGCCTGGCTGGCAGCTCTACCCAAATTCAAAACCTTGCTACTGCCGCCGTAGCCATCAGTGAAATCACCGGAAAGGGTGTAGAGGAAGTCGCTACCTCCCTCGAAAAGTCCGGAAAGAACGCTACCGATTCAGCTGCCAAAATTAGCGAACAATACGGGCTCCTGACGTTTGAGCAGTATGAGGTAATTAAGGCCCTGGATGACCAGGGCGAGCATCAGCGCGCACTTGATGTTCTGAGCGAGAACCTGAATACAGCTGCCCAAGAGCGGCTGAAGAAATATAGGGAATCGCTCTCTGACATCGAGAGAGATTGGAATTCGATCAAGAAAGCAATCAGCAATGCCTATGCGGAGGTCAAGGCCGAAGTTGCGCCGAACGAAGCGCAGCAGGCGGACATTGCTCGACGCATCTTGGAGCGGCGCCAGGAAGGCGGTTTCTTGGGTGCACTGTCGAACCTTTTCAGCTTTGGTGACAATACCAACCAGGCGCTGAGAACCGTGGTGTCGAACTCTGAAGAGAAAGCCAAGGCTACAGAGCGAGAAACCCAGGCTCAGACTGATCTCAATAATGCCAATCGCGACCTGATCAGGATTAGCCGAGAGCTCGATTCTCAACTCGACAACGTCAGCCCTACCAAAAAGCGAGCAGATGCATACAAGAAGCTCAACGAACAATTCTTCGAGTTGATGTCAGCGTCTGCCCGCAGTGGAAAGGAAAGCCCGCTGCTTGCTGGAGTGCAGTACGACGGCAATAAGTTCTTCGGCGGTGCTTATGACTCCCTGGCTGCTGGGATCGAGAAGAGGCTGAAGGACAAGCCCGGCCCGAAAGCCCCGACTTACCGCGAAGACGCCGGCACCAAGGCTCTTGACCAGGCCCGCCAGCAATATTCGGTCCTCCAGCAGCAGAACGGCCTCATCGGCGCCCAAGTCGGCGAGATGCAGAAGCTGGGAGAGGCTGGCCAAGCCCTGGTGCGCTGGGAACAGCAGCTGGCCGACATTAAGGGCAAGCAGACGCTCACCGCCGACCAGAAATCGCTGCTGGCGAACCAGGACCTGATTACTGCCCAGCTCAAGCGCAACGCCGGCCTCGAACGTGAGATGCAGCTGCGGAAGGTGGCCACCGAGGAGGCCCAGAAGCTTTCGGCCTTCGAGACCAACCTCAACAGCCAACTACAGCGCGACTCGGTCGGCCTGAGCAACAACCTTGGCGGTATGGGGCTTGGCGATGTAGCCCGCCAGCGCATGCAGGAGCGCTTCGGCGTCGAGCAGCGATATCAACAGCAGATGGACAACCTCCTGCAGCAGCGCAACGAAGGGAGGATCAGCCCAGAGCTGTACCAGAAGGAAAATGATGCGCTCCAGCGGGCCTTGGACAAGCGCCTGGCGATGCAGGAGAAGTACTACGGCGACGTAGATGCGGCGCAGGCTGACTGGTCGCTTGGTGCCCAGGCGGCTTGGGCGAACTACCAAGAGCAGGCCATGAATGTTGCGGGCCAGATGCAGACAGCCTTCGGTTCGCTGTATGACGGCCTCACCGATGCCGCAGTGGAGTGGGCTTTCGGCGCCGAAGAGACCTTCGGTGACGTTGCGGTCAGCTTCGCCAAGATGCTGGCCAAGATGGCTGTCCAGGCAGCGGCGTCGAATGTCTTCTCCAGCATTCTCGGTACGGTGGGCACGAGCCTAATCGGGGCCGGAGCGGGCGCCGCTGCTTCAGCTGGCTCGGCGGGAGCGGGCGGCTTCGACTTTGGCCTGGGCGGCGCCTCTTCTGGCATGACCTACACGCCGACATTCTCTGACGGCGGCTTTACAGGCCCCGGTGGAAAGTACGAGCCAGCGGGGATCGTGCACGGCGGCGAGTTCGTGCTTCGCAAAGAGGTCGTGAGCCAGCCGGGAATGCTCGACTGGCTCGAAACGCTGAACACCCGTGGTTATGCCGAAGGTGGCCTGGTCAGCGCCATTACGCCTCAGGCCATACCCAGACAGATATCAGGCGCAGGCAGCCCAAGCCCCGTGGTAATCCAGCAGGAGATCTCTATTGAGGGTGGCGGTGGGCAGGCGGGAGCCGGCGCGGCAGACATGGGCGCAGTCGCCCAAGCCTACGCCAAAGCGGCCAAGGATGGCGCCCAGCAGGAGATCGCTAAGCAACTCAAGCGTGGCGGGATGATCTGGACCGCCATCAACCGGCCAGTGCGTTGAAATTTTAGGAGGGCCAGATGGCCGATCGATTCACCTGGAGGCCGAATCGGTCGGCCCCTGCCACCTTTGAGAATGCTGTGCGTTCTGCCCAATTCGGCAGCGGCTACAAGCAGATAGCAGGGGATGGCATCAACAACGAAACTCAGTCTTGGAGCCTGACCTTCACTGGTAAAAAAGCGCGTATCGCCGCGATCCTCAAGTTTCTCCGAGCACAGAAGGGGCACAAGCCCTTCATCTGGAAGACGCCATTTGACGGCGACCTCTATTTCACCTGCAACGCATACAGCCCGACCGACCAGGGAGGCGATATGTGGATGCTAACCGCAACCTTTGAACAGACGCACCAGGTGACCTGATGGCCGAGAGCATTTATGAGGAAATTCAGAAGCTGAACCCAGGCCAGTACGTCGAGCTCTTCGAGTTGGACCTTGGCGCCTTGGGTGGCGATGCCTACTACTTCCACGGCTATACGCAGGTTGGCCCGATCTACTGGCAGGGCAAGGAGTACTCACCCTGGCCGATCAAGGTCGAGGGTATGGGCATGACAGGCGAGGGGCAGCAGAACAGCCCGACGCTGTCGGTCGGCAACGTGTCGGGCCTGCTCACCGCGCTCTGCCGGATCTACGACGACTTGGTAGACGGCAAAGTCGTTCGTCACCGGACGCTGGGGCGCTTCCTCGACGCGGCGAACTTCCCAGGCGGCAACCCAGAGGCCGACCCACAAGAGCACTTTGCAGACGATACCTACACCATCGACCAGAAGCAGTCGGCAGACGATGAACTGGTCGTCTTCGTGCTGAAGTCTCCCCTGATCGCATCAGATCGGAAGCTCCCTGGCCGGCAGATCGTCGCCAACTGCTGCCAGTGGCTGACGATTGGCGGGTACCGCGGCGTCTACTGCGGGTACACCGGCTCAAACTACGCCACCGACAAGGATGCTCCGACCGACGATCCAGATCGCGACATGTGCTCTGGCACGCTTACCGGCTGCAAGCTGCGCTTCGGCGCAAACAATCCGCTGCGCTACGGCAGCTTCCCCTCCGCAGGCAACTGAGGTTTCTCAATGAAGGTTTCGCAGGGCGTCATCGACGCCATGTACGCACATGCCCGCGAAAAAGCCCCTGAGGAGTGCTGCGGCTTGCTGATCAGGGTTGGCCGAAAGTTGCTCTACCTTCCAGTTCCCAACGCCGCAGCGAGCCCGCAGGAGGGGTTTCGTATTGCTGCTGAAGACTGGGCAGGCGCGGAAGACCAAGGTGCAGTGATTGCGGTGGTACACAGTCACCCCGGGCAGTCAGCGCGCCTCAGCGCGGCAGACCGCACCGCTATGGAAGCGACTGCGCTCCCATGGGTAATTATCGAGGTTCGCGACGGGCAGCCAGTGACCCATCTGGTGCATGAGCCTACGGGCTACCAGGCGCCACTCGTGGGCCGACCGTTCCACCATGGGGTTTTGGATTGCTACACGCTGGTTCGGGACTACTACCAGCGCGAGTTAGGCATCACGTTACCTAACTTCGAGCGCGCGGACGGCTGGTGGGAGAAAGGCCAAGACCTCTACGTCGATAACTTCGAAGGGGCAGGCTTTTATCCAGTTGACCCCGCCGACCTTCACCAAGGTGACCTAATCGTCATGCAGGTGCGGTCCGAGAAGGCGAACCATGCCGGCATCTACCTTGCCGATGGTTGCCTCAAAACTGAGCCCAGCCACTACCCGGTTCCGGGCGGCATTCTCCACCACCTCTACGGGCGTGATTCGAAGCGCGACGTCTTTGGCGGTTTCTGGCGCGAGGCGGCGCGGTTCTACATGCGGCACAAGGAGTCCCCCTATGGCTGAGCGCATTCGTGTGATCCGCCTTTACGGCGAACTGGGTCGCCTGTTTGGTCGCGCGCATCACTTGGCGGTGCAGTCCTCAGCTGAGGCGGTGAAGGCCTTGGGCGTTCTGCTCCCGGGCTTCAGCCAGTATCTATCCGAGTCGAAAGACCGAGGCCTCGGCTTCGCTGTGTTCTACGGCAAGCGGAACATAGGCAAGGATGAGCTTGGCCATCCGTCTGGTGCGGGTGATATCCGCATTGCTCCTGTCGTTCAGGGGCGGAAAAGTGGGGGAGGACTGCAGGTGATCTTGGGTGTAGCACTCATCGCTGCGGCTAGCTTTTTCAGTGGCGGCTTGCTTGCTCCGGCGGGTGCGTCTGCGCTGTTCGGCACCGCCTCGGCGGGCTGGGCGACGGCGGGGATGATTGGCATATCACTCGCCGTTGGTGGTGTCGCGCAAATGGTCACAGGCAGCCAGGCCAAGATCGACAGCAGCGAAGCTGCCGACAACCGCCCTAGCTACAACTTCTCCGGTATCAAAAACACCATCACTCAGGGCAACCCGGTCCCTCTCTGCTACGGCGAGATGACGACAGGGTCTGCTCAGCTTTCTCTTGGCATTCGCGCCGAAGACCAGCAATAGAGGCACTCCATGACTGACATGTCTATCTTGGGCTCCAAAGGTGGGTCCAAGCCGCACACGCCTGTAGAAAGCCCAGACAGCCTGATCAACGTCAGCTACGCAAACATTCTGGACGGCATCAGTGAGGGCCCAATTGTCGGCCTAGTCAACGGCGCCCAGTCCATCTACTTGGACAAGACGCCGCTGGCGAACAGCGACGGAAGCCTGAACTTCAGCGGCGTGACGTGGGAGCAGCGCACTGGTGAGCACGACCAGGACCACATCGCAGGTTTTCCCGCAGTTGAATCCCAAACCTCGGTCGGTGTGGAGCTGAAGGCTAGTCAGTCGTGGGTTCAGTCGTTTAGCAATCTTGAATTGTCCGCAGTGCGGATCCAGCTCGCGGTCGGGACCCTGGTCAGAACCGAGAGCGACGGTGACATGGTCGGCTACACGGTCAACTACGAGATCGATCTTTCCACAGATGACGGCGACTACCAGACGGTGCTGAAGAGCGCCTTCAGAGGGAAAACGACCACGGGCTACCAGCGCTCGCACCGTATCGACTTCCCCAAGGCTACTTCCGGCTGGCGCCTCCGAGTTCGCCGAACTACTCCAGACTCGAATGACTCGCGGATTCAGGCTACGACTTCGATCGGCACCTACACCGAAGTCATCGACGCCAAACTTCAGTACCCGTACACCGCTCTCTGTGGTCTGAAGATGGATGCAAGCCAGTTCTCGGCTGTACCTGAGCGCGCCTACCGTATTCGCGGTCGGATTATCCAAGTGCCAAGCAACTACGACGCTGCCACCCGCACATACACCGGTAGTTGGGATGGGACGTTCAAGCTTGCGTGGACCGACTGCCCGCCGTGGATCTGGCGCGATATTGTCCTGAACGATCGCTATGGGCTAGGCCGCTTCATCGACGCCAGCCAAGTTGACAAGTGGGGGTTGTACGAGATCGCGCAGTACTGCGATCACATGGTTTCGAACGGTAAGGGCGGCCAAGAGCCTCGCTTCACCTGCAACGTCTATCTGCAATCGCGCGCGGATGCGCTTAACGTCCTGCAGGACCTGGCGAGCGTGTTCCGGGGCATGAGCTATTACGCTGGGAGCGAAGTCGCCTGCGCCGCCGACATGCCGGGTGACCCGGTGTATACCTACACCAACGCCAACGTCATTGATGGCAAGTTCAACCGTCCAGGTTCGAGCGGGTCGACTCGCTTCAGCGTGGCCAAGGTCGCGTGGAGTGACCGAGAGAATTTCGGTAACCAGCGCGTCGAGTATGTGCAGGATCAGACCGCGATCGGCCGTTACGGCATCCGCGAGACAGAGATCACTGCTTTCGGCTGTGTTTCCCAAGGGCAAGCGCAGCGCGCTGGTAAGTACATCCTCCTGACCAACAGGCTGGAAACCGGCACCATTAACTTTAGTGTGGGCCTGGATGGCACCATCTGCCGACCAGGCGACATCATCCGCGTAGCTGACGAGAACTTCGCCGGATTGCCTATTGGGGGGCGCCTCAAGGCCGCAACCACTACTACTGTTACGCTGGACAACGATGTAGCGGCATCAGCTGGCGATACCCTGGTGGTCATCCTGCCAAAAGGCGTGGCAGAGACGCGGATCATCCGCTCCATTGTTGGGCGGTTGGTGACCGTAACGCAGTCGTTCTCTAAGGTGCCAGTCAAGGAATCGATCTACACCATTGAGACTGCTGAGCTTGTAGCCGAGACCTATCGGGTACTGACCGTCAACGAGAATTTTGGCGACGATAAGCTTCAGTATGACGTTGTCGCGGTTGAGCGGAACGCCAGCAAATTCGAGGCGATCGACAACGGCGCGAAAATCGTTACCCCCCCGACCAGTGTGCTCCCTGGCGCTGTCCAGGCCCCGCCTACCAATGTGGTGTTGAGCACCTTCGACACCGTCAGCCAGGGCATGAACATTGCCACGATGCGCATAACCTGGGATGCCCCGCGGAGGGCCCAGCGCTATAACGCGTGGTGGAAGCGCGACGATGGCGATTGGGTATACGCAGGTGTCACGTACACCGCATCAGTTGAGGTGAAAGGCATCTACTCAGGCGTCTACACCGCGCGCGTTTCTGCTGTTGGGGTAGCAGACAGCAGCTCGCTATGGGCTTACTCGGAGCCGACGCAACTCTACGGCAAGACAGGGGAGCCGCCAGCCCTGGCCAGTTTCAGTGCTGCCACTGAGCTGTTCGGCATCCGCTTGAATTGGGCATTCCCTCACGGCTCTGCTGACACGTTCTATACCGAGATCCAGGAGTCCTTGGTAGCAACCGGCGATGATCCGGCGCAGCTGTCGATGGTGGCTTACCCGGCAAGGACTTATCTGAAGAGCGGCATGGCTGCCGGTGTCACCCGGTTCTTCCGGGCGCGGCTGGCGGATCGCACCGGGAATACTGGGCCATGGACCACGTGGGTGCTCGGCCAGTCCGGCGCCGACGCTGGTCCGATCCTTGAGCTGATTAGTGGCCAGATCACCGAGAGCGAGCTGGGTCAGGAGCTGCTGAAGGAGATCGAGAAGATTTCCGGCGACTTCCCTGGCTCGGTGAATGATCGGATCGACTCGGCCAAGCAAGAGCTCGAGGATCTGATTTCTGAGATCACCGATCCGCTGGAGTACGTGCCGACCGATGCCTACCTGAAGAATGATGCCGTTCGTCACGGGCAGCGCCTGTACATGGCCATTGCGCCAGTGCCGGCCGCCGCCGACGGCAGCAATGCCCCGCCGAACCCGACGTACTGGGTGGATATCGGCAGTATCGCCGAGACGTCTAACGCCTTGGCCAGCACTGTGGCGAAGAACACCAGCGACATCACGGAAATCGAAGGTCAGGTCACGGCCCAGGCTTCAGCGCTGCAGGCGGTGCAGTCTTCCTACCGCGACGACAACGGCGAAGGCGATCTGGCCGATGCTCTGCGCGGCTGGGATACCACGGCCAAGGTGGCAGAGGAGAGCCGTACCCGGGCGACCCAGAATGAGGCGATGGCGCTTCGTGCCACTGAGATTGAGGCGGTTGTCGGCAAGAACACTGCCAGCATCAGCACGTTGGATAAGACTGTTGCGACCAACGAAAGCGCTACGGCCAGTCGGTTTGCCGACATGGCATCGAAAGTGGGTGAGAACTCGGCAAGCATCTCCCAGCTCGACAAGACCGTTACGGATAACGAGTCGGCGACGGCGTCGAGGTTGCAGCAAGTTAACTCCCGTGTCGATGGAGCCGAGACTGCCATAAGCGCCGAGGAGTCTGCTCGGGTGTCTGGCGATGAAGCCCTCGGTGAGCGAGTTGGTCATATGGAGGCAACCTTTGTCTCGCCGCAAGGAGGGCGGGACGACAACGGGGAGGGCGATCTGGCCGGCGCCCTGAAGGCTTGGGAGAGCACAGCCAAGATCGCCGAAGAGTCGAAGGTGCGGGCAACCGCCATCGATGCCCAGGCACG
>NZ_JAZDCU010000016.1:0-130621 GCF_036324085.1 Pseudomonas auratipiscis
GATACGACAGGTGCTATCGATGGTGCTCGAGCAGCACGCCATCGAGCTGGAGTTGCAGCCACGTCAGTACGGTATTTACCAACCTTCATCCACATCCATGCCTCTGGCTATCTGCTTTCGTGCTTGAAAGAAGTGATCAGCATGCTTAGCCACCGAGGTGACACCATCGCCGAGCGGATACGTTCAAACGGCAAGGTGGGTGGTGCCGAGGTCGGCGATTTCATGATGCTGCAGTTGATCAACCGCACCGAGTTGCTGCTGCGTCATTATCTCGATCTGGAACAGCTGCCGCCTGAAGCACTGTACCGCGCACTGCTGACGATGCTGGGTGACCTCGCTACCTTTGCCTCTGACAGTAAGCGACCGCGCCTGGACAGCCGCTACCAACATAGCGACCAGGGCGCAAGCTTTCGCAAATTGATGGAAGCGATACGACAGGTGCTATCGATGGTGCTCGAGCAGCACGCCATCGAGCTGGAGTTGCAGCCACGTCAGTACGGTATTTTGGTTTCGGCGCTGCACGATCACACACTCCTAAGTACGGCTTCGTTCGTGCTCGCTGCCAGCGCCAATTGCGACTCCGAAGAATTGCGCCATCGCCTGCCGGCACATCTCAAGGTCGGCCCGGTGGAACGTATTCGGGAGCTGGTCAACCTGCACCTGCCGGGGATCAAGATAAAGCCGCTGCCGGTGGCGCCACGGCAGATCGCGTTTCACGCCAACAAAACCTATTTCATTTTAGAGCTCAGTTCTGAAGACCTGGCACAGCTGGAGCGTTCCGGTGGCCTTGCCTTTCATGTGTCTGGCGAATTTCCCGAGCTTGAACTGACATTCTGGGCCATCAGGAATTGAACGAAATGAGCAAGGAAATGGAACAACACCAGGACGACAAAACCGTCCTGCTCGACCGCGAGGGGCAAGGCCCGGCGCGGGGTGCGTTGACCGATTTCGAGGCACCGCCGCGCTTCGAACAACTGGAGAATCGAATGATCTACGCCGCGCGCCTGCGCCCGGCGGAAACGTTCAACATCAGCCTCAATGCGTTGGTGGCGGCAGCCTCAGACCTGTTGTCGGAGGTGGTGCGCCTTAAGCATGACGCTAACGACGAAAGTCTTCAGGACCTGAACGAGCGCCTGACCGCCAGCTTGAAATTGTTCGATCTGCGCGCGCAGGAGAATGGCGCGCAAAGCAGCCAGGTAATGGCTGCTCGCTATGTGCTGTGCACGGTGATCGATGAGGCGGTGGTGACTGCCAAAGGCAACAAGGAAAGCGAGTGGTCACAGATGAGTCTGCTCAGCAGCTTTCACAACGAGACCTTTGGTGGCGAGAAGTTCTTTCAGTTGTTGGACCGGCTATCAAAGAATCCGGTCAAGCATTTGCCAATGTTGGAGTTGATGTACTTGTGCATGTCCCTCGGTTTCGAGGGCAAGTACCGGGTGATTGCGCGCGGCACGCTGGAACTTGAGGACATCCGTGACTCGCTGTACCGGCAGATCCGACAACTGCGTGGCGATGTACCGCGCGAGTTGTCACCGCATTGGCAAGGGCTCGGGGACAAGCGGCGGCGCCTGGTGCGCATCGTGCCGGTGTGGGGGATTGCGTTGTTCACCGTGGCATGCCTGGTAGTGATGTATTCGGGGTTCGCCTGGGTTTTGGGTGAGCAGCGCGACAGCGTCCTGCGTCCTTATCAGCAGCTTGACCCTGTCGTGGTTCATTCCCAGCCGTAAATCAGAGATGCGTGATGAAAAATTTCTTTAAAAAAGCCGCTGCGATCCTGTCCACAACATGGGTCTGGACACTGGCGCTGGTGCTATTTTTTGCGCTGCTGGTGTGGGGCGTCGGGCCGTTGCTGGCGGTCAACGACTACAAGTTCTGGAAGAGTGCCAGCTCGCGATTGCTAAGCATCAGCGTGCTGTTTTTGTTTTGGGGCCTGGCAATGGTCTTCGCCAACTGGCGCGCCGGGATCCGCAAGAAAGATCAGGACGACAGCGAAGACGGCCAGTTGCGCTTGCATCGTGAAGAGTCGATCGATAAAGAACAGAAAGTGCTGCGCGGCCGCTTCAACGAAGCGCTGCGCACCCTCAAGACATCAAGCCTGTACCGTGGCCGCAGTGAACATTGGCGTAACGATCTGCCGTGGTACCTGCTGATCGGCCCGCAGAGCAGCGGCAAAACCAGCTTGCTGGAGTTTTCCGGCCTGGATTTTCCGATCAACAAAGTCGAGCGCAAGCTGACACGCGACACCTTCGGTACCCGACACTGCGATTGGTACTTTGCCGATCACGGCGTACTGATCGACACCGCCGGCCGCTACCTGAGCCAGGAAGATCCGGCAGTCGATGGCAGCGCCTGGAACACCTTGCTTGAGCTGCTGCGCAAACGTCGTCGCGGGCGTCCTCTCAATGGGGTGTTGGTGAGTATTCCAGTGGATGTACTCATCAGCGGCAATGAAGAGGGCCTGAAAGTCATCGCCGATCAAGTGCGCGCTCGTCTACAGGACATTCGCCAGAAACTGCACGTTGACGTGCCGGTTTACCTGGTGCTGAGTAAAGCCGATAGGCTGCCGGGGTTTAACGAATCCTTCGATCAGTTGACTCGCGAGGAAAGCGATCAAGTACTCGGCAGCAGCTTTGCCCAGGAACAGAACGGTGCTGACGTGACCATGCTGCGCCAGCAGTTCGAGGAGCTGCTGCGTCGTCTGAACAGCCAGGTGATCATGCGCATGCACCAGGAACGCGATACTCAACGCCGGGGCCGGATCCTCGACTTCCCACATCAATTGGGCCAGATCGGCGAGCTCCTTTGTCTGTTCGTGGATATGGCCTTCACCGGCAACCGCTACCAACAGGCCAGCCAGCTACGCGGCTTTTACCTGACCAGCGCGCCCCATGTGCCGGAAAAACCGGCGCAGAACCCCAAGGGCGACGACGCCCAGGCAAGTAATGGCGCCGATGTCCTGCCAACGTTGCGCAGCGGGCCTTCGAGATTCATTCATCACCTGATGAGCCGGGTGATTTTTCCCGAGGCTGACCTGGCGGGCCTGGATAAACGCGAGCGCAAGCGCATTCACTGGGGGCAGCGCGCGCTTTACGCGGGAGCATTGGCAGTATTGGCCTTGTTTGGCGTGATGTGGGCGCAAGGTTTTTCTGCCAACCATGAGCGATTGCAAAGCCTGCGTTCGCTGGCACAGACCTGGACCCAGCAGCGCGAAGACCTGAGTGCGCAGGACGATGCGATGGCTGCACTCAAGGTTCTGGATGCCAGCTTCGACGCCTCCAACGTGTTTCCGGCTCCGACCGATGTTGCGCTGTACGAACGTGTCGGCCTGTATCAGGGCGAAAAGATCAACCCGCCGGTACTCAACGCTTATGAGCAGGAGCTGCAAGCACAGTTGCTGCCACGGGTGGCACAAATGCTGGAAGGCCAGATTCGCACCAACCTGCGTGACCGCGACCGCTTGCTCAACAGTTTGCGGGCGTATTTGATGCTGAACATGGCAGATCGTCGCGATCCTGCCTGGCTCAGGGATTGGGTGGCCAGCGCCTGGTCGACGCATTATGCCGGCAACACCAAGGTGCAGAATGACCTGAGTGGACATTTCCAGCGCCTGCTCAAACTTAACTTCAGCTACCCCGTCAACGATCCGTTGGTTATCCAGGCCCGTCAGGTGTTGCGCAGCGAATCGCTGGCCAACGTGGTGTATAGGGTGTTGCGCGAGCAGGGTCGAAGCCTGCCGGAGTACCGCCTGAGCCAGCACCTCAGGTCGCAAAGCAATGTGTTTTTTGGCACCGACTACGCCATACCTGGCTTCTACACCCAGCAAGGCTACCAACAGTACTTTTCGGTACAGGGTGCAGCGCTGGTCACGGATATCCTGCGTGACAACTGGGTGCTGGGGGAGGGCAGCGGTATTAGCGGTATGGACCTGCGGCGCCTGATGGTGGAACTGGAGCAGTTGTACTTTCGCGACTACGCCAACTACTGGAGTGAAGCGGTCGGGCGGATTGGCCTGCAACCTTTCAACGATGCAGGCGGAGGCGCTGCGCAGTTGGCGGCGCTCACCTCAGCCGACTCGCCAATTCTGCAACTGCTTGTGGAGGTACGCGAAAATACCCGTTTCCAGGCGCTCGCTGAAAGCGCTGAAGACGTAGTCGCTGCAGCCGACACGGCAAAAGTGGCGCCGAGCAAGGTCACAGCCGTTGCCGCTATTGCTGGAAAGGCTCAGCAAGCCTTGGCCAGCACGCTGCCGGACACCGCAAAACGATCACTGCAGCGACGGTTCGAGGCGTTGCACCGTTTGCTCGACGACAACAACGGTCCCACGCCTGATTTGAGCTTGGCGCTGCAGGCGCTTAATGATCTGCAACTGCAGTTGGCCAGCCTGGCCCGTGCCAACCTGCCTGAGCAAAGCGCATTTGAAATGGCCAGGGCGCGTATGAGTGGCCATCGTGATGCGATCAGCAACCTGCGTAACACCTCGCTGCGGTTGCCGCGTCCGGTAAGTGCCTGGTTCAACATACTGGTAGAGGATACCTGGCGTCTGGTACTCAACGACGCCTACCAGTTTCTCAACCAGCGCTATCAGAGTGAGCTGTACAGCTTCTACGGCAAGGCTATCAATAAGCGCTATCCCTTCAACGCCCACAGTACCAGTGATGTCGCCATCAATGACTTTCGTGAGTTTTTCAAAGCTCAGGGCGTTGCCGAGCGCTTCTTTGAAACCTACCTGCGGCCTTTTGTCAGCGGTGATCCGGGTAGCTACCATCTACGCAGCATTGACGGCCAAAGCCTGCCGGTCTCCAAGCTCTATCTCAACCAAATGGCAGCGGCCCATGTGATTCGGCGCAGCTTTTTTGCTGAAAACCCGACACAACCGCAGGTGCAGTTCAAGCTTGAGCCTTACACCCTCGATCCTGCGGTCAGTCGCTCCGAGTTTCGCTTCGGCGCCCAGGCCTTGGAATACCGCCATGGCCCCATCATGCCGGTGTCTTTCCAGTGGCCAACCGATGCCGAGGATGGTCGCACCAGCCTGGTGCTGGAAAAGATGTCCGCGCGCCCGATCGGAATCGAGAAGAACACCGGGCCCTGGTCGTTGTTTCGTTTGCTTGACCTGATGCAGACCGAATACCTGAGCGGCCGTGACGTTCTGGTGCTCAAGGCCGAGGTAGGTGGCTTGCGCGCCAACTACCTGCTTATGAGCCAGCGCACGCCGAATCCGTTCGACATGGACGTGCTGCGCAGCTTCCATATGCCGGTGCAGCTCTGATGCAGGTTGCCAGTACTTGGCGCAGTGCCGCGCGCACCGACCCGGGTAAAGTTCGGACGCGCAACGAAGACGCTTTTCTCGATTGCCCGGAGCAGGGCCTTTGGGTGGTCGCCGATGGCATGGGTGGGCATCGGGGAGGTGATATCGCCAGTCAGCTGATCGTCGCAAGCCTGGCTGACTTACCGGCTTACAACTGCTTCGATGAGCGTCTCAAAGGCCTGCGCGAATGCCTGCATTGGCTCAATCGGCGCCTCGGCCAAGAACTTACGGTAACTGCCGAACGACGCGACAGCATCATCGGCAGCACCGTGGTTGCGCTGTTGCTCGAAGGCAACCGTGCGGCTTGTGTCTGGGCCGGGGACAGCCGCTGTTACCTGTGGCGTGGGCAACGGCTTTACCAGTTGACCAGGGACCATTCGCTGCGACAGCAACTGGTTGACGAGCAAAAAATGAGTATCGCGCAGGCAAAAGCCCATCCGCAGGCCAATGCCTTGACCCGCGCTGTTGGCGCGAGCGAGCAACTGACCCTGGACGTGCTGGAGCTGAAAACCTACCCAGGCGATGCCTTTCTGCTCTGTAGCGACGGCCTTTACCAAGGGTTGGCCAGCGATGTCCTGGGCAAAGCCTTGAGCCTGCCTTCGCCGCAGGCCGCGTTGAAGCGTCTGTTCGACGGCGTCTTGCATGGCGCGGCACGTGACAACCTGACGGCCGTGGTGATTCGCCCGTGAACGAGCTCCATGAGGGGCTGAGGGAGGCCAGCGACGAAGCGTTGCTGGACCCGACGTACTTTGCGTTCGCCAGGTCCAGCAACGCGGCGGGCAATTTGGTGGCCCTCGAAAACAAGCCTGCAGCACCGCTGCCGGAGCTTCCGCAGGTGCTGCTGGGCCGTTATCGTCTTGAGCGTCTGCTGGGAGCGGGGGGGATGGGCGCTGTCTACCGGGCCCGGGATCTGCTGCATGAGCAATTCGGTGATCCCGATCCCTATATAGCGATCAAGCTGTTGAGCGATACCTTCCTTGAGTCGCCAGATGCCAGCGCTTTGCTCTACAGCGAATTTGCTCTGACTCGGCGCTTGCATCACCCGAACGTGGTCCGGCTGCACAGTTTCGAGGTGGACACCCATTGCCAGCGTGCCTTTATCACCATGGAGCTGATGCATGGCCTTACCTTGGACAAACTGCTCTGTGAACGCCCCACGGGGTTGCCGTGGCATGAAGTACGTGATGTGGCCTTGCCGTTGCTCGACGCCCTGGCTTACAGCCACACGTGCGGCGTACTGCATGGCGACCTGAAACCAAGCAACGTGATGCTCAGCGAGCGCGGCGTGCGACTGTTCGACTTCGGTCTTGGCAAAGCCGAGGAAGGCGCACTGCCTGGGTTGGCGCAATTGAGCCGCAGCCAAATCAACGCCTGGACACCCAGCTACGCCGCGGCAGAACTACTGGAGGGCGGTGCGCTGTCGGTCCGTAGTGATCTGTACGCGCTGGGCTGCGTGATCTATGAGCTGGTGTGCGGAAAGCACCCGTTCAAGCGCTTACCCGCCACCCAGGCTCGCGATGAAGGTCTGGACCAAACGCTGACCAGGCCCGGTGGCTTGCCGAGGCAGTGCTGGCCTGCGCTGCAAAAAGCGCTGAGTTTTGACCCGTGCACGCGCCTTTCTGATGTCTCCCAGCTACGCGCTGCATTGGCGCGACCGACGTCAAGGCTAAAGGGTTGGCTAGCGAGGTGTCGGCTATGAAAACCGCGTACTCGTACACCCTGCAGTCCACGATTTTTCGATTGGATCAGATGGCCTGTTGCTCACTTTTACTCACTCAGCTCAAGGATTAGCTTATGTTTGCGTCGGCCAATACCGCGCAGTTCGAACTACTCATCCCCTCGGTGCGCAACGACTTTAAAGTACTGGCGTTCAAGGGCAGCGAAGCCATCAGCACCCTCTACGCGCTGCGCATCGAACTGGTCAGCGAGTACTCCAACATCGAACTGGAAAGTTTGCTCAACCAGCCAGCCTTCCTGCGCTTGGGCTTGCGCGGTGAAGGGCTTCACGGGTTCATCGACGATGTGGCGGTGGGCGGTGAGGCGATAGTCAAAACCAGCAATTAGTAAGACGCTATCGGTGAAATCGAAGGTTTGTCGAATTTTACAGATGTAATGAATACACAATAGCGCAGGAAAATCTCTCAGCGATTCTTGATTTTATGTAGTCCTTTTCCTAATCATGCTTCTAGCGGCTATAAACCATCGCGGCGAACCCGAATAAGTTCTAGCCACCCGTTGCCATTTCAATCCCTAGCGCGAAATGATCAATAGCTTTGTTCGCGTCTCATCCCTGATCATGGCGGGTGAGCCATTAAATAAATAGCTGGGCAAGAAGAACAGCTACTCGAAAAATCTGAAGCGCTGACGAATTGCTACAGGTCGAATAACCGCACTTTAATCAGGCGTCAGCAAACGAAGCTATCGTGACGAGGATGACAGAGGCGAGTGAGATTGAATTGAACAGCGAAAGCTCGATCCCGGAAGATACCATATTTTGATAGGTGCACTGGGAAGCCGCATAACAGTGCTGCCTGTTAATAGTGGGTCTTCTCCCACGTTAGCCCCTCGGCGAGATTTTTGAACTCCAACCGCTGGGCCCTGTGGGTCTTCGAGTGGGGAGTATTGATAGTAGTCTTCATCGTACCAATCGTTAACCCAATCTGTTGCATTACCCGATAGGTTGTAAATTCCGAGCGGGTTGGGCACGAACCTATCAACGGGAAATGTATTCTGCTCGTCTGGGTGTGGAAAGTTGCGGCCGTAATTTAAGTTTCCATTGTCGGTTGGGAAAGATAAGTATTGGCCACGGTTGCGTGCTGCGTACTCCCATTGTGCTTCGGTTGGTAGGTCGATCGGGTAATTAGATAGTGTTCCTAACCATCCGCAGTAATCCTTGGCCTCTTGCCAGCTTTTAGTGGGGGCAGGGAGCTTAGGTTGATAGAGATGTTGTAAATCTGCGCGCTGTCGATACTCAGTGTCGATTAGCTCTTTCCCGTTGGCTATGAAGAATATATCAAAATCATCTAGTGTTACTTGGTATTTTGAAAGCGAAAAGCTCTTTAATTTTACCGGGTGCACAAATTTATTATCCGCGCCCATGCTAATAGGGCCCATTTGCGTCGGTTCAACCCCACAAGGCCAGTCGCAGAGATTTGAAGGGTCGTCATCACGAGGCCACCCAAAATCCCCCATCTGAAACTCACCACCCTCAATAAACACCATATTGCCCAGCGACTGCACAACGGTGTTGAGCACTTTACCGCGAGTCTCGGCGGAGAGATTTGGGTATTTTCGCTCAATGGTCGAGGCGATTTCGTTCACCTTGTCGACGGAGAGTTTCTGGCTTTTGGGGTGAGGGATCGACTGTCCCTGGCAACCTGCCAGCAGCAGCAAGGTACAAGTCGCTAATAAAAACTGTCTGGGCACGAGGATGTCCTTATTCGGGTGAGGCAATAGTCAAAAACTAGCTGCCACTGCAAGGTGATGGGGCGCGAGACCTGTATCTGGTTTAGTAATGCGGCTTTTCATGCAGAAACTGCCCATGCCCACCATTTACGCTTCACTTAATTGATGATACTAAAGTGTGCTTCAACTTGAATAGATCACAACGCGAGTTCGGATTGGATTGAGCAGCGGAAACCTATGCCTGCATAGTGGCCACCTTGTACCGGTTCTACGCCCCAGCGTCTAACAGTACTGGCGCTTAATAATGGGTCCTCTAGCATGTTCGTACCCCGCCATACTTTCTGTGTTCCGGTATCGGGACCTTGGGGATTTTCGATAGGGGAATAATGATAGTAATTTTTGTCATACCAATCATTGACCCAGTCCGTTGCATTCCCTGAGAGGTTGTAAATGCCTAAAGAATTAGGCGGAAATTTATCTACAGCGAACGTGTCAAGGATATGGGGTTCTGGGAAATTTCTTCCATAATTTAAGCTTCCATTGTCAGTGGGGAATATGATTTTTTGTCCTCGATTGCGGGCTGCAAATTCCCATTGCGCCTCGGTTGGTAAATCGACTGGATAGCCGCTGAGCTGCCTGAGCCATATACAGTAATCCTTCGCCTCTTGCCAGCTCTTTGCTGGTGCTGGAAGATTAGGGTAATGAAGGTCAATCAAGTCTTTTCGCTTGCGTCGCTCAACATTAAAAACAGGCTTTCCATGAACGGTGAAAAATAAATCGAAGCTTTCAATAGTTGTCTGAAATTTCGAAAGGTAGTAGCTGCTCAGCTTGACTGGATGAACAAAGTCATCATCGCCGAACATCGTTATATTACCCATCTGACTTCTATCCATTCCGCAGGGCCAGTCACATAAATCGGTTGGGTCGTCATCATATGGCCACCCAAAATCCCCCATCTGAAACTCACCTCCCTCAACAAACACCATATTGTCCAGTGACCGCACAACAGTGTTGAGCACTTTGTCGCGAGTCTCGGCGGAGAGGTTGGGGTATTTCCGCTCAATGGTCGAGGCGATTTCGTTCACCTTGTCGACGGAGAGTTTCTGGCTTTTGGGGTGAGAGGTCGACTGTCCCTGGCAACCTGCCATCAGCAGTAAGGTGCAAATCGCTAATAAAAACTGTCTGGGCACGGGGATGTCCTTATTCCAGTGAGGCGGTAGTCAAAAACAAAAACTAGTAAGACGCAATCGGTGATATCGAGGTTTTGTCGAATTTTACAGATGTAATGAGTACACAATAGCGCAGATGAATTTCTCAGAATTCCTGATTTTATGTAGTCCTTTTCTTAACGCATTTAAGGTCTTAGAGTGGGTGTTCTGATTGTATTGCACAACGAAAACCGACGCTGGGGTAGTAGTCCTCTTGTATTGGCTCAACACCCCAGCGGCGGACCGTACTGGCACTTAATAGGGGGTCTTCAAGGACATTTGCGCCGCGCCATATTCGTTCCCTACCAGTACGTGGCCCTTGAGGATTATTGACAGGCGAGCGGCGGTAATAATCCTTGTCGTACCAATCATTAACCCAGTCTGTTGCATTTCCAGAAAGGTTGTAAATGCCCAAAGGGTTAGCAACGAAGCTATCTACTGGAAATACGCGTTTTACCTTGGGCTCAGGGAAATTTCTTCCATAATTCAAGCTACCATTATCGGTGGGAAATACTACATGCTTGCCTCGATTTCTAGCGGCATACTCCCATTGTGCTTCTGTCGGCAGATCGACTTGATATCCACTTAGATCACCCAGCCAGCCACAGTAGTCTTTGGCTTCTTGCCATTCTTTTGTAGGGGCAGGATGGTTCGGTTCATGCAGAAATTGAATGTCTTTACGCTTCCTGTCCTCTGCATTGAACACTGGTTTGGATTGAGAGATAAAGAAGATGTCAAAGTCTTTTATGGTCGTTTGAAATTTAGATAGGGAGTAGCTACTGAGCTTTACAGGGTGAACGAAGTCGTCCTCTCCGTGCATAGTTATTCGCCCAATTTTAGAGGGATGTACTCCACAAGGCCACTCACATAAATTATGTGGATCATCATCAAATGGCCACCCAAAATCTCCCATTTGAAACGCTCCGCCCTCAACAAACACCATATTATCCAGTGATCGCACAACAGTATTGAGCACTTTGCTGCGCGTCTCAATGGAAAGGTTTGGGTATTTTCGCTCTATGGTCGAGGCGATTTCTGCCACCTTATCGACGGAGAGCTTCTGGCTTTTGGGGTGGGGGAGCGACTGTTCCTGGCAACCTGCCAATAGCAAGCAGGTACAGGTGGTTATCAACAACCGACTTGGCACGGGGGTGTCCTTGTTCAGGTGAGACAATAGTCAGAAACCAGCTACCAGTAACAACCTTGGGTGAAGCCGAGATTTCCATCGAATCTTACAGGTGCAATGAATACACAGGAGCAGCGGGAAAATCTTTCAGAATTTCCTGATTCCATGTAGTCCATTTCCTATTCATACTTTTGCCGCCTAAAAGCCATTGCGACGCTTTAGATCCAGCTCTAGTCTCGCTCGGTCGTTGCCAATTCAACGACCGGTTTTGACAGACCGAATTCAAAGTGAATCCGCATGTGCTCGCGTTATGGCGGCTGTACGTGGGGCACCTTCGTGTGCGCCGGTTTTCCCTTTGCTTTACCGGTCTGTCAACCCACGTATAGCTGCCACCTTTGTTTGACAGCAAAGGTTGTGGCAGCTCCCTAAAGCAAAGGAGTTCGTCATGCTAAAAATCGTCCCCGATCCACCACTTCATCCCCGCCAACAATTCACCTCATCGACCCACTACTCACCCACGCCCACGTGTTCCTCAAAGCCTGGCGCCGTTGCATAAAGGCCAACTTGGCCAGGGAGGTTGGGATGGATAAGAATCCGCGATTCGGCAGTGTTTCGAATCTCAAGACAGTAGGTGTCGCAACCTTCGGTGAAGGCGAGCGCGGGGGAGGTGTACAGCGGTTGTTTCGGGTCGAGCCAGGGCACAGTGCGGAGTTTGTGCTCGAGCAGGTGTCAACGTTGATGGCCTGTGCGCAAACGCTGACGTTGCAGGCTGGGCTGGAGGAGGATGCGACGAGCGCCTGGGCGGCACATTATCTGCTGGGTATGGCCAAGGCGTTGGTCGACGACTTGGCGCACAGCTTGCTCGCCGCTACCTAAGGGTGGATCACAGCGATGCGGCAGTCAGCTCGATGTTTCGGTCTTGAACATCAATGATAAAGGGCAGCGGCAGGTGGTGTGGCGTATCAAGGGATGAAACCTCGAAACCACCCACGACCAGGGGCTGACGCTGCTCAAGGGCGATTGATTCATCCGCCAGCCTTTTGACCATTTTCGCGTGGTTCATTGCGATTTCATTGAGCGTTGACACGTTATATCTCCGATAGCTGAGCAGGCGTCTTGTAGGCGCCCTTGGACGTTGATTTTGGCCGCTGCCGCGTCAGAATTACGTCTTTTCGGGGCCGCTGAGGCGGCATTTGCAATAGCCACGCCAGAGCTGCTGGATAATTGGCTGTCGCGAGATCCAAGGCGACGAATGGCGACCAAGTGCTATCAGAAGATGGGGCATGAGAGGAATCGGGCCGGTCAAGATATACATCTATTTTCCGGTGACCTCATCCCCTCATGCTTGGGTTATTTATAGGCTGAGCGGCGCCGCGCCACAACTGACAAAAATACTAGGTTCTGGCGATTCGGGACGGACGGTACTGCCTGATAGCGGAGCCATCCCTCAGTTCAAAACGATAATCCGCGACACCAACTCCGCGCTGTTCTTCGCCTGCAACTTTTTCATCAGCCTTGCCCGATGCACTTCCACCGTGCGGTGGGAGATGTTCAATTTACGGCCGATCTCTTTGTAGGTCAGGCCGTTGACGATGTGCGCCGAAACTTCCCGCTCCCTCGCCGTGAGGTTAACGGTGGGCCGAAACACGCGGTCCATCCGTTCAAAGTGCCACACCATCAGTTGGAACGGGTCGTCCGGGGTCAGGGTGTAGCCATTGGCCCGGGCCCAGAAGACTTCGCCGTTGTGGTGCTGCATGAATCGCTCGTCCGAGTAGGCGCCATTCTTGGCGTGGCGCAGCCAGCTCAGGCTGCGTTCGCCGATGGCCTGGTAGTCAGCTTTGGAGGGGTAGAGCTTGAGAATGAGCTCGCCAAGCAGGTCGCTGCGCTGGTAGCCGAATAGGTTTTGGAAGGCCTCGTTGAGGTCGAGCATGCGCCGGTTGCCGGTGATCACCTGGGGCGCAGGCGACACCTGGAACGCCAGGCGCTCAAGATCTTGCAGTTGTCGGGCGGGGTCGGTCATGGCGCTGGCTGCCTGTTTCTTTTCAGTGTTGCCATGCAGTATCCATCAATCGAGCTACTGATCCCTATACGTAGTTGCACGAATAGCGAGGGCTTTGCGCTTGGGGCCATTGTAGGGAACGCCTGATCAACAAAAGGACAAAAACCATGGCTACCGATTCTGTCAGCATCGTCGCTGCCGCGCATTCACGCTTTGGCCGCTTGACCGACGCCACGCTGGAAGACCTGATTGTCGATGTAACCCGTGCCGCCCTGGCTGACGCTGATGTGGCCGCCGCGGAAATTGATGCGCTGTTTCTCGGACACTTCAATTCGGGGCTGGTAGCCGATGGCTTTCCAGCGTCGCTGATGTTGCAGGCCGATCCCGCGTTGCGCTTTAAACCAGCTGCTCGCTGCGAAAATGCCTGCGCTTCTGGGGCGGCGGCGATTCAGGCGGGGATCAATGCCATTCGTGCCGGCGAAGCAGAGTTGGTGCTGGTGGTGGGTGCCGAGAAAATGACTGCCAATTCCACCGAGCAAGTCACCACGGCGTTGGCCGGGGCGGGCTACCAGCATGATAGCGATGAGGCTGGGCTGAGTTTTCCGCAATTGTTTGGCTTGGCGGCCGCTCATTATGAACAGCGCTATCAAAGCCCGCTGTCGGCGATGGCGGCCATCGCCGCGAAGAACCACGCCAATGCCATGAGCAACCCGTTGGCGCAGATGCACAAAGCGATGAGTTTTGAGCACTGCAACACTGTTTCGCCGAGCAATCCATACATTGCCGAGCCGCTGCGCCTGACCGACTGTTCGTTGGTGAGTGATGGCGCGGCGGCGATTGTGTTGGCGTCGAGCAAGCGTGCACGGCAGTTCCGTCGCGAGGTCGCGATCAAGAGCATGGTGCAGGTCAATGATTACCTGCCCTTGTCTCGCCGCGACTTGCTGGCCTTTGAAGGCCCGCAGCGGGCAATTCGTGCAGCGATGGACAAGGCACAGGTGAGCCTGGGCGAGTTGAGTTTCGCCGAGGTGCACGATTGTTTCACCATCGCCGAATTGCTGATTTATGAGGCCATGGGCTTGGCCCCACAAGGGCAAGGCCAGCGGGCGCTGGAGGAGGGTATTGTCCAGCCCGGTGGCAAGCTGCCGGTGAACCTGTCCGGCGGGCTCAAGGCCAAGGGGCATCCGGTGGGCGCAACAGGTGTATCGATGCATGCCTTGGCCTTTGCTCAATTGACCGGTAAGCCGATTGGCCTGGCGGCGCCGAATGCCGAGTTCGGGTTGCTGTTCAACATGGGTGGGATGGCAGTGGCCAACTACGCCTCGGTGCTTCAGGCACGGAGGGCGTAACGGTGAATATTGCCAATTGGTTGCAAGCTGCCGCGCAACGCTGGCCCGAGCGCCCGGCGCTGTTTGAGGGGCACCAGCAGATTGCCGATTACCGTACTTTTGCCAATCGAGTGCGCGGTTTGGCGTTGCAGTTTGTTCACGAGCATGGAGTTCGCCCCGGTGAGCGGGTAGCTCTGTTCATGAAGAACTGCTGCGAGTACCTGGAGTTGATGTATGCGGTCTGGTGGATCGGTGCCGTGGCTGTGCCGATCAATTGCAAGCTGCACCGCAGCGAGGCGGCCTGGATTGTCGACAACGCCGAGGCGAAGCTGATCTTCACTGACGACGGCCAGGTCTTTGCGCGCGGCGAGCTGGCTGAGGGCTGCTTCGAGCAGGCGGGGCGCGAACGCGTGATCGCCGATGTTGGCGCTGCACTGGCAACACCCTACACCTGCACGGCCGATCATTTGGCCTGGTTGTTCTATACCTCGGGCACCACTGGACGCTCGAAGGGGGTGATGCTTTCCCACGGCAACCTGGTGGCGATGTCTCTGTGCTACCCAGTGGATGTTGATCCCGTCAACGCTGACGATGCCGTGGTATATGCAGCACCGATGTCTCATGGCGCCGGCTTGTACAACTTCATACATGTGCGTTGTGGTGCGCGGCATGTGGTGCCGGCGTCGCGCGGCTTCAAGGCGCAAGAAGTGTTCGACCTGGCTGCCCGGCTTGGCGACGTTTCGCTGTTTGCCGCGCCGACCATGGTCAAGCGTATGGTCGAGCAGGCGCGCGTGGTCGGCTATGCCGGAGACGGGGTCAAAACCATTGTCTACGGTGGTGCGCCGATGTACCTGGCGGATTTGCAGGATGCCGTGGACACCTTCGGTGCGCGCTTGGTGCAGATCTACGGCCAGGGCGAAAGCCCGATGACCATCAGCGCCTTGCCCCGTGAAGTGATCGCCGATCGTCAGCGAGCGGATTGGGCGGGTGTTGCGGCTTCAGTGGGACTGGCGCATTCATGTGTCGATGTGCAGGTGCTGGATGGCGATCGTCGGCCCTTGCCGTTCGGCCAGCCCGGGCAGATAGCGGTCCGTGGACCAACGGTAATGCAAGGCTACTGGCGCAACGAAGCAGCCAGCCGTGAAACCTTGGTCGATGGTTGGTTACTGACAGGTGATATCGGCTTTCTTGATGAGCAGGGCTACCTGACCCTCACCGACCGTTGCAAGGACGTCATCATCTCTGGCGGCAGCAACGTGTACCCACGCGAAGTTGAGGAAGTATTGGCGCTGCACCCCCAGGTGTTCGAGGTATGCGTTGTGGGTGAGGCGGATGAGCAGTGGGGCGAATCGGTGGTGGCCTTTGTGGTTGCCCGTGATGCAGCCTTGCTGGATGAACGTGCACTGACAGCCTGGTTCATCGAACGCATGGCTTCGTTCAAGAAGCCGAAGAAGTATGTGTTTCTCGCCGAGCTGCCGAAAAACAGCTACGGCAAAGTACTCAAGACTGAATTGCGCCACTGGCTTAAGGAGGCCGCAAGCGCCGCCGTTTTGTAAACGACTGATGTAGGACCGCTTTCCATCAATAAAAACAAGACAGGAATACTGCTATGGCAAATCTTCAGCACAATCCGGCCCGGCAACGGCGGCGCGCGTTCATCGGAGCAACCTCTGGGCACCTGATCGAATGGTACGACTATGGCGTCTATGGCTTTCTGGCGGTGTACATCGGTCAGGCGTTTTTTGTTTCCGATGATCCGACCACCAGCCTGCTCAGTAGCTTTGCCGCCTTCGCCTTGAGTTTTTTCATCCGTCCCTTGGGCGGGTTGTTCTTCGGCCCATTGGCCGACAAGATCGGTCGGCGCAAAACCCTGATCACCGTGCTGGTGATGATGGCAGGTTCCACCTGCCTGCTGGGCATGCTGCCCACTTATGCGTCCATCGGCATCGCCGCTCCGATTCTGTTGGTGTTGATCCGTTGTGTGCAGGGCTTTTCTGCCGGTGGCGAGATCGGCACCATTACCAGCTTTATCTCCGAGTATGCCGGGCCTGGGCGGCGCGGCTTCTCCACCTGCTGGTTGATGGTGACGGCAGTATTGGGCCTGGTGCTTGGCGGTGTGGTAGCCAACGGCATGACCTGGGCGCTAGGTGCTGATCTGATGCAGGATTGGGGCTGGCGTATTCCCTTCCTGGTAGCAGGTCCCATGGGTTTGATCTCTATGTATATCCGCCTGAAGCTTGAAGACAGCCCCGAGTTCCTTGCCTTGCAGAAAGCGGGAGAAACCTCCAAGGCGCCATTGCGTGAGGTATGGCAGTGGAAGCGGGCGATTGCGTTGGTGTTTTTCATCATCACCCTGCACAGCTCGATTTTCTACCTGGTGCTGACCTTTGCCTCGACCTACATGTCGCGCATTCTCAAGTTCGACAGTGGTACCACGCTGCTTTACGTGTTCATTGCCAGTCTATCGGCAGCTTTCGTCATGCCGTTTGGCGGCATGTTCACCGATAAATATGGGCGCAAGCCGTTCCTGATGGTGGTGGGGGTGTTGGCGACAGCGTCGATGTATTGGTTCTTCAAGGCTGCACCAACAGCCACTGCGGCGTCTTTCTTCTATCCGCTGATGGCGGTGGCGATTCTGTTTGGTCTGTACGCTTCGTCCACCTACGCGACCATGAGTGAATTGCTGCCCACGCGGATCCGCTCGACGGGAATCGCGGTGGCCTACAACATTCCTGTGGCAGTGTTCGGCGGCAGTGCGCCTTTGATTTCTACCTGGTTGATTCAGCAGACCGGTGATATTTCATCGCCTTGGTACTTCTATATTGGCACCGGAATTGTGTCGCTGATTGCCTTGGTGGCATTGCGCAAGGAGGATTTTGTGGCGTGCCACGGGGCAACGGAATCAGCGCCTGCCCAGGTCGACTTGAAGCTGGCAGGCACTGCGGTGTAGGGGGGGGAGGAGCGGGCTTGCTCGCTCTTTGAAGGGGAAGATCAGCCGCAACGAGGTATGAAATACACGCGATAAGAAACAGCATTCGCTGAAGACTTTCGCTATTAAAGAAGTGCAGTTGTTATATTTTTGAAACACCATTCTTTTGGCGTATTTTAAAAACATAGGGAATGTTTGAAATCTAACTAAGCATGAACTTTAGTGAGGGGGTGGATCCAGAGGGATTGATCGTGAAGCCAACTGACGCGCCCCCCCTGATTAAATTGCCCCTTCAGCCATCTGCCGATACTGCCGCAATTGCACCTGCGCCCCTGCCGGCGCCAACCAGTCGCGGTATCAATGCTGGATCAACCAGCACACTGGACAACATACGCGTGCTGAAAACCTGGCAGTTGGCACCTGCTGCACGTGCCAGTGAGGCGCCGCGCAGTGAAACATTGCACGATCCCCATGCTTTGCTGGCGCTGGATGCCAATGACGGCTCGACCATCTATATTCGCGCCGATGCGTTGGTCGAGCAGTTGCGTCGAACCCGGCCAGATGTTGTCGACAGGGACGGTTCGGTCGATTTTGCCCGCTTCATAGACATCCAAGGCAAGAACCGTGGGGCTGCGGATTGGGTCTGGCGGCAAGTCCGGCAATTGGTGCTGGACGATGATGGCATCACTGACCTGGCCAAGGAGATTTTCAAAAGCAGGGCGACTGACATGGCTGTCGACTGGGCCGCGCAGAAGGGCGCCAGTGCACTGATGGAAGCCATCGAGCGGCAGTTGGCGGGTGAGCCCGGTCTTTACCGCTGGAACGGTGGGCTGTTGAATCCCCAGGATCTGATTGCAAGCGACCAGGTGCTGCAGGCCGGTAAACCTATCTTGCTGTTCATTCATGGCACGGGCTCGCACACGCTGGGCAGTTTCGGTGAGTTGCCGGCAACGGCAGCCTGGAAGGATCTGCAATTGAAGTTCGGCAGCCAGATTGTCGGTCTTGAGCATCGCACGTTCTCGGAAAGCCCCATTACCAATGCCCTGCAAGCGCTGGTTCATTTGCCGAAGAAGGCACGGGTGCAGTTGGTCAGTCATTCACGCGGCGGGTTGGTTGCCGATCTGTTGTGCATGGACCCCTATGATCCGGACTTGCCACAGTGGATCGCGCATTACCGCCGTGAACCGCGTCCCGATGAAGTCGAGCGGGAAAAACAAGATCCGGCGTTAACCGCGCAGCGCCTGGAGTTTGCTCAAACAGAGCGGGCTAAACTCCAGAGCCTTGTAGACCTGCTCAAGGCCAAGCAGCTCGATATAACCCATTATGTGCGCGTGGCTGCTCCTGCCCGTGGCACGGCCTTGCTCTCTGATAATCTCGATGTATTTCTCTCCTGCCTGCTGAGTCTGGTGCGCAAGTTTGCCACCTGGGGTATTGGTGCGGCGGTGGGTGCCGTGGCTACACCTGCCGCCGGCAGTGCCACCGCTCAGCTTGCTTCGCGTAGCCTGAAGCTGTTGGAACGGGTGGTGTTGGAGATCGCTGACAAACGGATGCAACCGCAAGTGGTGCCTGGCATCGAGGCCATGCTGCCAGAGGCACCCATGGCCATGTTGCTGGCGCGAGCTGCGCCACTGCCGAAGCTGAAAATGGCCATCGTTGCCGGCGATACCGAGGATTCGGCCAGCGGGATTGTGCAGCGCATCGGCTACATGTTCGTCAATTGGGCGTTGTTTGATCGTGCTCGCAACGACCTGGTAGTCAACACCGACTCCATGTATGGCGGCTTGTTCGATCATGCCAACGAGGCGCATGCCATGGCGGTCGAAGGGCCGCAGGTCAATCACTTCCATTATTTTCGCGACACCGTCAAATTTCGAAATCGTCCACTTCCCAGCAGCCTGAGCGACTGGCTGCTGGATCGGCTGACGATGACCCGGGGCGCCGAACCTTCATCAGCGCGGGGCGCTGACACCGTCGAAACGGTGAAAGTGTATGTCGAAGGTCAGCCTGCTGTGTTCCTGATACCGGGGATCATGGGTAGCAGCTTGAGCGTTGGCGACGAAATTTTCTGGCTCGATCCCCTCAAGCTTGCCTTGAGGGGGCTGGGCAGCATTGCCATCGATGAGCCGCGGGTCAGCAGCAAGGACCTGATGAGGTTGGCGTATGGAGATCTGTACAAGTATCTGGATAAGGCCCACAACGTTATTGCCCACTACTACGATTGGCGCCAGCCGCTTGAGGACCTGGGTGCGCAACTGGCAGTCAGGTTACGCGATCAACTCAAGGAGCATCCCACTTCCAGCATTCGCCTGCTCGCGCACAGCATGGGCGGCTTGGTGATACGTGCCGCTTTCAGGCAAGACCCCGATTTATGGAAAGACCTGATAACCCATGCCGATGGGCTGGTGATCATGCTGGGCACCCCCAACCAGGGTGCCTACTCGATGGTGGAAACCTTGCTGGGGCAGTCCGACACCATTCGTATGCTGGCCCGCGTGGACCTTAAGAATAACTTGGCGGACATCCTGAAAATCGTCGCCGACTTCCCCGGAGCGTTGCATCTGTTGCCTGCCCCAGGGTTTGTCGATATCGGCGGGCACAGTCCGGTGGACTTTTTCGCGGCGGCCAGTTGGAGCCAGTTGGCCCTGAACAACGATGATTTCTGGTTCGGCAAAGAGTTGGGTGCTCGGCCTCGCGCGGCAGTGCTCAAGCAAGTGCAGGAGCATTGGCAGCGCCTGGCAGATAACAGTTGGATCGACTTGGCGCCTGAGCGCATCAGTTATGTCTTTGGCCAGGGCAAGAACACTCCCTGTGGCTTGGACATCAGCGGCGAGCAACTGATGCTGCGCGGCACTTCGCAAGGCGACGGCACCGTGACCTGGCGTTCCGGCAAGTTGGGCAATCTGCCCGATAATCGTTACTGGTACATGCCCGTGGTGCACGGTGAGCTGGCATCCACCAAGCACTATTTTGCCGAGATCGAAAGCTTGCTGCACAAGCGTACGCCTGCGCTGCTCAAGCGTCTGCCGAGTAGTCGTACAGCCGAGCGCAGCACGGCGCTGGTCAGCTTTCGAGGTGGGCCACCCGCCTATCCGGCCGATGCCCAGTTGCTGAGTCAGGTGCTCGGCAACAGCAGCAGCTTGGAGCCAAAACCCGAGCTGACCACGCTGAAAATCAATGTTCTGGCGATGAACCTCAGTTGTGTGCAGGTGCCGCTGATCTGTGGTCATTACCGCGGTGACCCGATTTCCGGTGCCGAAGCGGCCGTCGATCAGACACTGGTCAACGGTGCACTGACCCAACGTCAACGCCTGGGCTTGTACTCTGGCGAGTTGGGCAACACCACGGTGGTGCTGGTGCCACGGACGGCTGCCGAGGTGAGCCGTGGGACGGGGCGGGGCGCGTTGATCATCGGTCTTGGTGAGATGGGTGAGCTGACCGCTGAAGTGGTGATCCAGGCGGTGCGCAGTGGCGTGTTGCGTTACTTGCTCAGTGCGGTGGACCAGTATGCCCAGGTTACCCGCCTGGACGACCCCAACAGACCCGATGACCTGCTGCCGTTGCATATTGCCAGTTTGCTGCTGGGGACCAACTCCAGTGCGCAATTGACTGTGGACGAGTCGATCCGCGCGGTGACTCTCGGGGTGCTGCAGGCCAACCGTGACTACGCCGCGGTTTGTGTCGGCCCCAAAGGCCGTGCCGCGGCGGTGACGCGCCTGGACATTGTCGAGATGTTTGTCGATGCCGCTATCTGTGCCAGTTACGCCGTAGCCAACCTGGACAGTGAGCTGGCGGGCGAACTGCAGCGCTTGAACAGTCGGCTGGAGGTGGCCCAGGCCGTGCAGTTCGGTGACGGTGCAAGGCCGCGCCTGAGCGTTACCCCTCCGGGTGACTACTGGCCACGCTTGCAGGTCAGCAGCGCCGACAGCCCGGGGCAACCGGCGAACAGGGCTGAAGCCCGCTTCGACCGGCCGGCGCAACGCTTCAACTACCTGTACATGGGGCAACGTGCGCGCGTCGAGGCGGTCGTCGACCAGCGTCAACCGGGCTTGCTGGAAAAGATGGTCGACAGCGCCTTGCGCGGGCCGAACAGCACCCGCTACGACTCGGCGGCATTCTTTGGTAACAGTCTGTTCCAATTGATGTTGCCATTAGGCTTCAAGAGCGCGGTGCGCAAGTCGGACAATCTGATTCTGGTGCTCGACGACAGCAGCGCCAATTTGCCATGGGAAATGCTCGAGACCGACGGTGTGCCGATGATTTCGCGCACGCGTCTGGTGCGCCAGTTCATCACCCAGCGTTATCGCCGCGAGGTGATACGTACCGACCTGATGAACGCCTGTGTTATCGGCAATCCGGATACCCAGGGCTACTTCAAGCAGTTCAGGCCCAAAGGCGACGGGCCTTGGCCGGAACGTCTGGCTGACTTGCCCGGTGCCCTGCGTGAAAGCCTGACGGTGGGCCAGGTGCTGGACGGTGCGGGCTATACCACCTGGAGCCTGCCCGGTGGTGCCAGTGCCGTGGACGTGTTCGACCAACTGTTTGCCAGGCCTTATCGAGTCCTGGTGATTTGCGCCCATGGCGTTTACCGCAGCAAGGACAGCAACGGCCAACTGCGTAGCGGGGTGGTGTTGTCGGATGGTTTGCTGCTGACCGCTGCCGAAATCGATCGGATGGAAACTGTGCCAGACCTGGTGTTCCTCAGTTGCTGTCACCTGGGCAAGATCACGGTCGGTGAAGCGGGTGGTAACCGCCTGGCCGCAAGTCTGGCCCAGGAGCTGATCAACATGGGCGTGCGCTGTGTGGTCGCGGCGGGCTGGGAGGTCGATGACAGTGCGGCGTGCTGTTTTTCAGAGACCTTCTTCACGCGCTTGGCCATTCACGGCGATCACTTTGCCGAGGCGATCAGTTGTGCACGGCTGGACACCCTCGAGCAGTTTCCCGCCTGCAATACCTGGGGCGCCTACCAAGCCTATGGCGACCCACTGTTCCAGCTCAGGTTGCTGCCTCCCGGCGATAGCAACAACACCTGCTTGCGGGGCACTCCAGAACTGCTCGATTGGCTGGAAGGCCAGCGCTTGTCGGCGGCCAACACCAATGCCGCAGCGACGGCAACCGGATTCGACCAGCTTCAGGAGCAGGTGCGCAGACGCCTGGAGGGCCTGCCGGACAGTTGGATCAATCAGGCCGAGGTTCAGTACGGCCTGGGTCTGCTGTACAGCGAATGGGATGACCCCGAGGCGTTGGCGGCTTCACGCAAAGCGCTGTTGCAGGCGTTGGCGCGCTTCAATGGTCGTGGTTGTGTACCAATGACCGCGGTGGAGAAGCTGATTGATGTAGAGATTCGTCAGGCGTACCTCGTCGCCGATCCAGTCGACGGCACTGCTGTTGCTGATTTCAAGGAAGCGGCAAGGTTGATCATGGCCGCCATCAATCGTGCCGATCAGTTGAGTGATATGTGCGAGGATGTGCCGGGTGAATCGATTGCTCGCCGACAAGTCATGCGCGGGCGCGGCCTCAAGCGTCAAGCGCATATAGCGCTACTGGAAAGCGTTACCCAGTCACGCAATGAAGAATTGGATGGACGCATCAGTCGAAGCCTTTTGGCAGCAAAGATGGCTTATGCGGCAGGGGAGGATAGAGACTCACCTGACTGGAATCCTTACGCGATGCTCAACCGGGTCCAGCTGGAGGTTATGTGCCTTTCGAAAAAGCTGTCGATAGAAGATCTTGAACGCTGTGAAACCGAAGCTCAGGCGCGTTACAAGCAGTCTTTCGGTGTTTTCGATGCAGTGATGAAGGCCGATGTACTGCTTACCCGCTGGCTGATAGGGGTGACCCGAGAGGTGAATGCGGCTGGCGCTAAGGCTTGCACCGAGCGCGAGCTCAACGACAGCTACGATGATGCGCTGGCGGGCCAGCGCATATCGGAGCGGCAGTTCGAGTCGGTGGTACGGCAGTTGCAGATGATCGCCAATTGGCTGGCCTGGTCGGGGAAAGCACCCGAAGCCAAAGTGCTCGAAAACATCGCCAGGGTCCTGAAGACCCGGCGCGGATAATCGCACGGCTGATGGCTACACCTTGAACGTCGCCATCAGGCCCTGCTGGTGATTGGCCAGGCGGTTCAGCGCCTGGCTAATTTGTGCCGATTCCTCGGCTTGCCCGGAGAGCGACTCGGTTACGTCACGAATGCTGGCAACGTTGCGATTCACTTCCTCAGCCACGGCGCTCTGCTCCTCGGCGGCAGACGCTATCTGCAGGTTCATATCAGTAATCACCGCCACCGCATCGCTGATCCGCTGCAACGCCGGCACGGCCTGTTCGGCCTGGCTCACGCTGCCCTGGGCCTGGCGGTGGCTGCTGTGCATCGATCCGACTACTTCGCGAGTACCTTGTTGCAGTCCCTCGATTACCAGACGAATTTCATCCACCGAGTCCTGGGTGCGGCGCGCCAGGTTGCGCACTTCATCGGCAACCACGGCAAAACCACGGCCGGCTTCGCCAGCGCGCGCGGCTTCAATGGCAGCGTTAAGGGCCAGCAGGTTGGTCTGGTCGGCAATGGCGCGAATCACTTCAAGCACCGAACCAATCTGTTCGCTGCGGTCGGCAAGTTGCTGCACCTCTTCCATGCCGGCGTTCATTTCACAGGCAAGCTGCTCGATGGCATGGGTGGTGGTGCGGATCAGCTCCAGGCCTTCGCGAGTAGCCACGTCGGCGCCGCGGGCCGCTTCGGCAGCTTGAGCTGCGTTGCGTGCAACGTCCTGGGCGGTGGCGCTCATTTCCTGTGAGGCGGTGGCCACCTGATCGACTTCACGGTATTGCTGCTGCATGCCGGCGCTGGTCTGGCTGGCGATGGCTGCCGACTGGTCGGCGGTGCTGCGAGCATCCTGCACCGAGGCTTTGACGTCGGCGATTACCGGTTGCAGCTTGTCGAGAAAGCGATTGAACCAACCGACCAATTCGCCCAGCTCGTCCTGGCGCGGGTAGTTCAGACGGCGGGTGAGGTCGCCTTCACCGCTGGCAATATCCTTGAGCATGGCGGCAACGTTAAGAATCGGCCGGGTTACACCTCGGGCGGTCATCCAGATCACGATCAGGCCCACGATGGCGGCAGCGAGGGCCATTAGCAGGCTGTTGAGGTTGGCGCTGTTGTTGGCGGCATCCAGACGAGTGTTGAGCGCCAGCGCGGGGGCCTGGAGGATCTGCTCGGGCACCTCGAGCAGGACACTCCAAGGCTGCGCGCCGGGGACCGGGGCAAATGGCTGGCTGACCTGCAGCATGCCGTTGTCTTTCAACTCCGCTGCTTTGCCTGCACGCATCTGGGCGGCCAGGGTACTGGCTTGCTGGCCGAATACCTGGTCGATTTCCTTGCTCAACTGGCTGCCGTCGCGACTGTGTCCGGCCAGCAGGCCGGCGGGGCTGACAATGCTGACCTGGCCGTTGCCGTCAAACAGTTCCTGGCGGCCGTCGAGGCTCAGTTGCTGCAAGCTGTCGAGGCTGATGTCCAGGCCCATCACGCCAATGACCTTGCCGTCTTGCTTGAACGGAATGGCAATGCTGGTCATCAGTGGCGTGCGATCGCCAACGGTATCGAAATAGGGGTCGATCACACAGGCTTCACCCGTTTCCAGTGGGCATGTCAGCCAGCGGTTGTAGGCAAAACCGTTGGCGCCAAGGCTGGTGTCGGCGAGCATCTCTTCAGGCATTGCCTCTGACGTCAGTTCGCCGGGCTGCGGCTGTGACCAGTACAGGGAAAAACGGCCGCGCTCGTTGCTGCCGACCTCGGCTTGGTCAACGAAGGCGCCATCGTTGCCATCCAGGGCATTGGGCAGGAACACGACGTACAGGCCAAGCAGCTCGGGATTGGCCGCCAGCGCGGTTTTCGCCTGCTGGGTCAACGCCTGGCGCAGGTTGTCGAGCCCCTGAGCCTTGAGCACCATCATCAGGTGCGAGACGCCGTTGCCATACAGGTAGGTATCCTTGAAGTAGCGCTGGATATGCGCGGCCTGCAACTGGGCATAGGTGTGCATGCGCAGGCGGGCGTTCTCATCGAGGATCTGGGTATTGGCGCTATTGACCAGTGCAGCGCTACGGCTGGATTGAAATAGAGCCGCCCCCATCAGCAACACCACGATGGCCAGCAGGCAGAGGCCGGCGAGCAGGGTGATCTTCCATTGAATGAGCAGGCGGCGCAGCAGCATGTTGACATCCTTGAAGTGGCAGGTCGTTAAACGGCAAAAGCCCGTCGATGTCGACGGGCCATTTCTTGTTATTCGGCAATGAAGCTGGGCGGCGCAACCTTGAAGGCTTTGGTCAGGTAGGCCAGGTACAGCACCCCCAGCGCAGCCCAGACCCCGCCAAACAATAGCGAGTGCTCATCCAGGTCCAGCCAGAGGATGGCAATGATGCAAAAGCCAATGGTCGGCACCACCAGATACTTGAATTTGTCGCCCAGGGTCTTGTTGCAGCCTTCACGCAGGTAGCAGTGTACGATCACCGAGAGGTTGACGAAACTGAAGGCTACCAACGCGCCAAAGTTGATCACCGAAGTCGCGGTCACCAGGTCGAAGAATATCGCCGACAGAGAAATGAAGCCGACGATGGCAATGTTGATGACCGGGGTTTTCCACTTGTCATGCAGGCGACCGAAGTAGCGTCGGGGGATGACATTGTCGCGACCCATCACATACAGCAGGCGCGATACGCTGGCTTGTGAGGCCAGGCCTGAAGCCAGGGTGTTGATGAACGTACAGCAAATGAAGATCGACTGGAACAGCTTGCCGCCGACATACAGGGCGATTTCCGGCAAGGCGGCCTCGTGATCCTGGAAGCGGTCCATGGTTGGGAAAAACGACTGGATGTAAAACGAGACGATGATGAACACCAAGCCGCCGATCAGCGCAATCAGGAAAATAGCGCGCGGAATGACCTTTTCGGCGTTCTCGGTTTCTTCGGACAGCGTGGTGACCGCGTCGAAGCCCAGGAATGAGAAGCACAGGATGGTGGCGCCAGCGACCAGTGCATTGAAATGGGTGTCCTCAGCGGCAAACGGCAACAGGCTCCAGGTAGTGCCTAACCCTTCGCCACTGTGCAGACCGCGCACGGTCAGGTAGATGAATACGCCGATGATGACGGCCTGGATGGCCACGAACAGGGTGTTGAAGTTGGCTACCAGGTTGATACTGCGGATGTTGATCAGGCTCATGATCGTCACAAAACCCACGACCCAGGCCCAGGCCGGTACTTCCGGGAACATCACCGACAAGTAGAGTTTGGCCAGCAGGGCGTTGACCATGGGCAGCAGCAGATAGTCGAGCAATGACGACCAGCCCACCAGAAAGCCGACATGAGGATTGATGGCGCGGCGTGTGTAGGTATAGGCCGAACCGGCTTCGGGAAAGCGACGCACCAGTACGCCGTAGCTTACGGCAGTGAAGAGGATGCCGAGCAGGGCCAGCACGTAGGCGCTGGGGACGTGTCCATCGGTGATCCCGGAAACAATGCCGAAGGTGTCGAAAACGGTCATCGGGGCGATGTAGGCCAGGCCAATGATGACCACCTGCCAGAGTTTCAAGGTCTTTTTGAATTGGGTGTCAGGCGAAGGTGCAGACGAAGAGACTGGCATGATGGATGGCGCTTGCCCGTATTTGTTTGAATTATTTTTGAGTGGTGAGGCGAGGGGGAAAATAAGAAGTGTGGGAGAGGTGTGTCAATTAAATTCTGACAAAATGTGTATCGATGTGATCGGTTTTTTGCCGAGAAATGTGGGGGAATGGCTCTATTGCGCGGATTTTGGCCTGGCGGCCGGTAGTTTCTGTTGTCGATTAAATTCGACACTTCAGCCGTAGTGATACCGATTATTATCGGTTTTCTGCCCAAGGCGACTCAGGGTCGCCTCAAGTCAGGGAGATGCGCTTTACTGCTTCAAACCATCGCCAGGTGCTGCTTGCGCGTTGGCGCAGGAAAGGCCCGATCGATGGCACGCAGGTCTTCACTGCTCAGGTTCAGGCTGGCCGCCGCCGCATTCAGGCGTACATGCTCAGGCTCCACTGCCTTGGGAATGGCGATAACGCCCGCCTGGCGCGTAACCCAGGCCAGACTCACCTGTGCTGGCGTAGCACCGTGGCGCTCGGCAATATCGATCAGGGTAGGGTGCTTGAGCAAACGCCCGGCCTGGGCCAAAGGGCAGTAGGCCATGGTCGGCATCTGACGCTTTTGGCTCCAGGGCAGCAAGTCGAACTCGATACCGCGCTGACTGGGGTTGTAGAGCACCTGGTTGACCGCGCAGTCCGAACTGCCCAGCTCGCGCAGGTCGTCAACATCGAAGTTCGACACCCCCCAACGACCAATCTTGCCCGCCTCCCGCAGCCGCTCGAACGCTTCTACGGTTTCTTCCAGCGGGTACTGGCCGCGCCAGTGCAGCAGATAAAGATCGATAAAATCGGTGCCCAGGCGCTTCAGGCTGCGCTCGCAGGCCGCCGGAACGCCGTTGCGGCTGGCGTTGTGCGGGTACACTTTGCTGACCACGAACACCTTGTCGCGGCGCCCGGCAATGGCCTGGCCGACGACTTCCTCCGCGCCGCCTTCGGCATACATTTCGGCGCTGTCGATCAGCGTCAGGCCCAGGTCGATACCATGCTGCAGCGCCGCCACTTCGCGGCTGCGCTGGTGCGGGTCTTCACCCATGTACCAGGTACCTTGGCCGATGGCTGGAACGTCTTTGCCGGCAAGCTTCACTGTGCGCATTTCACCTCCTGGGGACGGGTTTGTTCCTGTAGTACATCCAGCAGCGCCTGGGCTGCTGCCGAGAGTTTATGGTCGGCGAGCAGGGAGACGCCAATGCGTCGCTCGATGATTGGCTCGACCAGCGGCACACAACGGGCGCCAAGCTCTTGCATCTGGCCGATGCACAAGGCCGGCACTGCGCTCACGCCCAGACCATTGGCAACCATGCGGCCGATGGTCGAAAGCTGATGACTCTCGAAGGCCACCGCCAGCTTGCCATGCTCGGCAGCCAGGTGTTGTTCGAGCAGCAGTCGCACTGCCGACGGTCGTTGTAGGGCAATGAAATCTTCGGCCAGCAGTTCGCGCCAACTCACCTGCGCTTGCTGGGCCAGGGGGGATTCGGTGGGTACCACCGCGACAAAACGGTCCAGGTACAACGGCTTGAACAGCAGGGGTGCGCTAGACTCCGGTTCAATGCCGATGCCCAGTTCGACACGACGATGGCGTACCAGTTCCAGCACCTGTTCGTTGATGACGTCATGCACTGTGACATTGACCCGAGGATAACGTTGGCGGAATACCTTCAGCACCGCAGGCAACAAGTTGCCCGCAAACGCCGGCATGGCGGCGATCGATACACGGCCCAATTGCAGGGTGAAACGCTGGCGTAGCAGTTCTTCGGTATTGTCCCAATCGGCGAGTAACTGCCGCGCCAGAGGTAGCAGCACGTCACCCTCCGGCGTCAGGCTGACGCTGCGGGTAGTACGGCTGAACAGGGCGCCGCCGAGGTTGTCTTCCAGGGCCTTGATGGTCAGGCTCAAGGCCGGTTGCGACAGGTGCAGATGCTCGCCGGCCTGGGCAAAGCTCTGGTATTTGGCGACGGTGACAAAGGCGCGCAGCTGCTTGACGTTCATTGCTGTGGTCTATTCTTTTGAAAAATTAATCAAACAAACATAAAAACAAAATTAACAAATAAGTTCGTTGGGGTGAAGATGGGACAAACGCTCGCCGACACCCCCGTCGGTTAAACAACTACAAAAGGCGGATCAGCATGGCCGGACTGGACAAGCGCGTAGCAACCTATGAACAGGCTCTTGAAGGCCTGACCGACAACATGACCGTACTGGCTGGTGGTTTTGGTCTGTGCGGGATCCCGGAAAACCTCATCAACGAAATCAAGCGTCGTGGCGTCAAGGGTCTGACCGTGGTCTCGAACAACTGCGGCGTCGATGGCTTTGGCCTGGGCGTACTGCTTGAAGACCATCAGATTCGCAAGATGGTTGCTTCGTATGTGGGCGAAAACGCCGAATTCGAGCGCCAACTGCTCAGCGGCGAGCTGGATGTAGAGTTGACGCCGCAAGGCACCCTGGCGGAAAAAATGCGCGCAGGCGGCGCCGGCATTCCGGCGTTCTTCACCGCTACCGGCTACGGCACGCCCGTTGCCGAAGGCAAGGAAGTGCGCGAGTTCAACGGCCGCAAATACATCCTTGAAGAAGCCATTACTGGCGACTTCGCCATCGTCAAAGGCTGGAAGGCCGATCACTACGGCAACGTGGTGTACCGCAATACCGCGCAGAACTTCAACCCGCTGGCCGCTACTGCCGGCAAGATCACCGTGGTCGAGGTCGAGGAGATCGTCGAGCCGGGTGTATTGCTGCCAACTGAAATTCATACCCCGGGTATCTATGTCGACCGGGTGATTGTCGGCACCTTCGAGAAGCGTATCGAAAAACGCACCCTCAAAGCCTGAACCGTCCCCGAACAGAACAACAAAGAGATACTGACCATGGCACTTACCCGCGAACAAATGGCCCAGCGCGTCGCCCGCGAACTCCAGGACGGCTTCTACGTCAACCTTGGCATCGGCATCCCGACCCTGGTGGCCAACTACGTCCCAGCGGACATGGATGTAATGCTGCAATCGGAAAACGGCCTGCTGGGCATGGGCGAATTCCCGACCGAAGCGCAGCTTGATGCCGACATGATCAACGCCGGCAAACAGACCGTGACTGCGCGTGTCGGAGCATCGATTTTCAATTCTGCCGAATCCTTCGCCATGATCCGCGGCGGTCATGTCGACCTCACCGTGCTGGGCGCTTTCGAGGTAGATGTGGAAGGCAACATCGCCTCCTGGATGATCCCCGGCAAGCTGGTCAAGGGCATGGGCGGCGCCATGGACCTGGTGGCCGGTGCCGACAACATCATCGTCACCATGACTCACGCTTCCAAGGACGGCGAATCCAAGCTGCTACCCCGTTGCAGCTTGCCGCTGACCGGTGCGGGCTGCATCCGCAAGGTACTGACTGACCTTGCCTACCTGGAAATCGAAAACGGCGCGTTCATCCTGCGCGAGACCGCTCCTGGGGTGACGGTTGAAGAAATCATCGAGAAAACCGCCGGCAAGTTGATCGTGCCGGATGATGTGAAAGAGATGACGTTCTGACCTGACGTTTCACTGTTTTTGCAGGCTCTATCGCCGGCAAGGCCGGCTCCGACAGACGAACCACGCATTCCTCTGTCGGAGTCGGCCTTGTCGGCGATAGGGCCTTCAGTCGTTCTGATAAAACCAACAAAAGGAATACCCTGTGGCCGCTGATATTCAAGACAGCCGCTCTGCGCGCTTTGCCTTGCGCTGTTCAAACTGGGCTGAACGCTGGTTCCCTGATTCCTGGGTGTTCGCCGCCCTGGCAGTGGTACTGGTTTCTGTCGCCGCCCTGGCAATGGGCGCCAAGCCCACCGATACCGCCAAGGCTTTTGGCGACGGTTTCTGGAGCTTGATTCCGTTCACCATGCAAATGGCCTTCGTGGTGATTGGCGGCTATGTGGTGGCCAGCTCGCCACCTGCGGTGAAACTCATCGATCGTCTGGCGCGCATCCCGAAAAACGGCCGCTCGGCAGTGTGCTGGGTGGCGCTGATTTCGATGCTGGCCTCGTTGCTCAACTGGGGCCTGTCGCTGGTGTTTGGTGGCTTGTTGGTGCGGGCATTGGCGCGTCGTGCCGACTTGCGCATGGACTACCGTGCTGCCGGTGCTGCCGCCTACCTGGGTTTAGGGGCGGTGTGGGCGCTGGGGCTTTCCTCTTCGGCAGCGCAGTTGCAGGCCAACCCGGCCAGCCTGCCGCCCTCGATCCTGGCAATCACCGGGGTGATCCCGTTCACCGAAACCATTTTCCTCTGGCAGTCGGGTGTGATGCTGGCGGCGCTGGTGGTGGTTTCACTGGTGGTGGCGTATGCCACGGCGCCAGGGCCGACCAGCGCTCGTAGCGCTGAAGACTGTGGCGTTGATCCAAGTTTTTCGGCGCCACCCACGCCTGAGCGTACCCGCCCGGGTGAATGGTTGGAGTACAGCCCGATTCTGATTCTGCTATTGGTGGCGCTGGCGGCCGGGTGGCTGTACAACGAATTCAGCACCAAGCCTGCGATAACCGCCATCTCCGGGCTGAACACCTACAACCTGTTGTTCATCATGCTGGGTGCCTTGCTGCACTGGCGCCCACGCAGCTTCCTCGATGCAGTGACCCGCGCGGTACCGACCACCACCGGAGTATTGATCCAATTTCCGCTGTATGGCTCGATTGCGGCGATCCTCACCCAAGTTCAGGGCGTTGATGCGCAAACCTTGGCCCACCACATCTCGACCTTCTTCGTGCAAATCGCCTCTCACGACACCTACGCGGTGTTGATGGGCGTGTATTCGGCGGTACTGGGCTTCTTCATTCCGTCCGGTGGCGGCAAATGGATCATCGAAGCGCCGTACGTGATGCTCGTGGCCAACGACTTGCAATACCACCTGGGCTGGGCGGTGCAGATCTACAACGCCGCTGAAGCGCTGCCGAACTTGATCAACCCGTTTTACATGCTGCCGCTGCTCGGCGTACTGGGCCTGAAGGCGCGCGATCTGATCGGCTTCTCGTTCGTGCAGTTGCTGGTGCACGTACCATTGGTACTGTTCCTGTTATGGTTCCTGGGCACGACTTTGCAGTACACACCACCGGTGATGCCGACCCCGGCTGGCTAATCGCAGTCGCTGGCCGTCAGCCTGGAATCATTGCAAAGCCGACGCCGAAGCGGTTCCAGGCGTTGATGGTGGCGATGGCCAAGGTCAGGTTGGCCACTTCGGCTTCGCTGAAGTGTTCGAGCAAGGCATGGTACTGCTGCTCGGGTGCGCGCAGCTCGGGCAGGTGGGTCAGGCTTTCGGTCCAGGCCAGGGCGGCACGTTCGCGCGGGGTGAAGTAAGCGGTTTCTTCCCACACGCTGAGGGTTTGCAGGCGCGCCTCGGTTTCTCCAGCCTTGCGTGCATCATTGGCATGCATGTTGACGCAGTAGGCGCAGCCATTGATCTGCGAGGCACGCAGGCGAATCAGTTCCAGCAGTGAGGTTTCCAGGCCGGACTTGCCCAGGGCCATTTCCAGGCCGACCATGGCTTTGTAGGCTTCAGGTGAATGTTTGGCCCACTCGATACGATTGCTCACTGGTTCTCTCCGTTAAGGTCCGCATCAGGCGGCGATGACGTTACCTTAACCCTGAGGCGGCGCTGCTCGAATAGCCAATCACTGCCAATCTCAGGAGGCCAATCAGCCGATTGCCTGCAGGGTGTCACGCACCCGGTCCAGTGCCGGGTCGATGTCCAGCAGTTCAATGGCACCGAAACCCAACAGCAGGCCCGGACGCACCGGCGCCTGAACATGAAAGGGCGCCAATGAGTACAGGCCAACGTCGACCTTGCGCGCCATATTGATCAAAAAGTCCACGTCCAGGTCATGCTTGGCCAGGGCGCTTAAATGATAGCCAGCGGTGGCCGGTATCACCTCGAACCAAGGTGCCAGATCGCCGTGCAGGCGATGCAGGATTCGCTGGCGGCGGGCGGTATACACCTCATGTACGCGGCGGATGTGTTTGAGCAGCGAGCCTTCGTTGATAAAACTGGCCAGGGCCCACTGGCTTAAGGTCGGGGTGTGCCAGTCGGTCAATTGCTTGGCGGTGCAGATGGCTTCGCGCAGGGCCTGCGGAACGATGGTGTAGCCCAGGCGCAGCTCGGGCAACAAGGTTTTCGAGAAGGTCCCGACGTACGCCACCAAACCGTGCCGGTCCATGCTCTGCAGGGCGTCAGTGGGGCGCCCCTCGTAGCGGAACTCACTGTCGTAGTCGTCCTCGATAATGATTGCGCCCAGTGCCGCCGCGCGCTCCAGCAAGGCTTGGCGACGTGCCAGGCTCATGGGCATACCCAATGGAAACTGATGCGAGGGTGTGACATAAATCAGCCGCGTGCCTTCTTCGATGTGCTCGACGCACAGACCTTGTTCGTCTACTGGCACATACTGCAGTCGCGCGCCCTGGGATAGGAACAACTGGCGTGCCGGGGTGTAGCCGGGATCTTCCATGGCCACCTTGCAACCCGGTTCGATGAGTATCCGAGCAATCAGATCCAGCGCTTGCTGGGCGCCGTTGCAAACCAACACATCGGCGCTGTCGCAACGCACACCGCGCGCAAAGGCGATGTGTCGGGCGATGGCTTCACGCAGTTCCGGCAAGCCTTGATGGGCGGCATAGCGCGCACTGCCGCGGCGTATCTGGCGTAGCGCGTACTGGTTGCAGCGGCGCCAGTCATCGAATGGAAACTGCGCCTTGCTCGACGCCCCACCGATGAAGTCGTAACGCGAAGCGCTGGGCGCAAGGTCTGCCAGCAGGTGGGCGCGTGAGCGCCATTTTTCCAACGTTGCGGCGCTGGCCAGGGGCAGGGCTGCGGGCGCTGGGGGTAAACGCGGTGCGCTGGGGGTAATGAAAGTGCCCTTGCCAACCTTGCCGCTGAGCAGGTTGTCATAGGTAAGGCGCGAATAGGCGTCGGCCACGGTCTTGCGCGACACCCCCAATTGCTCGGCAAGCAGCCGCGTCGGCGGTAACTGCGTGCCTGCCGCCAGGCGCCCACTGTCGATACCTTCGCGCAGTTGCTGGTAGAGCTGCTCGGCCAAGCCTTTGCTGCCGTGCAGGCTGATATGGAGTTCCATGGTGGGGGCAGTTTCGCAGGCAATTGTCAGGCGTGCAGATTAGCCGATCTGCCCAGCCTTTGCCGTTGATCCCCTGGCGCGACGTTTGGGCGTGGGCGCGCCACACTTTAAAGGTCGGGGTTCTCCGACGTGTCGGCGAACCTCTTGTCCTACAGGAGCGTCGCCATGTACCTGCGAACTCTGTTGTGCCTTGCCCTGGTGCTTACTGCCAGCGCCCAGGCTACTGAATCAACTGCTGTCTACCAGTACGGGATGCCACTGGATATCGCCCGAGTAGTGAGCATGAGCGAGCCGGTCTCCGAGCTCTGCGATGTGGTGCAGGCCAGCATGGTCTATCTCGACTCCGCCGGCCAGCAACACACCTTGCGCTACCTGAAGCTGGCGCAGGCCTGTAGCGATCACGATTAGTCCCAGGCAGGCGCCAGACTTTCAGGATTGGTCAGGCGCAGGCCGCTGTCGAGGGCGGCGATTTGCGCCATTTCATCGCTGCTGAGCTTAAGCTCGGCCGCCTTGAGATTGCTCGCCAAGTTCTCGCGACGGGTCGAGGACGGGATTACCGCATAGCCCAACTGCATGGCCCAGGCCAGGGTGACTTGCGCCGGGGTGGCTTGGTGTTGGCTGGCAATAGCCTGGATGACCGGGTCTTGCAGGACTTTGCCATAGCCCAGGGTCATGTACGAGGTCACAGCGATGCCCTGGCTTGCCATGAACTCGACCAGTTTGCGGTTTTGCAGATAAGGGTGCAGTTCAATCTGGTTGGTGGCGATGGCGTCTTTACCGACCACCTCAATGGCTTGGCGCAGTAGGTCGATGGTGAAGTTGGAAACGCCGATCTGGCGGGTCAGGCCCTGGGCTTTGGCCTCGGCCAACGCGCTCATGAACTCACTGACCGCCACGGCGCCCTTGGGGGAAGGCCAGTGAATCAGGGTCAGGTCCAGATAATCGGTCTTGAGCTTCTGTAGGCTTTCCTTAAGGCTCGGAATCAGCTTGTCGGCGCTGAGGTTGTCGATCCAGATCTTACTGGTCAGGAACAGTTGTTCACGCGCTACGCCGCTGGCAGCGATGGCGGTGCCGACTTCAGCTTCGTTGCCGTAGATCTGGGCAGTGTCGATCGCTCGATAGCCGAGCTCCAGCGCCTGGGTGACCGAGTCGATAACGACCTGGTCCTTGAGACGGAACGTACCGAGGCCAAGAAGAGGAATGGACATGAAAGGGCTCCTGGGGAGGGCTGGTGATAAGAGGTGTGCAGTATTGCGACTGCCGACCACGAGAAAAATCCCTGCGTCGACACAACTTTTTTGCCGGTGACGCACGAATCTGCAGTACTGATGTTAGCCTTGCAGTGTCAGTCGCAATGGATCTGGTCATGACCCGGCACAAGCTCAGCATTCGCCAACGCAATGTCGACAACATCCTTCTGGCAGCCGAGCAGGTCTTTGCCGAAAAAGGCTTCGCAGGCACCGCCATGGCCGATATCGCCGAAGCGGCGCAGTTGCCGCGCAGCAATGTGCACTATTACTTCAGCACCAAGGCCGAGTTGTATCAGGCCGTGCTGTTCGGCCTGCTGGAAGTGTGGAAGCAGGATGCACTGTGCTTCGAACTCTATGACGACCCACGCATCGTGCTCAGCAGCTACATTCGCGCAAAAATGAACCATTCGCGCACCCGTCCTTTTGGCTCCAAGGTCTGGGCCAACGAAATCATCCACGGCGCGCCCAACCTGGGCGCGGCGCTGGACGATCCGCTGTATGACTGGGCGAAGATGAAAGAGGCGAAGATTCGTCAGTGGATCGACGACGGTCGCATCATCGCGGTGGAGCCGTCGGGGCTGTTGTACATGATCTGGGCTTCGACCCAGCACTATGCCGACTTCAGTCACCAGGTTGGTTTGCTCAATGACCACCAGCCACTGACTGAACTGCAGTTCGAGCGGGCGGTGCAGACGGTCACCAGCGTTATTTTGCGCGGCATCGGGCTGGAACCGTAAGTCGCAGTGGCTACGTCAGTTGGCGGCGTGGCCAGCGACGAATGACCAGCACGTAGACCACGGCATTGACCAGCACCACCACCGAGCCCAGCAAGACCTGAATGCCGGGCGTTAGCCCGGCGGGGTAAATGACCGGCAGGATATAATGCTCGACGAACCCGCCTTCATAGCCAGCCTGGCCAGCGGCCTGACGCAGATGGTTTTCCCAGTCGGTCAGCGGGCAGTACAGGTGCAAAAACTCCACGGCGATGCCCCAGCACACGGCGGGTAAGTGCCACCACAGCACACCGCGCCATTTGAGCGCCAGCAAGCCGCCGAACAGCACGAACAAAATGAACGACAGGTGAAACAGCACCAGACCATCGGCGCTCAGGCGGTACAGCATGACAATCACTTCCTTGGGTTGATTTTCCTTGTTCACCCCATGATAAAGGCAAAGTGTCGAAGTCTGGTGCGGGCCGATAACAGGTATTGTCCTGACCGTATCGAACAGGCATTCTGGCGTTTTTCTGCCTGCGAAAACCGCCATGGACGCTTCCACACTGTTGCTCTACGTCGTTGCCGCCAGTGCGGTGATGATTACCCCGGGTCCGGCCATGCTCCTGGCGCTCAATAATGGTGCCAGCCATGGCATGCGCGTGGCTGGCTTCGGCATGGCCGGGGCAATGCTTTCCGACTTGATCCTGATCGCTGCCGTTGGCTGCGGCCTCGGGGCGCTGCTGCAAACATCGGAACAGTTGTTCAGCCTGGTCAAATGGGTCGGCGCCGTGTACTTGCTGTACTTGGCCTGGGTGCTATGGCGTGCGCCAAGCAATGCGCTTGAGCGTGTGCCAATGAATGCCGGCGCCACTGGCCGTTCGGCGTTCCTGCGGGCGCTGTTCGTTGGTTTGTCCAATCCCAAGGGGCTGTTGTTCTTTTCCGCTTTCCTGCCGCAGTTCATCCGCCCGGATCAGCCGGTAGCCGAGCAATACCTGGTGCTGGCGATCACCAGTGCAGCCCTGGACGGTGTGATGATGGCGGTCTATGCCTATGGCGGCCGACACGCCATGCGGCGCTTTTCGGCCCGCACCATGCAGTGGATCAACCGCAGTTGCGCCGGAATGCTGGCGGCATTGGCGGTAGGCTTGAGCCTGTATCGGCGCAGTGACATGCATTGAGTTCAAACAACAAGGGAGGATCACTGATCCTCCCTTGTTGTTCATGCCCCCGCCTCAGGAGGCTTCGCGGTAAGGGTTGCGCGGGTCATGTTGCCAGTCGAGGAACGGCTTGCCGGTGTCCTGCGCCACCATCTGGATACAGTCCTGGACCGGGCAGGTGATCTGGCACAGGTTGCAGCCCACGCATTCGGCGTCGATCACCTCGTAGCGATGACTGCCATCGGCTTGGCGCAGGCTGGCGATAGCTTGGTGCGACGTATCCTCACAAGCGATGTGACAGCGGCCGCAGCCAATGCAGGCATCCTGATCGATCTTGGCGATGACCTGATAGTTGATATCCAGGAACTTCCAGTCGGTGGTGTGACCAACGGCACGACCGCTGAATTCTTGCAGGCTGCGATAGCCTTGACTGTCCATCCAGCGCGAGAGGCCGTCTTTCATGTCTTCGACGATGCGAAAGCCGTGCAGCATCGCTGCCGTGCAGACTTGTACGGCGCCGCATCCCAGGGCGATGAACTCGGCCGCATCGCGCCAACTGCCAATTCCGCCGATGCCACAGATCGGCAGGCCGCGTGTCGCCGGGTCACGGGCAATCTCGGCGACCATGTTCAGGGCAATCGGTTTGACCGCCGAGCCGCAGTAGCCGCCGTGGGTGCTCATGTCCCCGACAATGGGCAGGGCGACCATGCGTTCGAGGTCGACACTGGTAATCGAATTGATGGTGTTGATCAGCGACACGGCGTCGGCGCCGCCACGATGGGCTGCGCGGGCAGACTGACGGATGTCGGTGATGTTGGGCGTAAGTTTGACGATCACCGGCAGCGAGCAGTGCATCTTGCACCAACGGGTGACTTGCTCGACATATTCAGGCACTTGCCCAACTGCCGCCCCCATGCCACGTTCAGGCATGCCGTGCGGGCAGCCGAAGTTCAGTTCGATGCCGTCGGCGCCGGTGGCTTCCACCAGCGGCAGAATGGCTTTCCACGACGCTTCCTCGCAAGGCACCATCAACGACACGATCAGTGCCCGGTCAGGCCAGTCCTTTTTGACCTGGGTGATTTCCCGCAGGTTGATCTCCAGCGAGCGGTCGGTGATCAGCTCGATGTTGTTGATGCCCATGACCTCGCGGTTGACCCCATAGTGGGCCGAGTAACGCGACGACACGTTGACCGCCGCCGGGTCTTCACCCAGGGTTTTCCAGACCACGCCGCCCCAGCCGGCCTGGTAGGCACGGACCACGTTGTAGGCTTTGTCGGTAGGCGGTGCGGAGGCTAGCCAGAACGGGTTGGGCGCCTTGATGCCGGCAAATTCGATCGATAGGTCAGCCATTATGCAGCCTCCACATTGAGCATCAGTTGCGCATGGATGGCCTCGGCGGCCACCTTGCCGTGTTGCACCGCCTGAACAGTAAGGTCCTGGCCCAGGTGGGTACAGTCGCCGCCGGCATAAACAGCTGGCAGGTTGGTACGCATGTGCTCATCGACGCGAATGCGTTCGCCATCACGGGCCAACGCCTGGGCGCTGCTGTCGCTCAAGGCGTGGTCGTCGAACGTCTGGCCGATGGCTTTGAAAATGGCAGCGGCAGCCAATTCGAAGGTTTCCCCTGTAGTGTGCAGGCGACCCTCGCTCAAGCGGGTGCGGGCGAAGCGCATGCCACGCACTCGACCCTGATCGTCGAGCAGCACCTGCTCGGGTTGCGCCCAGGTCAGCAGGCGTACCTGGTTCTCCTTGGCAATATGTTGTTCATGCTCGGTGGCACCCATGTCCTCAAAGCCGCGGCGGTAAACCAGGTTGACGTCACGGGCACCAAGGCGGGCCATTTGTACTGCCATGTCGATAGCGGTGTTGCCGGCGCCAAGGACGATGCAGCGGTCAGCGACGGGCAGGGTGCTCAGGTCGTCGGCCTGGCGCAGCTCCCGGATATAGTCGGTAGCGGCCAGCACGCCGGGTGCATTTTCATCGGCCAGGCCCAATTGGCGACTGGCGGCCAGACCCAGACCGAGGAATACCGCATCGAACTGTTGCTGCAACTCGCCCAGACTGAGGTTTTCGCCCAGCACGTGGCCATGACGAATCTCGATGCCGCCAATCTGCAGAACAAAGTCCACCTCGCGCTGGGCGAAGTCATCGACCACTTTGTATTTGGCAATCCCGTACTCATTCAGGCCGCCGGCCTTGGGCCGTGCTTCGAATATCACCACGTCATGGCCGTGCCAGGCCAGGCGGTGTGCGCAAGACAAACCGGCAGGCCCGGCGCCGACCACGGCGATGCGCTTGCCACTGCTGGCAGCGCGCTGAAAGGGATGCTCTTTGAACTCGGCATTGTCCAGTGCATAGCGTTGCAGCAGGCCGATCAATACGGGGGCGCATTCCTGGTGATGATTACGCACGCAGGCTTGCTGGCAGAGGATTTCGGTCGGGCAGACCCGGGCGCAACTGCCGCCGAGGATATTGGCCGAGAGAATCTTTTCTGCTGCGCCCTGGACGTTTTCCTGGTGAATGTTGCGGATGAACGAGGGAATGTCGATGTCGCTTGGGCACGCATTGACGCAAGGGGCGTCGTAGCAGTACAGGCAGCGGGAAGCCTCGACTGCGGCCTGGCGGGCATTCAGCGCAGGCGCCAGGTCACTGAAGTGCTCGGCCAGGCTGGCGTTGTCGGTAGACGGTCGGGGGAGGTGGTTGAGGGACTCGATCACGGTGGTTTCCTCTTTTTTTTTATTTTTGCGTGCGCCGATTACAGTGGGAGCGAATGCATCCGCGTCCAACAGCCCTCGGCGTTCAGGGAACTCAGTACTTCAGCGCTTGACCGCAATCGGTCGCTGATGCTCGGCACGCTTGCTCAGCAAGTCGAATACCGCCGGATACGCCGGCCGTTCGATGTAGCGCCCAGCGCCTCGCTCGGCACGTAGGTCACCGTTGGCCCAGACCAGCTTGCCCTGACTGATGGTGTGGCTGGGGATGCCGCGAACAGTCTTGCCTTCAAAAATATTGAAGTCGACCTGTTGATGATGGGTCGCTGCCGAGATGGTTCGAGTGCCTTGCGGGTCCCAGAGCACCAGGTCGGCATCGGCGCCTACGCGCAGGGCGCCCTTGCGCGGGAACAGGTTGAATATTTTCGCCGTGTTGGTGGAGGTCAGGGCGACGAAGTCCTGCATCGACAATCGGCCACTGTTCACACCTTCGTCCCATAGCACCGCCATCCGATCTTCGATACCGGCGGTACCATTGGGGATGCGACTGAAATCGTCGCGGCCAGCGGCTTTCTGCTCGGCGCAGAAGCAGCAGTGGTCGGTAGCGGTGGTGTGCAGATTGCCTGACTGCAGGCCACCCCACAGCGCTTGCTGATGGCCTTCCTTGCGCGGGCGGAAGGGCGGGCTCATTACGTAACCCGCCGCGGTCTGCCAGTCCGGATGCTGGTAAACGCTGTCGTCGAGCAGCAAGTGCCCGGCCAACACTTCGCCGTAGACCTGCTGACCCTTGGCCCGGGCATAGCTGATCTCATCCAGTGCCTCACGGGTCGACACGTGTACCAGGTAGACCGGAGTACCCAGGGTTTCGGCAATGCGAATGGCGCGGCTGGCCGCCTCGCCCTCGACTTGCGAGGGGCGCGACAATGGGTGGGCTTCGGGGCCGGTGATGCCTTGGGCAAGCAGTTTGCGTTGCAGGTGATAGACCAGCTCACCGTTCTCGGCATGTACAGTCGGCACGGCGCCCAGTTCCAGGCAACGTTCGAAGCTGGCAACCAGGGTGTCGTCGGCCGCCATGATTGCATTTTTGTAGGCCATGAAGTGCTTGAAGCTGTTGACCCCGTGCTGGCTGACCAACTCGCCCATTTCCTCGCGCACTGCGTCACTCCACCAAGTGATGGCCACGTGAAAGCCATAGTCCGAAGCAGATTTCTCTGCCCAGCCGCGCCACTGATGAAAGGCTTCGAGCAATGATTGCTGGGGGTTGGGAATGACGAAGTCGATGATCGAGGTAGTACCGCCGGCAAGGCCTGCTGCGGTGCCGCTGTAAAAATCCTCGCTGGCCACCGTGCCCATGAAAGGCAGCTGCATGTGAGTGTGCGGATCGATGCCGCCAGGCATCAGGTACTGGCCGCTACCGTCAAGAATCTCGCAGCCGTTGGGGATATCGAGGTCGGTGCCGATGACCTTGATCACACCGTCGGCACACAGCACGTCGGCACGATAACTTTCCTCATGGGTAATCAGGGTGGCGCCACGAATCATAAGCGTCATCAGATGCTCCTCGCAGGCTTGACCGGTTGATACCGGCTCTAGGTTTTGTACTCATAGCAGCGTAGGTCAAAACCTGTCACTGCTGTCAGGAAATGAATCTAGTAGCGGTTTCAGGATTGGGCAAATATTTAATTTATAAGCCTATATTCGCCATAACTGATTGATATTTATGGATTTGTTTTGATTTTCGATGCCTCAACAAAACGACCAGTGGTCCTGTCGTTCTTGACAGGTTGTGGAAATGGTCAAGATTTCTCATGGGCACCCGTGATTGCCCCTATGCCAGTGCAAGTACCTCCAAAAACACAAAAACAGTGGAGCGACCATGCAGCAGACCAGATCGCAAGTGCGTGAACGTGATGGCTTGTATGAACTCGACGCCGGCAGCGACGTCATCGACAGCCCCCGATACAACCATGACATCGCGCCGACCAAGGTGCAGGACCGCACTTGGAACAAATGGCACATAACCGCACTGTGGGTTGGCATGTCGATTTGCGTGCCGACCTACACCCTCGGTGGGGTGCTCACTGCGTACTTCGGCTTGACCGTGGGCGAAGCACTACTGGCCATTTTGCTGGCCAACACCGTGGTGCTGATTCCGCTGACACTCAATGCCTTTCCCGGTACCAAGTACGGCATTCCCTTTCCGGTGTTGCTGCGTTCCTCCTTCGGCATCATCGGCTCCAACGTGCCATGTCTGATCCGTGCCCTGGTGGCCTGTGGCTGGTTCGGCATTCAGACCATGTTCGGTGGCCTGGCTATTCACCTGTTTCTCGGTACCTTGTCGGCGGACTGGAAGGCGCTTGGCGGTACCGGCGAGGTGATCGGCTTCATGCTGTTCTGGTGCCTGAACCTGTGGGTGGTGCTGCGCGGTGCCGAGTCGATCAAATGGTTGGAAACCCTCTCGGCGCCGCTGCTGGTTCTCGTCGGTGCCGGGCTACTGGTGTGGGCCTTGCCCAACGTGTCGATCAGCGAGCTGATGGCCCAGCCACCCAAGCGTCCGGAAGGTGCCAGTGTCTACGGCTACTTTTTTGCCGGGCTCACCGCCATGGTCGGTTTCTGGGCCACCCTGTCGCTGAACATTCCAGACTTCAGTCGCTACGCAAAAAGCCAGAAGGACCAGATTCTCGGACAGATTTTCGGCCTGCCGCTGACCATGTTCCTGTTCGCCGCGCTCGGTGTGGTATTGACCGCGGCCTCGGCGTCGCTGGTCGGGCAAACGGTGTCGGATCCGGTCAGCCTGATCGGGCATATCCAGAGCCCGGTGTGGGTGGCATTGGCCATGGCACTGATCATCATCGCCACCTTGTCGACCAACACCGCGGCGAACATTGTGTCGCCAACCAACGACTTCCAGAACCTGGCGCCGAAGTGGATCGGGCGGACCTTGGCAGTGCTCCTGACCGGCGTGGTCGGCCTGCTGCTGATGGGGCATGAGCTGCTGAAAAAACTTGGTTGGATCGTCAGCGACGTGAGCCTGGAAAGCGTTTATTCCAACTGGTTGCTTGGCTATTCGAGCCTGCTCGGACCGATTGCCGGCATCATGGTGGTGGACTACTTCCTGATCCGCAGGCAAACCCTGGACCTGGCGGGGCTGTACCGCGATGACGTCTATCCAGCCTGGAACGTGAGCGGCTTTATCGCCTTTGGCGTTCCGGTCGTCTTGACCCTGTTGTCGTTGCAGAGCACGGCGTTCAGTTGGTTCTACGATTTTGGCTGGTTCACCGGCTCCGCCCTGGGCGGGCTGATCTATTACGGGCTCGGGCAACTGAAGGGCGCGCGTGCCACCCACCTCAAACCCACCGTGTAGTGCCGATAGCCCGCAGAGGCTCGGCAGCAGATGCAGGAGAACACCATGCAAACAGCACAGGACGTTTTGCAATCAACCCATCGGCACATCAACGGCGAGCGTTTGTGGCAATCGCTGATGGAGCTTGCCCGTCTCGGGGCTACGGTCAAAGGTGGGGTGTGCCGTCTGGCGCTGACTGACCTGGACCGTCAGGCCCGTGACCTGTTCATCAAGTGGACCGAGGAGGCTGGCTGCACCGTCAGTATCGACGGCGTCGGCAATATTTTCGCCCGCCGTGCGGGGCGCAATCCGCACTTGCCACCGGTGATGACCGGCAGCCATATCGATACCCAGCCCACTGGCGGCAAGTTCGACGGCTGCTTTGGCGTGCTGGCTGGCCTTGAGGTGATGCGTACCCTCAATGATTTGAACATCGAAACCGAGGCGCCGCTGGAGGTGGTGGTCTGGACCAACGAGGAGGGCTCGCGCTTTGCCCCGTGCATGATGGGGTCGGGGGTGTTCGCCGAGAAGTTCACGTTGGAAGAAACCCTGGCCAAGGTCGACGCCGAAGGCATCAGTGTCGGCCAGGCGCTCAAGGCCATTGGCTACGCTGGGCCCAGGGCGGTCAGTGGCCATCCTGTGGGAGCCTATTTTGAGGCGCATATCGAGCAAGGGCCGATTCTGGAGGACCAGCACAAGACCATTGGCGTGGTACTCGGCGCGCTGGGTCAGAAGTGGTTCGACTTGACGCTGCGTGGTGTTGAGGCGCACGCCGGGCCAACGCCCATGCACCTGCGCAAGGACGCCCTGGTCGGTGCCAGTGTGGTGGTAGCGGCAGTGAACCGAGTGGCCCTTGAGCACCAGCCGCATGCCTGCGGGACCGTCGGTTGCCTGCAGGCTTATCCGGGTTCGCGCAATGTCATTCCCGGTGAAGTGCGCATGACCCTGGATTTTCGCCACCTGGAGCCGCCACGTCTTGAGTCGATGATTGCCCAGGTTCGCGATGTGATCAGTAGTACCTGTGCGCAACATGGGTTGCAGTACACCTTGACGCCGACGGCAGATTTTCCGCCGCTGTATTTCAATCAGGAGTGTGTCGAGGCGGTACGCAGTGCGGCAAAGGGGCTGGGGCTGTCGCACATGGAGATTGTCAGCGGCGCTGGCCACGATGCAATTTTTCTCGCTGAATTGGGACCCGCCGGTATGATTTTTGTGCCTTGTGAGGGGGGGATCAGCCACAACGAAATTGAGAACGCTGCACCTCAGGATCTGGCTGATGGTTGTGCAGTGTTGTTGCGGGCGATGTTGGTGGCGGCTCAGGCGGTGGCACGGGGGAGGGATGCGGCCGTGCTTAAAATGGCTTGATTCTGGAGGGCTGCGGCGTTGGGACTTGCGGGTAGATCCATTTGCGGTGGTGGCGCTTAGTCACCGTTGCGCCCTTACGGTGCCTTACTTTGGCCAGTCGCCCCAAAGTAAGCAAAGGGCTTGCCCCACCAGAGCAGGTTCCAACTGTTGCGGGAGCCGGCCTTGCCGGCTTGAAGATGTGGACGCGATGGTGTCAGAGGCTGTCTCGCACCATTTGCAGAAAGGTGGCCACCAGGCGTCGTGAGCTTTGTTCGCGCAAGCACACGAGGGTCTCGGTGAGGCGGCGCTGGCAATCTACGATCGGCAAGGCGCAAACCCGCGCGTCGGCACCAAATTCGGCGGCTGATACCACGCCCACGCCGATGCCCACCACTACCGCTTCGCGCGCCGCTTCCCGGCCTTCCACCTGGATCGCCGGGCGGATGCGCAGGCCCGCGCGTTGCATTTCTTCTTCCAGGGTCTGGCGGGTCACTGATCCCGGCTCGCGCAGCACGAGTGGCGTGTCATCGAGGTCGGCCAGGCTGATCGAGCCACGGCTAGCCCAGGGATGGTTGTGTGAAACGAAAGCCACCATCGGGTCGCTGCGCATCGGTACGCAGAGGAGGCGTTCGTCATCGACATCTCGGCCAAGCAAGGCAAGGTCGGCCTGATAATTGAATAGTCTCAGTAGCGACTCGTCAGTGTTACCGGTCTCGATTTTGACGCTGATGCCCGGGTACTGCTCACAGAACTGCGCAATTTGCGGCAGCACATGCACCGGCGCATCAACCGCCAGGACCAGGGTTCCGGTCTGCAGGGCACGGGAGTCCTGGAGCAGTTCGTGGGCTTCGGCTTCGCAGACAAACAAGCGCTGAGTGATCGCCAACAGGCGTTCGCCCAGATCGGTCAATTGCACCGAGCGTTTGTTGCGATTGAACAGCAATACACCGAAGCGCTCCTCAAGCTTGCGCACCTGATCGGAGATCGCCGGCTGGGTGAGAAACAACCGTTCGGCGGCGCGGGTGAAGCTGCCGTGCAGGGCAACGGCATGAAACGCTTTCAACTGAGCATGGGAGACCGACATCGCAGTACCTGTTACAAGCTGAGCTTATTAGTGAAATACGATAAATCGATTTTATTTATCAGTCAGTAATTGTTTTTATCTCGTTCAGCCCGCCATGTCACGTCCTGTGACCAACGGGCCATGGACCTGGCTGAAAAGGCACAACAATACCCCTTGCTCCAGTTCCATCTGACCCTGTGATGGCCCTGACCGGTCGTCACGCAGTGCGCAACACAACAACAAGACAGGCGTTTTTTCAAATTCTGCCGGCACACTCAAGCTTCGAGGTCAGAGTCACCATGAATAAACATATTGCAGATATAAAGCGTTGGCGCGTGCAGATCTTTGCCGTCACCTGGATTGCCTACGCTGCGTTTTACTTCACCCGCAAAGCATTCTCCGTCGCCAAGTTGGGCATTGGCGAAGATCCAAGTTTTACCCTCGACAAAATGGCTATGGCCAACCTCGATGCCATCTACCTGGCTGCCTATGCAGTAGGGCAGTTCACCTGGGGCATGCTCGCCGACCGTTTCGGCCCACGTGTGGTGGTGCTCGGCGGCCTGGTGATTTCTGCGGCAGCCGCGTTGGTGATGGGCAGCTACGCAACCTTCCCGATTTTTGCCACCTGCATGCTGGTCCAGGGCTTGGCCCAGTCCACGGGGTGGGCGGGCTTGTGCAAGAACATTGGCAGCTTTTTCCCGTCGTCGCAGCGCGGGCGCGTGCTCGGGCTGTGGAGTTCGTGCTATGCCTTCGGCGGTCTTGTCGCTTCGCCCTTTGCCGGTTGGTGGGCCTACACCCTGGTCGGCAGTTGGCACGCGGCGTTTTTCTCCAGTGCCGCCGTGGTTGCCGGGGTGGCGGTGCTGTTTTTCTTCCTGCAGCGCAACAAGCCCGAGGACGTTGGTTTACCAGCGGTGGAGCCCGAGCCGGAAAGCATGGTGCCCGGAACCACGATTTGCAGTATCTGGACGCCGCTGCGCGAGATTCTGCGTAACCGCACTGTGCTGACCCTGGGGCTTGCGTACTTTCTGCTTAAACCTGCGCGCTACGCGATCCTGCTATGGGGACCGGTCATGGTCTTTGAACAGATGCCGTCGGTGGGCAAGGTCGGCGCCGCAATCATCCCCACGGCCTTCGAGCTGGCCGGCCTGCTGGGCCCGATCATGATCGGCCTGGCCTCGGACAAGTTGTTTGGCGCCCGGCGCATGCCGGCCTGCGTGATCAGCCTGATCGTGCTGACGGTAACGCTGGCGCTGTTCATGGGTGCGATGCAAACCGGCAGCGTGATACTGGTGGTGGCCTTGTTGTTTGTCATGGGCCTGACCTTGTACGGGCCGGATTCGATGATCAGCGGCGCGGCCGCCATCGATTTCGGTAGCGCCAAGGCGGGAGCCACGGCTGCTGGTTTCGTTAACGGTTGTGGCTCGGTGGGCGCGATTCTCGGTGGGCTGCTACCCGGCTATTTCGACGGCATCACTGTGTTCATCGTATTCGCCGCCTGCGCCCTGTTCTCGGCGTTGGTGCTGGTGCCGCACTGGAACAGCCGTCCGGCGACAGCAGATCACATCCCGGCCGTGGCACCGAACACGGCCATGGCAATCAAGCCACTGCGTACCTGACACCTACAAGGAACCGACCATGAGACCCTTTTGGCTACAGCAGGCGCTGGATCAGGAAGATGAACGCGCGTGTCCACCACTGTCCGCCGATACCCACTGCGATGTGTGCGTTGTCGGTGGGGGCTACACAGGGCTCTGGACCGCACTGATGCTCAAGGAGCAGAACCCAGCCCTGGATGTCGTGCTGATCGAGGCCGATATCTGTGGCGCCGGGGCCAGCGGGCGCAATGGCGGTTGCGCGCTGTCATGGTCGGCCAAGTATTTCACCCTGGAACGGCTGTTCGGGATGCAGGAGGCGATACGTCTTGTCAAGGCCTCCGAGCAGAGCATTTATGCTATCGGTGACTTCTGCCGTGATCACGCTATTGAGGCGGACTACCGCTTGGACGGCACCTTGTACACCGCCACCAACCGCGCCCAGATGGGTGCTACCGACGGCGTGATTGCCGCACTGGAGCGTCAGGGCATCAACTCTTTTCGGCGCTTGCCGGTGGATGAGGTGCAGCGCATGGCCGGATCGGCCAAGCATTTGGAAGGCTGGTTCTCGCCAGCCGCCGCCACGGTGCAACCGGGCAAGCTGGTGCGCGGTCTGCGCCGGGTTGCCCTGCACAAGGGCGTGCGCATTTTTGAACGCACCGCCATGACCAGCCTGCAGGAGGGGCCGCAGGCGGTGGTGGAAACCGCCACGGGCAACGTTCGTGCCGCAAGTGTGGTGCTGGGGCTCAATGCCTGGATGGCGCGCGCCTTCCCGCAGTTCGAACGCAGTGTGGCGATTGTCTCCAGCGACATGATCATTACTGAGCCGCAACCGGAGTTGCTGGGCCAGATTGGCTTGACCAGTGGCGTCAGCGTGCTGGATTCGCGGATCTTCGTGCACTACTACCACAACACCAGTGATGGCCGGCTTATGCTCGGAAAAGGTGGCAACACCTTTGCCTACGGCGGACGCATGCTGCCGGTATTCGATCAGCCATCACCTTACGAAGCACTGTTACGGCGCAGTCTCGGCGAGTTCTTCCCTGCGTTGGCGCAGGTGCCCGTGGCAGCCACCTGGAACGGTCCCTCCGATCGCTCGGTGACCGGCTTGCCGTTCTTCGGTCGCCTGGGCGCGCAGAGCAATGTGTTCTACGGTTTTGGCTATTCAGGCAGTGGTGTCGGCCCTTGTCATATGGGCGGGCAAATCCTTTCATCGCTGGCGCTGGGACTGGACAACGAATGGACCCGTTCACCGCTAGTCAACGGCCCGCTGGGCTACTTCCCTCCCGAACCCATCCGCTATCTGGGATCGTTGATGGTGCGCAACGCCATTCGTCGCAAAGAACAGGCCGAGGATCATGGTCACCGTCCAAGGCGTCTGGATGTGCGCCTGGCACGTTTTGCTGCAGCGGCGGGCAAGGCCGACAAAGGCTGAGCAGTTTTTTTGTCGATTGCCAGAACGAGGATGTATAAACTGCACCCACTTTGCTGGTCGCTACCTGAACCGGCAGTTGAAACAAGAGAGTCGAGATGGGCGCACAGTGGAAAGCCAAGCATAGAGAAACAGCAGCCAACGCCAAGGGCAAGATCATGGGCAAGCTGTCCAAGGAAATTCAGATCGCCGCCAAGGCTGGCGCTGACCCGGACATGAACCCACGCCTGCGTCTGGCGGTAGAGCAGGCCAAAAAGGCCTCGATGACCCGCGAAACCCTGGAGCGGGCGATCCGCAAGGGCGCAGGTCTGGATGGCGATTCCGTGCAGTACAACTCGGTCACCTACGAAGGCTATGCGCCGCATCAGGTACCGCTGATCGTCGAGTGCCTGACCGACAACGTAAACCGTACTGTGGCGCAGATCCGCGTATTGTTCCGCAAGGGCCAATTGGGCGCTTCCGGCTCCGTCGCCTGGGATTTCAACCACGTTGGCCTGATCGAAGCCACGCCGGCCAGCGCTGACGCCGATCCGGAAATGGCCGCAATCGAAGCGGGCGCCCAGGATTTTGCTGAAGGTGAAGAAGAGGGTGCGACCCTGTTCATTACCGACACCACCGACCTGGATGCGGTACAGAAGGCCTTGCCGGCGCAAGGTTTTACCGTTGTTTCGGCGAAAATCGGCTACACCCCGAAGAACCCGGTCAGCGGTTTGAGCGATGAGCAAATGGCTGAAGTCGAGGCCTTCCTGCATGCCATCGATGACAATGATGACGTGCAGAACGTCTACGTAGGTTTGGCTGGCTGATCTAAAAGTCCAGTTACCTTAACGCGGGGGGCAAGTCGAATAGGCTTGTCCCCCGCGTTGCGTTCAGGCCCTGCATTTGTGCATATCTGATGAGACTTAAGTCCGATGGCGTCCCTGCGATAGCCAGCCATAATCGATATTCGCCCTTTTAAATAACAACAAACTCAGGGTTCAGTACCGATGACTTATCAGCACAGCTATGCCCGTTCCATCGCCGATCCTGCCGCGTTCTGGGCCGAACATGCCGATGGACTGGCCTGGTATCGCAAGCCCCTGCAAACCCTCGGGGAACGTCCCGATGGCACCCACCAGTGGTTCGCCGACGGCAGCCTGAACAGTTGCTACCTGGCCCTGGATCATCAGATCGAACAGGGACGAGGGGAGCAGACTGCCCTGATCTACGACTCACCTGTAACCGGCAGCCAGCAACAGTTCACCTATGTGCAACTGCGTGACGAAGTCGCGCGCCTGGCTGGATTGCTGCGTGAGTTGGGGGTGCAGAAGGGCGATGGCGTGATTATCTACATGCCCATGGTGCCCCAGGCGGCCATGGCCATGCTTGCCTGTGCTCGCATCGGAGCCGTGCATTCGGTGGTGTTCGGCGGTTTTGCCGCCAACGAACTGGCCCTGCGTATCGACGATGCACGCCCGACCTTGCTGCTGACCGCTTCCTGCGGGCTGGAGTTTGATCGCGTCATCGAATACAAGCCGCTGGTTGACCGCGCCCTGCAACTGGCTAGCCATCAACCGCGCAAGGTGCTGGTGCTGCAGCGTCCGCAGGCGCCGGCAACCCTGATTGAAGGCCGCGACCTCGACTGGCAGCAAGCCGTGGCCAACGCCCGCCCGGTAGCGCCGGTAGAGCTGGCCGCCGCCGATCCGCTGTACATCATGTACACCTCCGGCACCACCGGAAAACCCAAGGGTATTGTTCGTGAGAACGGTGGTAACGCCGTGGCCCTGAGCTTCGCCATGCGTCATATCTACGGTATGCAGTCCGGTGATGTGTGGTGGGGAATTTCCGATGTTGGCTGGGTGGTCGGCCACTCGTTGATCGTCTATGGCCCACTGATGAACGGTTGCACCACCGTGTTTTATGAGGGTAAGCCGATTCGCACGCCCGATGCGGGCGCCTACTGGCGCGTGGTCGAGCAGTATCGGGTCAACGGCCTGTTCTGCGCACCGACCGCCATGCGTGCCATCCGCAAGGAGGATCCGGAGGGCGAGCTGCTGCGCAGTTATGACCTGAGTTCCTTGCGCCAGCTGTTCCTGGCGGGGGAAAAGCTCGATTCCAGCACGCATCAGTGGCTGGAATCGATCAGCGGCAAGACGGTTCACGACCACTGGTGGCAAACCGAAACCGGCTGGCCGGTGACGGCACCTTGCGTGGGGCTCGATGGCAGTGCCGCGCGGCCAGGTTCAAGCAACCGCGCCGTGCCGGGTTACCACGTGCGGGTGCTGGACGATGACGGCCAACTGCTTGGCCCTAACCAGCAGGGCGCCATCGTAATCGCCTTGCCATTACCACCCGGTTGCAGCCAGACGCTGTGGGGCGACCACCAGCGCTATCTGGATGCCTACCTCACCACCTACCCTGGTTACTACCACACAGGTGACGGCGGGTACCTGGACGATGATGGTTTTGTTTACATCATGGGCCGTACCGACGATGTCATTAACGTTTCCGGCCATCGCCTGTCGACCGGTGAAATGGAAGACCTGGTGGCTCGCCATCCAGCGGTGGCCGAGTGCGCGGTGATTGGCGTGCATGATGAAATCAAGGGCCAGGTGCCGCTGGCCCTGGTGGTGCTCAAGGACGGCCAGGGCATCAGCGAGGCTGCCTTGCAGAGCGAGTTGATGGCCAGCGTACGTGAGCAAATCGGAGCCCTTGCCTGTTTCAATCAGGTGCGGGTGGTCAAGCGCCTGCCCAAGACACGATCAGGCAAGATCCTGCGTGCTGTGCTGCGCAAGATTGCCGATCAGCAGGCCTACACACCGCCCTCAACCCTGGATGATCCGGCTGTGCTGGGAGAAATCGAAGCGGTGCTGGCGAGCTTCGCGCGGGTGGGTTGAGCCCCCGCGCATCGGTGGCTTTCAGCAGTCGGCCTGGCGTAACTGACCGAGCCGGCTGCGGGTTCGCGCCAGGTCGGCGGCAACGCCCTGCAGGCTCACCTGCAGCGGCGCTGCGCCAATCACCGTCAGGTGTTTGTCCTGGTCATAAAGCACATCCACCAGATTGATGAAGCGCTGTTGCTCGGCGATCGAACAGTCTTCAAGGCACGGCAACCCGTCGATAATCCAGTAATCGAAGCGTTGAGCCAGCTGCAGATAATCAATAACGGCCGTGGGCTGCTCGCAGATCTGGGCGAAATGGAATCCTACTGTTTTGTCCTCGGCGAGCAGCGCCTTAAGTTGGCGTTTGCCCACGTGCAGCATCACAGGGTTAGTGGCTGAGAGGGCCATGCCTGAGGCAGGCAGTTGCAGTGCCTGGCGCTGCTGCGGGTTACCCGGCCAAACATAGTGGCCCTGGGTGAAGCGCTGGTGGCTTGTGGATGTACTCAAACTGCGGTAGTCCTGGTCACCGCCCACTTCCAGCACCTGCATCTGGCTGTTGATCAAGCGTATGACCGGCTCGAAACGCTGATGGTAGAGAGGGTTGGGCAACAAACCTTCCGGCGCGTAATTGGACGTCACCACTACAAAGATGCGCCGGGCGAACAGTGCCTGGAACAACCGGGTGATGAGCATTGCGTCGCCAATGTCGTGCACATGAAATTCATCGAAGCACAAAACCTGACAGTCTTGCAGCAGTTGGTCGAGGGTGCAGGCCAGGGCATCATCCTGATGGCGGTGCTCGAACATGCCTTGGTGCAGGCGGGCAAAAAAATCGTGGAAATGCAGGCGACGCTTTTGCGTCTGTGGCAATGCTTGAAAGAACCCATCGAGCAGCCAGCTTTTGCCTCGTCCAACCTTGCCATGCAGATACAAACTGCGAGCCTGGCCGCTGTCGATACGAGTAGCCTGTTTGGCAAAGTGTTCGATGACCTGCAATTGACCCTGACTCAAGGTGAAACCTTGGGTAGCAGCCTTGTGACGAAAATACTGACGAACGGTTGCAGGCAGGCTGGACGCGCTAGCGGATGTCGGCGTGAGGCGATGGCGTAGGGCGCGTAGCGGTGAGCGTATCCAGGAAGGTGGTTGAGCAGGCAATCTGGGCGCCTCGAGGCTGAAAGGACTCAAGCTCCAGCTTGAGTGAGCGCGGCTAATTTAACCAAAATGGTCGGTGGCTGCCAACGCGCGAGACGTTCGGTTATGCGATACCGGATCTTGTACATGACCTGTACATTCTCCTACGGACTGGCAGCATTTTTCTTCACTGCTACCCTGAAAACCAGATGAATCCTGCGTTAAAGGATGAACGAGTGAAAGGACGCTCTCTGGTTGCACTGCTTGGATTGGTCATTGCCAACAGCTGCGCCGCCGCTCAATTCATGGTTGAAGTCAAGGTGCAGGTACAGCGCGGCTGCGTGCTTGTGCATGAGCCACGCGAAGCCGGTGCCCAGGCCTTGGGCGTTCTGGATTTTGGCGTTACCGCGCGATTGGATGATCCATCTGGGCTCAGAACCAGCTATTTACACAATCAGCGTCCGCCGCGGCTTGAGTGCAATCCCGACACCAGTTATCAGTTGCAGGTTGATGCCGGCCAGCACGGCGGCAGCGGCGAAGTGCGTTACCTGAGCAGCACCCAGCCGTCGGCGCAACCGATTCCCTATCGCTTGTATCAGGATGCTGCCTGGCGCTTACCGCTGCCGGTCAACGTGATACAGCATGCACGCGTGCCCTCCAGTGGCTCGGTGGAACTTCCGCTGTATGCACGTATCGACAGCTTGACCCAGGTGCCAGTTGTCGGTAGCTATTCTGATCTGCTCAAGGTCACCGTGACCTGGTGAAAGCCCCTGCATCGTCTGCCAAGGGGTGTCTGCTAAAGGAACTGGCAGCATGAAGAAAGTCCTGTTGTTGAGTATCGGCCCGTTGCTACTGGTGAGCCCTGACGCTTTTGCGGGAATGAGTGGGCATATTCAGGCGCGCCTGGTGATCAGCGCTGCCTGCCAGATCAGTGGTGATCCCAAGGGTGGTGTCGGCAACCCTGGTGCCGGTGTCCTGGATTTCGGCAGCCAGGGCCCTAGCTGGACTGGACCGCTGCTATCGCATGTAGACGAAGATGCCTCTAACGACAGCCTGATGGTGCGCTGCAATCCTTCCGTGCGCGCCTTCAGCGTCAGTATCAATGGCGGCACGCACGGTGATGGTGGCAATCGGCGCTTGAGCAATGGCCGCGAGCTGATTGCCTATCAGTTGTCGGCCGATGCTTCCGGCAATGCTCGCTATGGCATCGGCCAGCAACGCAATTTTGCCATCAACAGCACGGCGCAGATTCCCATACCGATTTACGGCGTGCTGGTGGCTCACCCGCAATCCCTGCCGGCCGGCATTTATCGCGACACGTTGATGGTGACCCTGGACTGGTAACACACAAGGAGTGACTCATGCAGGCGTATATTTCTCGCTTTGTTTTCGCCGGCGTTGGCCTGGCCCTGTGCGCTCAGGCCAATGCAGCGAGTATCACCGGACAGATCAATGCCACGCTTACCTTGACGGCAAGCTGTCAGGTCAACGGGAATACAGGGAGCTCCGGCGTGGATTTCGGAGCATTGAACTTTGGCACCACCGACGCGTTGTTTACCGAGGCCGCAGGGCAAGTACTGGGTGCAGGCGGGGCCATGAGTATCCTCTGCTCCAGTGGTACCGTGCCTGTGGTGAAGGTCGGCACTGGCATAAACGATGGCCAATCGGCCGGTGGTACTCGGTCCTTGGCAGATGGGGCAGGCAATTTTGTGCCCTACGACTTCTATACCGACTCCGGTCATACCCAGCTTCTGGCGATAAACGGCACCATCACCCTGCCCACCAGCAGTGGTGCGGCACAGACGGTCAACCTCTATGGGTTGGCCAAGGGCAAGGCCGGTCTGCCGGCCGGGGCCTATACCGATACGGTGAGCGTCGAGTTGAGTTTCTGAGCCGTGCCGCGCACATTTTGCGCGTTGCTGGGGCTAGCGGCTTGGGTCGCGCCGGCAACCTTGACTGCGGCCACCACCAGCACGTTTCAGGTAAGTGCCCAAGTAGTGGCGGGGTGCTTGGTGGTCGGCGGCTCGAGCAACTATGGCGAGCTCAATTTCGGCACCTTTTCAGCACTCGCCAGCGGCACGCCCACTATCGCGCTCAGCGCCGCGTCCGTGTCCCTGCAGTGCACGCCGGGTGTCACATTGCGCATGAGCATCGATGCGGGGCGCAACCCGGGCAGCGGCGGCCGCAATCTCAAGCGCAACGCCGGCAGCCAATTGCTGGCCTATCAATTGTTCAGCGATGCCGGTTTAAGTCAGCCGCTGGGCATCGACCAGATCGTCGCAGTGAACTACAGCGACGCCAATGCCATCAAGTTACCGGTCTACGCTCGGGCACAGCTGACCGGCAAGCTGCCGGCCGGCAGTTACACCGATGTGGTGCAGGTGGTGCTGACCTGGTGAGAGGACTTGCCAGGTGTATTCGACAACCAAGGAGATTGTGAATGAGGGCATGCGCTGACAATTCGCACTGGATGATCAAATGGCTTGGTTGTGCGCTGGTCATGCTGACGGGTGCGCCTTTGCAGGCGGCCACATCGGTGCTGATCTGGCCGATCGATCCTGTGCTTGAAGCCGACCAGAAGGCCGGGGCGCTGTGGTTGGAAAATCGCGGCACCACAGCGGCCAATCTGCAGGTACGAGTGTTCGCCTGGCGCCAGGGCGATTATGACGATCAATACCAGGCCCAGCGCGAAATCATCGGCAGCCCACCAGTGGCGACAATCGCGCCGGGTCAAAAACAGTTGATCCGCCTGACCCGCACCGGCCCCTCTGCAGTAGGGCAGGAAAAAGCCTACCGGATCATCATCGACGAAATTCCTCCCGCCTGGTCCGAAAGCACACCTGCGGACAAACCACAGGCAGCAATCCGCTTCCAGATGCGCTACTCGGTGCCGCTATTCGTCTACGGGCAAGGTCTGTGGGGCAAGGCGGATGCCACGGGCCAGCGCGATCCGGCAAGTGTCGGCAAGCCGGCATTGAGCTGGCGTCAGGTGACGGTTCAGGGCCGGCCCTACGTGGAAGTACGCAATACCGGGCCGGTGCATGCGCGCCTGACCGATGTGGTGTTACAGCAAGGTGGACAGAGCCGCCCGCTGGTCGAAGGTCTGCTCGGCTATGTGCTGCCCGGCGCCAGCATGCGCTGGCCAGTGCCGCAACCGATGACAGCTGCCACGGTGCTCAAAGGGCGGATCAATGGTCAGGAGCCGGCGCAAACCCTGAGTCAGGGCCAATAAGTACAAGGTAGTACCGCAGGAGCAGGGCCCAGGGAGGACCCGGTCATGGTTGGATACGGTGCGTGAGTATTTCTCCGACCTTGGTGCGTCCGTTGGCGCTGACGGCCTGTGCGCTGCTGACGCTGGGCAGCGCGTCGCTGCTGGCTGGCGAGCTGCCTGCTCCGCCCACCAGCCTGGAGGCGGTTGGCGATGCGCAGTTGTACCTGGAGTTGGTGGTCAACCAGATGAGCAGCCCTGAATTGGTGGTGGTGCAGCAACGTGCCGGGCGTCTGTACATGGCTTCGGCGGACCTGCAGGCGGCAGGCGTGCAAGTGCCGGAGCTGGCGGCAGGGGAGGTGGCGCTCGACAGTATCGAGGGCCTGCACGTCGACTACGACAGTCAGGCGCAGCGCCTGCTGTTGCAAGTGCCGCCTGCCTGGTTGCCGCTGCAGACCCTGGGCAACCGGCAGCTGTATCCGCCCAGCGAGGCGCGCAGCAGTTTGGGTGGTTTGTTCAACTACGACCTGTACCTGAACGACACCGATGACGGCGGCACCTACCTTGCAGCTTGGAATGAACTGCGCCTGTTCGACAGTTGGGGCACCCTGTCGACAACCGGTCAATGGCGCCAGGCACTGGGCGGCAACCAGTTCGACGACAGCCAGCAGGGCTTTCGCCGCTACGACACAACTTGGCGTTACACCGATGAGGCGCGCTTGCTGACCCTGGAAGTGGGCGACGTCCTCAGCGGCGCGTTGCCCTGGACCAGTTCGGTACGCTTGGGGGGCGTGCAGCTGTCGCGGGACTTTGCCGTGCGCCCGGATCTGGTCACCTATCCACTGCCAGCATTCGCAGGGGAAGCCGCAGTGCCATCTTCGCTGGATCTGTTCATCAATGGCTACAAGAGCGCCAGCTCAGAATTGCAACCCGGACCCTATACGCTGACCAATATTCCCTTCATCAATGGCGCTGGCGAAGCGGTGGTGGTGACTACCGACGCCCTTGGACGGCAGGTCTCCACGACCTTGCCGTTCTACGTCACCAGCAGCTTGTTGCAGAAGGGCCTTGCGGACTTCTCCCTGGCAGCTGGCAGCCTGCGTCGCGACTATGCCTTGCGAGACTTCGCTTACGGCCCAGGCGTGACCGCCGCCAGCCTGCGTTATGGCCTGACGGATCGCTTCACTTTGGAAAGCCATGCCGAGGCGGCCGAGTCCCTGGCCTTGGGTGGCGTGGGCGGCAACCTGCAGGTCGGCAATTGGGGCGTGGTCAACGCTGCGCTCAGCCAGAGCCGTTTTGACAGCCGCAGTGGCCAGCAAATGAGTCTGGGCTATCAGTACAACAGCCCGCGTCTGGGCTTCAACTATCAGCGCTTGCAGCGCCGTGGCGATTACGCCGACCTGTCATTGCTCGACAGCCCTTACACCCGCCTGAGCCAGCGTAGCGAACAAGTCACCCTGAGCCTGAACCTCAATCGCTATGGCAGTCTGGGCGCAGGCTATTTCGATGTGCGCGCAGGGGACAACAGTCGCACCCGCCTGCTCAACCTGAGCTGGAGCAAACCGCTGTGGGGCAACAGCAGCCTGTACCTGTCGGCGAACCGTGAGATCGGCGAGAGCCAATGGGCAGTACAGGCGCAATGGGTGATTCCGTTCGACCTCAATGGCACCTTGAGCCTGAGCGCTGAGCGTAACGACAACGGCGAGAGTCTGCAGCGGGTCAACTACAGTCGTGCAGTGCCGGGTGAGGGGGGCGTAGGGTTCAACCTTGGCTATGCCGGCGGCGACCAAGAGGTCTATCGCCAGGCTGACCTGACCTGGCGCTTGCAGTCTGTTCAGTTGCAGGTGGGGGCTTACGGCAATGCTGCTGACACCACGCGCTGGGCCGATGCCAGCGGTTCGCTGGTGTGGATGGACTCGGGCGTGTTTGCCGCCAATCGTATCGACGACGCATTTGTCGTGGTTAGCACCGATGGCTTTGCCGATGTGCCGGTTCGCTACGAAAACCAGTTGGTGGGGCGCACCGACAGCCAGGGGCATTTGCTCGTGCCCTGGAGCAGCGGTTATTACCGGGGCAAGTATGAAATCGACCCGATGGAGCTGCCCAGCACCGTGCAGGTGGCCCAGGTCGAGCAACGTGTAGCGGTGCGTCGTGGAGCAGGTTACTTGCTCGAATTTCCCATGCAGCATGTAGTAGCGGCCAGTATTCATCTGGTCGATAGCGCGCAGATTGATCTGCCTTTGGGCAGCCAGGTGCTGCACGAGCAGAGCGGTGCGCGTACGGTCGTCGGTTGGGATGGGTTGGTGTACCTGGAGGGGCTCGCCGAACATAACAGCCTGGTGGTCGAGCGCAGTGCGGGCGGTAGTTGTCGCGTTCAGTTCACGCTCGACAATGATCAGGCGCAGGTGCCGTTGATTGGGCCGCTGGTGTGTCGGTGAGGTATCTATTGGCGACGCTGGCCTTGCTGGCCAGTGCCCAGGCGCACGCCTTGTGTTCGGTGGTAGCCACCAGCCCTGCGGACTTTGGCACGGTCAACTCGACATTGGTGCGTGATGCGGTTCAATCGGCATCGACCCTTAATGCAGGCTTGCAGTGCACCGGTTCGTTGCTGAGTCTGTTGGCGACTAACGACCATTTTTATGCCACGTTCACCCCGACTGCCGGCACCACTGGTCTGGTGGGGCCAACGGGTGATGTCATCAGGTACACCTTGTATGCCAATAACACCACCAACTACGCCATCACCCGTGGCCAGGCCTATGATTTTGCGCGCAATGGCATTATCGATGCCCTTGGCTTGCTCAACGGTACGGTGCCCAAGAGCGTGCCGATCTATCTGAAGACCCAGGTCGGCAGCAATGTTGCGGCAGGCCTCTATCAGGAAACTTTCACGGTGGAGTGGAGCATCAACTATTGCTATGGCATCGGTGCGCTCGGTGCCTGCCTTGGCCGGCAGACGTTCACACAGTCAACCAGCCTGACGGTCAAACTGACGGTAAGCAACGATTGCCAGATCACTACCCCTCCTGTGAGCTTCGGCAGTGCGCCGGTGATCAGCGGCTTTTCCGCAGTCAACCAGAGCGTCAATTTGTCCTGCACCAAGGGCAGCAGTTATACCGTGGGCCTGGGGGAAGGGCAGAACGCGGCAGGTGGGCGACGGCGGATGAAGTCCGCTGCCAGTAACTTTCTGGCCTACGATATTTTCAAGAGCGCCGGCTCTCAGCGGTGGGGCTCGCTTACCACGGCACGCCGGGCCAGTAGCGACGCCGACATCAACCCTGGGGCGGGCACCGGTACGGGCAGTCAGATTTTCAACTACAACGCGAGGATCTACCCCGACCAGAGCACGCCGCCTGTAGGCACTTACCTGGATAACGTGATCCTCGATGTGCAGTTCTGAGCATCGATCTGATCCGTATAAATCCCCAAAACCTGAATCTGTAACTCAGTACACCCCAGCGGCATAGTGGCGGCCTCCGTGATGAGGTCCGAACCATGTATCAATATGACGAGTATGACCGTGCGCTGGTGTTCGAGCGCGTGGTGCAGTTTCGCGACCAGGTGCAGCGTTTCATGGGTGGCGAACTGAGTGAAGAAGAGTTCCTGCCACTGCGCCTGCAAAATGGCTTGTATATGCAAAAGCACGCCTACATGCTGCGTGTAGCCATTCCCTATGGCACCCTCGGCGCCCGCCAACTACGCACTTTGGCGCAGATTGCCCGCGACTACGATCGTGGCTACGGGCATTTCACCACCCGCCAGAACATTCAATTCAACTGGATCGAACTGGCTCAGGTACCTGACATTCTTCAGCGCCTGGCGGAAGTCGAAATGCATGCCATTCAGACCTCCGGCAACTGCGTGCGCAATATCACTACTGAGGCGTTCGCCGGTGTCGCTGCCGATGAATTGCTCGACCCTCGACCGTTGGCCGAAATCCTGCGCCAGTGGTCAACCATCAATCCCGAATTTCTGTTCTTGCCGCGCAAGTTCAAGATCGCCATCTGTTCGGCCCATGAAGACCGAGCAGCAATCATGATGCATGACATCGGCCTGTACCTGTACCGCGATGGTCGAGGCCAGATGAGCTTGCGTGTCATGGTCGGAGGCGGCCTGGGACGCACGCCGATTCTTAGCCTGCAAATCCGCGAAGGGCTGCCGTGGCAGCACCTGTTGTCTTATGTCGAGGCGATTCTGCGTGTCTACAACCGGCACGGCCGCCGCGACAACAAGTACAAGGCGCGGATCAAGATCCTGGTCAAGGCCCTCGGCATCGAGGCGTTCGCCAAGGAAGTGGAAGAAGAATGGCAACACATCAAGGAAGGCCCGGCGCAGCTCACTGAAGATGAGTACCAGCGGGTAGCTGCAGCCTTCGAGCCTCCGGCCTATGCAAGCGTGGCCGATGACGACCTCAAGTACCAGACTCACCTGGCCCAGGACAGCGCCTTCGCGCGCTGGGTTTCCTGCTGCGTCAAACCGCACAAAGTGCCGGGTTACGCCAGTGTGGTGCTGTCGACCAAGCCCGGCGCAGCGTCACCGCCGGGTGACTTGACGGCGGCGCAGATGGACGCGGTGGCCGATTGGTCCGAACAGTTCGGTTTCGGTGAAATCCGCATCGCTCACGAACAGAACCTGATTCTGCCAGACGTGCGCAAGCAAGACCTGCACGCACTCTGGCGGCTGGCCTGTGAGCGTGAACTGGGTACTGCCAACATCGGCATGCTCACCGACATCATTGCCTGCCCCGGCGGTGACTTCTGCGCCTTGGCCAACGCCAAGTCGATCCCCATCGCGCAGTCGATTCAGCGCTGCTTCGAAGACCTGGACTACCTGCATGATCTAGGCGAGCTGAGCTTGAATATCTCTGGCTGCATCAATGCTTGCGGCCATCACCATATTGGCAACATTGGCATTCTGGGTGTCGATAAGAACGGTAGCGAGTGGTACCAGGTGACGCTGGGTGGTGCTCAGGGCAAGAACAGCACTTTAGGCAAGGTCATTGGCCCCTCGTTCAGCGCCGAAGAAATTCCCCGGGTCATCGAGCAGATCATCGCCACTTACTGCGCTTATCGTGAGCTGGATGAACCCTTTGTCGACACCGTGCGTCGGGTGGGCCTGGAGCCGTTCAAGGAACGGGTCTACGCCAAGCGTGCAGAGGAATTGATATGCGTAATGTGATTGCCTTGCGCAATGGCGAGCCTCAGCTTCTGGCGGACGATGACTGGCAGCTGCTGCGCAGCGGTGACCAAGCTTTGCCTGAGGGCAGACTGATTCTGCCGCTTGATGCCTGGGTGGCACGTCAGGCCTTGCAAGACACTGGACAGGTCGGGCTGTGGCTGGGGCCGGATGATGAAGTCGAGCCGCTGCGCCCCTGGTTGACGCAGTTGCCCCTGATCGCCGTCGACTTTCCCAGCTTTCGTGATGGCCGTGGCTACAGCCAGGCGTACCTGTTGCGCACACGCTTGGGCTGGACGGGGGAGCTGCGGGCTATTGGCGATGTGCTGCGCGATCAACTGAGCCACATGCGCCAGTGTGGCTTCGACAGCTTCGCGGTTCGTGAAGACAAGTGTGCCGAGGACGCACTCAAGGGGCTGGCAGGGATGAGCGTGTTGTACGGTCGCTCGGTCATCGAGCCACGGCCATTGTTCAGGCGGCGCTAGGGCGTGGCTTGAACGTGTAGCAATCGGTTGACTTGCTGGATTGCGCTTCGTTGCAGGGGCATATCCTTGAGGAATAGGCCCCTTGAAGACGTCAGAAGACGTGCCGCAGCAGCCAGTACAACCCACCTGCCAGCATGATCGAAGCTGGCAACGTCAGTACCCAGGCCATCAGCAAGTTGAAAATGGTCTTCATCTGCAGGCCGGAGCCGTTCGCAACCATGGTGCCGGCCACCCCCGAAGACAGCACATGGGTCGTCGATACTGGCAGGCCATACATGTCGGCGGCGCCAATGGTGCACATTGCCACCAACTCTGCAGAAGCGCCCTGGGCGTACGTCAGGTGCGTATTGCCGATCTTTTCGCCGACCGTGACCACAATGCGGCGCCAGCCGACCATGGTTCCCAGCCCCAGAGCAATGGCCACGGCAATCTTGACCCACAGCGGTATGTAGCGCGTAGCGTCGTCAAGCTGGTGCTTGAACGACTGCACTTTGGCCTGGGTGTCGGCGTTGAACGTCACCAATTGGTGTTTACCGATCAAACGAATGGTTTCGCTGGTCAGGTACATGTCGTTGCGCACGTTGACCATGGCCTCGGCGGGCACCCGGTTCAACGAGCCATAGCCTGCGACTTCATCACCGATAGCGCCACTCAGAGCGGCGAGGGCAGGTACCAGCTCCGGATTGGCTGCCGGTTGGCGAATGAATTCGGTTAGCACCTCTCTCGGGTCGGCACTCAACAATTGTGGGGCCTCACGTTGCAACGCATGCTGAGTGGCCTCGGCCACCGCGGCAAACTGCAAGGACTGCTCGGCTGGCATGGTCCGGTTCAGGGCGTAGGCCATGGGCAGGGTACCGACCAGAATCAGCATGATCAGGCCCATGCCTTTCTGCCCGTCATTGGAGCCATGGGCAAAAGACACCCCGGTGCAGGTCAGGATCAACAAGCCGCGAATCCACCAAGGCGGTGGCGTGTTGCCGACCGGGGCCTGGTACAGATCGCGGCGCTTTACCAGTTGGCGCAATGCCAGCAACAACAAAGCGGCGCAGACAAAGCCCACCAGCGGGGATAGCAGCAATGAGTAGCCCACTTTGCTGGCCTGGCTCCAGTCTACGCCGCTGGTGCCGTCGCGGCCGTGCATCAATGCATTGGCGACACCGACACCGATGATCGAGCCGATCAGGGTATGCGAGGAGGAGGCGGGCAGGCCCAGCCACCAGGTGCCCAGGTTCCAGATAATCGCCGACAGCAGCAGGGCGAAGACCATGGCGAAGCCAGCCGAGGAGCCCACCTTGAGCATCAACTCGACCGGTAGCAGGGCGATAATGCCGAAGGCGACGGCACCGCTGGATAGCAGTACGCCGAGAAAGTTGAAAAACCCCGACCATACCACTGCAACCGAGGCGGGTAGGGAATGGGTATAGATCACCGTGGCAACGGCATTGGCGGTATCGTGAAAGCCGTTGACGAACTCAAAGCCCAGGGCGATCAGCAGCGCTACCCCCAAGAGCAGGAAGGGTGTCCAGGTGGTGACCACTGTACCGCTAGCATCGATATCTTGAACCAGGCTCCAAGCGGTGTAGAGCAACCCCGCCAGCAGTAGCCCGATGAACAGGGTCAGGGTGCCGCGGCTGGGTTTGTGGTTCAGGCGCGGCTTTGCATCGGGCGCGGCTGGCGATGGACGGCTGGCCAGCGTTGGGGTAGTCATAATGACTCCGTGTTGGTTTACCTCAGGCGGCCAGCATAGAAAAACTTTCTGAAATCGAGCTGACTACGATCAATGAAAGTTCTAGGCTGAGACAAAAACTGACGAGGTGCCGATGATCCGCTGTAAACGAGTTTATGATCCGATCGGGCCTGAAGACGGCCAGCGCGTGCTGGTAGACCGATTGTGGCCGCGCAACAAGCGCAAGGACCAGTTGCAGGCACTATGGCTGCCGGATGTGGCGCCCTCGACGGCATTGCGCCAGGCCTTTCATAAAGGAGAAGTGGATTTTGCCGGGTTCACTCAGCGTTACCGTCAGGAGCTGACGGCTCGGCCGGAGCATTGGTGGTCGTTGTTGGGTATGGCGGCCAAGGCTGACCTGACCTTGCTTTATGCTGGCAAGGATACTGAGCACAACAACGCACAGGTGTTGGCGCAATGGCTGGAGGAGGAGTTGGACCGACAGGGGCCTAGCAGTTCACCGGTTTGTTATGCCGGCGAAATCAAGCCTTGACCCTCGCCAATCGCCGCCACCTCTACCGACCCGGACCCATTCCATTGCAGCTTATCCCCGCCACCGACCAGCACTGCGCTTTTGCCCGCGATCTTACCCGCCGGGCCATGCTGCGTTACTACCGTGAATTCGATCTGCTCTGGATCGAAGAAGCGTTCGATCAGGCCTGGGGCTGGCGTGAACAATGGTTGATCATGGAAAACGACGAAGTGCTGGGCTTTTGCAGTCTCAGCCAGGATCGTCACGCGCTGTACATCCGTGAATTGCATTTGCTCGAGCAGGCGCGCGGATGGGGCATCGGGGGAGAGGTGCTGGAGCAGTTGGCCGGCTGGGCTGCAGATCGGCGCTTGGGGCAGTTACGCCTGACCGTGTTCAAAAGCAACCCGGCGCAGGCATTGTACCGGCGCCGGGGCTTTGAAGTGGTGGGTGAGGATGAATGCTTTTTGCGTATGCAGCGGGTTATCGGCTAGCGCTCTGTACACACGACAACGCACCTGGTGCCGCCGCCTGTGCCACCCGATTGACACGGACAATACAGCCCTGGCGCTGGGTGGCATCAAGCAAGGGCCCCTGAACGCTCAGCAGGTCGCCGATCAACAGGTTTTGCAACAGCGATTTTCCTTCGAAGCGATTATGGCCGAGCACCACCTGCTGCACACCCTCGATACGTACCACCGCCTTGCCTGCTGTGCCCAGGACATTGCCGCTGAGGGTCAGCGGCCCCGGCAGCGGCGCGGAGTTGCGCAAGCTGATGGCGTATTCAGGGGTATTGCCGATGCGATTGTTAACCATGATTGCACCGCTCACTTCGCTGGCGTCCACGGCGCTGCCCTGGCTGTTGCCGATCAGGTTGTCTTCGATCAACAGCGGGGCCTGTGAGGAAGGTGCCAGGCTACGCAGTTGCACGCCGTTGCCGCGGCTGTCACCGATCAGGTTGGCACTGAGCAGTAGCGCACCTTGCTGGTCGCTGACTTCAATGGCGGCCTTGCTGGCACCAAGTATCAGGTTGCGCTCGATGCGAGCCACCGATTGTCCGCGCACACGAATGCCGCTGTTGTTGTCGATACCGCGCAGTTGGTTGTTGACCACGCTGACTCGGCTGTCGCGTACGTCGATGGCGTACTGCTGGGACTGTTCGAAGCGGCTGTCGACGATCTGCGCCTGGCTGTGTTGCAGTTCGACGGCGCTGGACAGCTCGTTGAACTGGCTGTTGCGCACGATCACCGTGGCCTGCGCGGTGTTCGCCGACTGTTGGCTGCTCAAGGCAGTGGTCAGGCCTCTGGACAAGTTGGCGTTGTAGCCAAGGCGCTCCAGCGTCGAACCGATCACCTGGGTATGGCTGCCTGCCCAGGCCACGACGAACGGGCGCCAGGCACGGTCGGTGCTGCTGGGTTTGTCACCGGCAACGCTGGCCAGGTGTGACTGGTTCAGGCCCAGCCAACCTTGATTGATCAGCGCGGTACCGGAGAAGCTGTACAAATACAGGCTGGTGCCTTCGAGCACCAGGCCGCCATCGCCCGCAATCATCAGCGGGTAGCTGAGCAGGTAACCGTCCTTGTAGCGTTTGATGATGTGCGGGTTGTTCAGGTCATCATGCAGTTGCGCGAGTGTAATGCTGCCGCCGCGAACGAGCACCGCTTGTGGGTGGTGTGCCTGATAACCGGCCATGGCCCGAAACAATCCATTGTTGACGAACGGCTCGAACGGCCAGCTACCGGCCTGCGAGGAGAACATCGGTTGCAGGCTGACACTGGCACGGCCGACCGGGCGCGGGCGCTCGGTAACCTGCACGTGCACCGCTTGGCTTACCTGTCGCTGCACCTGCTGCAACTGTGCTTGATGCTCATTCTCGCTGACGACACTCAGCGCTTGCTGCAGCGGCAGGCTTTGGCTTGCGGCCTGCGCCGTGCCTGCGCAGAGCAGGACGGCAAGACAGCAAAGGGATAGAGGGCGCATGGCCATGGCGATTCGTCCTTGGGTTACGGCAATTTGGGGTAGAGCGGCTTGAGCGGGCCGCCAATCTGGCTGTAGTTGTCGACGTCGCCGTCTTCGTTTTCGTACAGCTGGCGCGCCAGGCGATGATCCGGCGTGCGTGCCAGAAAGGGGATAAGCCAGGCCAGTTTATAAGGGGCCACCGAGGTCTGTGACTTGCCCTTGAGTTCAGGCAACTCGTCGGGGTCGAGGATGCTGCGCGCGGCAAAGTTGGCCAGCAGATCCAGGGTCTGTTGATCCTCGGCGCTCCAAGGCAAGTGATTGACCCGCGCCGATTCGGCGAGCAATACCAGAGGAACCAGTGCGTACTGACTGTAGGTGGCGGCCAGCTTGCCCCGAGCGACTTCCAGTGGCAGATAGGCATAACTGCCATCACTGGCTTTGACGGCTTGCTGCAAGCCACGGCGCAGGTTGCCGTCAGCCCACTGGATGAAGTCGTCGCGCTGAATCAACATGCCGGTTGCCGCCACGGCCCAGGCAGCCCAGTAATCATGGTTGTTGAACCAGGCGAAGCTGGAGGCGCGGCGTGGTTGGTATTCAGCAATGATGCGCTCGGCCAATTGGGCGAACCATTCGCGCTGTTGTGCCGACAGTTGCAACTTGCCGTCGCTGGCGGCCTGGGTCATCAGTAAGGTCGAGGCCATTGCCGCCACCGCCCATTTGCGCGCCGCCATGCCGGTGCTGCTGGCGTCCGGGTTGAGCAGGGCGCCGGCTTGTGCCCAGTGTTGCAGCCATTGGTCCTGGCAGGCCAGTGCCATATTGGCTTCCTGTGGCGTTTTCGCCCGCTGGAAGCGCTTGCTGGCATAGATAAGCCCACCAATGAACTGCTTGACCTGCTTGCCGATTTTTTCGCTGTCGGCGTCCGGGCTGCTGCGCAACGTGGACTTGGTCGCATCACGCTGGTCGTACTTGCTCTTCATCTGCAGGCTGCCGGTGTACGGCGCCGGAGGCTCCTTGCTGCACTGCAGGGTACGGTAGTCGGCGATCATCGCCGACTGCGTGGTTGCCCGAGGCGGCCAGATCGAATTGGCTGCCAGGCTTTGACTCAGTTGCAGGCTGGCGCAAAGGCCCAGGGCCAGTACGCTCCAGGTCTTCACAGACATAGTCGAGTTTCCACCTGGGTGGCGGCAGTGCCGGGTTTGGTTGGCTCCATGAACACCGAGAGCAGGTTGGCACCGGCAAATTCCTTGGCGCGGCTCAACTCCAAGTAGTACTGGCCGCCGGTAACCACCGCTTCGCGGCGGAACCAGACCTTGTCCCGAGCACCGTTGTCGTAATAGACGATCACGTAGAAATCCTTGACGTTCTTGTCGCTGATGCGGATATCCAGGAAGCCGCCATTGACGGTCTTGCGCGCTTCGCCTGCGTTGCTGAGCAGCTCGATACGGTCGTTGACCTTCAGCGCAGGACGCTGCAGGCGGTTGGCCATAACTTCGGTGGACACCGGGCAGCCGCCCTTGATCGCCGGAATCAGCTGGCGATACATCAGGTCGGACTCCAACTGATAGTTGGCCGGCAGCTCCCAGATAATCAGCTTGGGCGGCGCCTTGGGCTTGTAGTTCTCCGACAACAGGTATTCGAGCAACGAGCCATCCTGGCCAACGCCCGGCAGGGCGTAGTTGAGGATGTCGACGTCCAGGTATTGCTTGAGGTAGCCGTCGAAGTTGAACTGCTTGCTTTCGTCTTCTCGAGCGGCGGCGTTACTGTCACCAACGAGGATTACCTGCGGGTCCGGAGCATCGTCGAACAAGGCATCGGCGCCCTGGTCTTCGGGGATCGTCTGGAAGCCGCGCACGTACTGGAAACCGTAGTTGTTGCCACAGATGTAGCTCAGCGCCAGGTTCAAGGTACCGTCCTTGGGCAGCATCACCCCAGGCTCGGTGCGATAGTGTTTCTTGTCCAGCGCGGCATAGAACGGCTGGCGCCGGACTTCTTCGGCCAGAAGACGTGCGGTGGCCTCGGCGCCAGCCGGTGTCCAGTGGTGATCGCGACGAAAGAAGAACTCACCCTCAGGTGGGTTCTGCACCAGTTGCATCATCGGTGCGACCACCGCGCCGCCACTGCGCAGTTGCTGCAGGTAGTTGCCCAAGTTGCCACTGGCGCGATTGAAGTCGAAGCCATGCAGTTTGTCGGCATACAGCTTGTCGCGGTGCATCAGCCCGCGCGTTGGCTGGATGGCCATGGCCACCTGGATGCCCTGACGATGGAAGGTGTCCATCAGGCGGGCGAACTCTGGGCGCATAGGCGCCGGGATGCCGAAATCGTTGGTCAGGTCCACGGCTGAACGAAACAGCCAGCGGTCCTTGCCCGGGACGATTTCACGCATCAGCTTCATGCGGCCTTCGGCGTAGTGCTGGGGGTTGCTCAAACCGGGGCAAACCAGGCACTCCAGGCCTTTGCAGGTGGCCTGGTTGCTGTCGGCGGCGACGCCCTGCACGCTGAACAGGGCGCCTGCGGCGGCGAGGCCAAGGGCGAATAGGCTTTTCATGGCGCCACTCACTCGCTCGCGTCGATGCTGTTGGCCATGCTCATGCTCCGATAGCCAGCACCCTGAGGCAGCAGTACGTAGCTGTAGGAACGGCCTTTTTTCAGGAATAGCTCGTCGAACTGGGCGACTTTCTGCTGATCGTCATAGGCGGCAAAACCGATCTTGATTTCGTTGACCATACGGCTGCCGGTTTGGTCCTGGCCCAGGGTGTCGACCACGACGCTTTTGCCGTCGACGGTCTTGAGCGCCACTTTGGTCGGGGTCAGGTTATAGAACGCGATCTGCGCTTTTTTCGGCTCGTTGACGTACTTGTCGGCGATCAGGGTCAACTTGCTGCCGTCATAAACCACGGTGCTGGCGGCGTTGGCCTTGAGCTGCGGTTCGATAGCCTTGTTACCGACGGCGATCTTGTGGCTGCCGGCGGGCGTGAAGCGGTAGCCACTGAGTTGCCCGGCGGCAACGCGCTGAGGGGTGAGTTTGCCGCTCAGGGTCACGTCGATGTTGCTGTCGGACAAGTTGAGGACGCGCACGAAGGCCGAGTCGGCAGGGGCCACGGCGTCGTACAGGTCAGCATTGCCTTCTGCGGCGATGCCCTGGCTGCTGATCAGTACAAGGGTAGTGGCGGTGAGCAATTGCTTGAGCGAACGATTCATGATGATCTCCTTGAAAGTCTCAGAAATGTTGGGTCTGGCCGGGTCGGCTCAATGAGCCAAGACGGTGGGCAAGCAGGGTGCGCAGGGGGAACTCCCAGACCACTGTGTCGATCTGTGGGTTGTTCAGGTCGTCGCTGGCCAGGAACTGGTTCATGGCTTCGAACGGCCCGCGGGCTTCCACCGCGACACTGAGCAGGTCGCGGTTGAGGGCTTCTTTGAGAAAGCCTGTGAAGTTCCAGTCGTCGATCTTGCTGTAGCTGGTGCCGACCAGCAGCAGGCTCTGTTGTTCGTCGGCGAACAAGGCGTCACTGTCCTGTTCGGCCTTGAGGGTTTCGTACAGGGCAATCTGATTGGGACCGAACTGCGGGGCCAGTTGTGCATGATTGAACTGCACATAGTTCATCAGGTCGCCCTTGACCGCTTTCTGCGCAACCTTGTGCGACACGTAGCGCTCATCACCCAACAGCTCGGGGCGCTGACGGGCCAGCTCATAGGCGGTCAGGCGCGCGCCTTCCGGGCTCCAATGGGTATCGGACTTGAGAAAAAGCTCCGGGCCACCGAGGTTGCTCAAGAACGCTGAACGCACCGGCGTGACGTCGATCTTGTTTGCCTGCAGGCCTGCGACGAAGCGGTCGTACAGACTGATCGCGCGTGGGTCGACAGCACGCTCGGCGTGGCTGGAGTAGATGTCTACTTTCATCGGCAGGGGAAGCACGATCAGGCGCTTGTTGTGTGCCTTGAGCTTTTCTTCCACCTCGGCGATCTGCGCCAACTGACCATCAAGGTTGGCTTGCAGGTTGTTCGGCACACGGTACTCCTGGTTGGTGAACAACCAGCCGTCCTTGCCCAGCACCACACCTTTGGTGCCCTCGCCAAACAGGCGATATTGGGCGTTGGCCCACAGTTCTACCGACGGTTCGCGCAGGAAGAAGCGTTTGTCGTAGACCTGCTCGAATTTGCGCAGCAATTTGCCATCGACAAACAGGTTCCAGGCATCGCTCTGGTTCTTGGCGAAACTGAACACCGGTGGCAGGGAGTAGATGAACATCCCTGCCAGCGCCACGGCAAAAAGAATGCCGTTGACCTTGCTCGCCGAATTCATGACCGGGTACATGGCGGTCTCCTAAAACTGAAAATACAGGAAGGGTGAAAAGGAGTTCGCCGCCAGGCTGCTCAGGGCCAGGGCGAAGCCGGCCCACAGCAGCACGGCCTTGAGGCCACCGACATGACGCATGAAGTAGTGCTCTTTGTTGCCGGCGTAGTAACGCACGTTGTTGCTACCGGCCAGCACCAGCCAGCAGAGCGCGACGACCGCAAATGACATGGCCATTTTCGAGGCACCAAATACATAGAGGTCCAGCGACCCCAGGCCATTGAGACCGAACAGCGCCTGGTAGATATCCAGGCTGTGGCGCAGGTCGTTGGTGAAGAACAGCGGCATACTCAGGATGATCAGCACGAAGGTGCGCAGGTTGCGCCCCAGGTGATAAGGCGTGGTGATCTTGGTTGCCAGGTTGTACTTGCGTTCGATGACCATGCCCAGGCCAAAGAACAGACCCCAGCAGATAAAGGCAAAACTCGCACCGTGCCACAGACCCGACAACAACATGGTGTAGACCAGCGCTGGCAATGCGCCGGCAACGCGCTTGCGCACCAGCGGCATGTACACGTAGTCGCGCAGAAAATGCGCCAGGGTCATGTGCCAGCGTGCCCAGAACTCGGTGATGCTCTGGGACACGTACGGCTGGTTGAAGTTTTCCGGGAAGCGGAACCCCATCATCAATGCCAGGCCCAGAGCCATATGGCTGTAGCCGGCGAAGTCGAAGTACAGCTGCAGGGTCGAAACCATCAGGCCGAACCAAGCGTCGCTGAGTTGCAATGTGCCTTCGCTGATGAACAGCACGTTGATCGGCGCCAGTTGGTCGGCGATCAGTACCTTCATGATAAAGCCGAGCATGAAGCGACAAACCCCGAGGGAAAACAGCTCCAGAGAGTGAGTACGTTGGCGCAGCTGCGGAGCCAATTGGCTGTAACGCAGGATCGGGCCGGCAACCAGGTGCGGGAACAACGCCACGAAGGCGGCGAAGTCGATGAAGTTGTTCGTTGGCGTGGCATCTTTGCGGTAGATGTCGACGATGTAGCTCAGGGCGTGGAACACATAGAAGGAAATGCCCAACGGCAGGAAGATCGTTTCCAGGGTCCAGGTGTTGATGCCCAGTGGCGCGAGCAGGGCGGCAAGTACTTCAGCGCCGAAGTTGGCGTACTTGAAGTAACCCAGGGTCGACAGGTTGCCGATGATGCCGATCCACAGCAGGCGTAATGCCCAGCGTTTGTCACCTGCGTCCAGGCGCGCCTTGATACGCAGGCCGAACCAGTAGTTCCAGTAGGTGATGGCAACGAACAGCAGCAAAAAGTCAGGTCGCCACCAGGCATAAAAGATGTAGCTGGCAGCGACAATGACGGTCGAGCGCCACTGCGGGCGCGACAGGAAGTACACCGCCAGGAACAAGGGCAGGTACAGGAATAGAAAGACGTTGGAGGCGAAGATCATCGAAGGGTCCGTCCTTAGTAGCTGACTACGACGCCGAGGCTCAACTGGTAGTCGTCGCCGGTCTTCAATGCGCTACCGGCATTGAGGTAACTGGCGCTGACCAGCGCGTTGACGTCCAGGTGCTTGCCGTCGAGTGCCACCGGAAACATCTTCCAGTAGTAGTTGAGGTCGAGCATTTGCCCGACGTTGTCGCCCTTGCCGTATTGGCCATTGTCGAGTTGCCTCTGGCGCTTGCTGCGGCTATCGCTGGCCATGCGGATCGGCACCACGCCATCATCGTCGCGCATGTTCAGTTGGGTAAGACGCAGGTCCAAGGCGCTGCGCGGGGTGGGTTGGGTTTCCAGGGCGATGCCGTAGTAGCTCAGGTTCTGCAGATCAATGCTCACGAAGGAGCTGGTCAGGCGCGTGCTGTACGAGCCTTGGCGCGTGATGCGGTCGGACTGGATGGTGTTGAGGCGGAAACCGTCATTGTCGTCGCTGGGCTTGTCGGTGAAGCCACCGCGCAGGGCCACGCGCGGGGTCCACGGCAGGGTATCGAAGCGCTTGCCGACTTCACCCAAAGCGACCCAACCCTTGCTGCTGTGGCCAGTGCTGGTCACACCAGTGCCATTGGTGTTGTCCATCTTGCCATCGAGCGCGGCAAGTTCCACGTGGTAGTCGCTGATGACCGCCGACGGCAGATTGTCGCCCTTGAAGAACAGTCCGTAGCGCATGCCCTTGAAGTCGTAGCGGTCGTCGACATCATGGTCGCTGCGGTCGTTCTCGTACATCATGCGCACGCCGGCTCGGTTGTTCTCGCTCCAGCGGTAGGCGTATTCGCCCATCACATAGAGCGTGCGTTCTTCGCTGGCCGGAAGGCTGTTGACGTCGGTGTTGTAGTTATGGAATTTCTGGCCCACGGCGAGGAAGGCGTCGGAAAAGGTGTCCTTGTAGTTGAAACGCACAGACTCAAGGCTGTCGTCCCACCACAGGCCGTAGTCATCGAAGAAACGCTGACGGCCGAATGACATCGAGTAGCGCGGATCGTCGCCGATCAGGTTGCGCTTCACATACAGCTCGCGCAGCTCGGCATACCAGCCTTGCGGTTGTTCACGGACATTATTGTTGTTGGTTGATTCGTTCTGCAGGTTGCCCGACTGGCTGGAGTCATAGTTCAACCACATGCGGCCATAGACCATCCACTTGGCCCAGCGTTTTTCCGGCGAATACCAGGCGAACGAAGGCTCATAGCGCAGGCTGTAGAACATCTCGCGGTCGCGGTCGACCTGTGAGTCTTCCGGACCGTAGCCGGTTTGTACCGTAAGCTTGTTGAAAAACTCCGAGGTGATGACAGGCGTGCTGCCATCGCTGGGCATCACTCGCACAGGTTCGGTGCTATCAGCTTCAGGGCCGGTGATTTCTTCTGCGGCCATGGCCGGGTATAGCGGGGTCAGGGCCAGCAGGGCACCGAACAATGAGTGATGCGCTTTCACAGGGTTGTCTCCTTCAACAGATCGGCGCGCGCCGCCAGGGCGCGGTCGATGTCATCCTTTTTGAGAGTTTTTTCCAGGCGCTTGATCAAGCTGCGCGCACCGTTTTCACCGAGTTCCATCGCCACCTGGGCGTAGGCGTAGGCTTTGACCGGGTCATGACAGATGGCGCGGCCGTAAGCATGCAGGGTCGCCATGCGGTACCAGGCGGTGGTGGAACCGGCGTCGGCCTGGGCCTGGAAAATTTGCAGGGCTTTTTCTTGATCCGGTTGATCTTCCACACCTTTGCTGTAGTACTCGGCCAGCAGCAGTTGAGCGTCGGGGTAATGGCTGGCGATCAGTTCATCGATCAGCGCCCGGGCCTTCTGCGGGTCGAGTGTCAGCCAGTTGTTGACCATGTAGAAAGACGCCTGCAGGACCTTGGCGCGGGTGGGTTCGCGGGCCTGCACCTGGTCGATCAGGGCCTGGGTTTCCTCGGCGTTGTGCTCGGTGGGCGTGGAAATCATGAAGTTGGCTCTGGACACCATGGCCGGTACGAAGCCACGGTCGGCGGCGTTGTCACGCCAGCGGTGGGCTTCGGCCAGGGCCGCATCGAGGACATCGCGTTGAGCCTTTTCCGCCGCCAGTTGCGCCGCATCGGGTTGCGTACCGGCAGGGCCCATGGCAGCGCTTTGGCGCGCGTAGCGGTCTGCTTCGAAATCAGCGCGCTGCACACTGCTGATGCTTTCGAGCAGTGAGCCAATGCGCTGCACAATCTCAACTGCAAGGGTAGAGCGCTGGGGCTCAAGGCTACGGGCGAAGACCGGAAACGCGCGGTCCTGATCGTCACCCAGGAAGCGGTAATAACGATCGATTGCGCGCACGTCCACACGCGCCGCCTGCTGGTACCAATGCTCTGCGCCCTGACGATCGCCTTGGCGTTCAGCCAGCACGGCACGGAAAAGCTCCGGGCGGCAGTTGAGCAGGCACGACTGCTGGTACAGCGCCAGCAGTTGCTCGGCATCGCCGGTGGAAACCAATTGCGGGTAGACCAGGAACACCTCAAGGGTGGTACTGGCGTTGCGCGGGTCCAGGGTAGCCGGGTAGCGCGTCAGGGCCTGGGCCATCCAGTCGCGTTGTTCCTGTTGCAGGCTGGGGGTGCGGTCGAGCAGGCGTGCCAGGGAAGTCAGCGCCGGAATCTGACCGTGGCCGTCCGCGAATGCCTCCTTGTACAGGCCGATGATTTCCATGCGGTTGGCACCATTGGTGCTGGCCAGGACATCGCCCAACAACAGCTTGGACGCCAGGTCGCCACGCTCCGACAGCAGGCGCAGATCGCCGCTGACATTAGCACTCGGGTCCTTGTACAGCGCGTAGCGGATCTGATCCAGACTCTGTCCGGCCGAGACGGCGCCGGCACAAGCCACGCACAGGCTGGCCAGCAACAGGCGGGAGGGCATCATCGCGTTCATCGCCAATTCTTCCTTTTTGCTCAGCGCGATGCCGTGAACGGCAGGCTCAGGAACAGATCAACAGCCACCGGCTTCTGATAAGCCTCGCGCGGCAATGGGGAGTCCGGGGCGATGGTCAGCGCCAGGTTTTTGTTGACCTCGTCGACACGGGAATCCACTACCTTGCCGGTGAAGTTTTCATCCAGACCAAACACCTTCATATCCACCGACTTCACTCGGGAGATATCGGCCAGCTTGTCGAAGGGCACGTTGGCGGTGACGAACAGGCCTTCATTGCGCGGTAGCAAGTGCATCAGCGGCGCCTGCTTGTAGCCATAACCATCGAGAGGCTTGGTGGGGAAGTAGACTTCGCAATCGCACGGGCTGTTGATCACCGTTTCGATAGTTGCGCGCCCAAGCAGGGTCTGCAGATCGCCTGGCGACAGATCCGCCACGGCTTTCATGTCCGCAGGGCTGGTGAAGCTGGTAGCCAACTGGGTAGAGATATTGGCCAAGGGTTGACCGGCCTTCACATCCGCCTGGCCGGGCTTGAGGAGGAACTTGACGTAGCCGTTGTCGGGCATGCTGATGACTTGCGCGTTGGCTGAAACCTGCGCCTGTACGGCAGGAATGCGGAAGAACAGCATGTAGCTCTTGTAGGCCACGAAGCCCGCTGCGGCGAGGCCGGCAGCGGCATAGAGCAGGGTACCGGCCACGGCCTTGAGGCGATCGCTGCCGTTGCGCGCACTGGCGTGCTGTTGCTTGCGTTCCTTGATGTAGTTTTCTCGCTGCATCACGTTGAATAGACCGTTGATGTCGGCAATTTCGCCCGATAGGTAGGCACTGATGATGTAGCGCAAGATGTCGCGCTTTTGCGCATCCAGGTCGACGAACTGCGCACCTACTTCCTCACCGCGCTGGGAAACGATGCGCACTTTACTGTCCAGGCTCAGGTTCAACTGATTCAGGCGCAGGCGAATCGAGGCGTTGTACAGGCTGCCGATGGTCAGCGGCTTGTCGTGACGCAGGCCAATGCCGCCCAGGGAGATGTCCTGCACGTTGGTTTCGATGGTGGGCTGGCCGGCCGCTGTAAGGGTGATGTGGGCATTGATCCGGGTGCGCACGTGCTGGCGTTCGTCGATAGCTTCGTGAACGACATTGGCTGCAGCTTTAGCGGGAACTGTAGGTGTACTTGAGCTACTCATGGCAGGCGCCTTTCCTTAACGTTGCGTGAGTTCGAGAAGAACCGAGATAACCCCGAAGAAAATCGCGATGGAGGAGAACAACATCGCTTTCGAGGACCAGCGGTTCAGGGCTGCATCGAAGTCGACGCTGCCGTTGCTTAAAGTGGTTTTCTGTCGGGTCCAGCGCTGCTGGTCCATGTGGAACAGCGCATAGATCTTCATCACCGAGCCGACGATCTGGTTGTAATAAAGAACAAAGGGGTACATCGGGCTGACCGGGTGGCCGGCAAACAGGAACAGCACAGTGACAATGCTGCGCGACAACAACACCCAGAACAGGTACACCAGCAGGTACTGGATGCCAAACACGACGCCAGCCACTACCGAGGCGGTAAGGCCCATCAGGCAGGTCCACATCGATACCCGTTGATCGAGCAGTACATACAAGGTGAACAGGCCCAGGCGCGCACGACCGAGCAGGGCGGTGGCGCGAAAGTTCTGTCGCAACGAGTTGCCGTACCAGCGGAACATCAGCAGTCGCGTGGCCCGCCAGAAACTGTTGTCTGGTGGATGCTCGACGGTCAGGGTATTGCTGTCGGGCACGTAGAAGGTGTCCCAGCCGGCGCGCATCAGGCTCAGCCACGATGACTTGTCGTCACCGGTGAGAAACTGGAAGCGACCCAGGCGCCAGTGTTCGAGAAAATCGGCTTCGACGTCGCGGATGAAGGCAGGATCGGTCATGACGCTGGCGCGAAAGAACGACAAGCGTCCGGTCAGGGTCAGTACGCGGTGCGACAGGGCCATGGAGCACATATTGATATGGCGCTGGACGAAACGCATCGAGTGCCACTGGCGCATCAGGTTGCTGCCTTCGACTTCGCAGAACTCGTTGGTGGTCAGGCCGCCGACCTTGGGCAAGTAGGCGAACAGTTTCACCGCACGTTCCACGCAGCCGGGCAGCATCATGGTGTCGCCATCGACCACACCGACAACCGAGTCTTCCAGTGGCATCTGCCGCGACAAAGCACGAAACGCATGGGCCAGGCCATCACGCTTGCCGGTGCCACGGGCGCGGACGATAACCAGCTTGATATCGTCGCGGCCCTTGACCTCGTTGCGCATGATTTCCTTGATGAACTGCTCGTCACCTTTTTCGACAATCGAAGCGATCACCGTGCAGGGCACATTGAGCCGTTGTATTTCCTGGAAAACCGACTGGTAGACCTTGAAGGTGGTATGGGTTGGAATGCGAAAGCTGGTCACCACCATGAACATATGTGCCGGCAGCGCGGCGTCACCCATGCGCTCCACAGCCTTGCGGATGCGTGGAAACTTCCAGTGCAGGAAGTACATGCCACGCAGGTAGTGCACGATGGCATTGCCATAGCGCCACATTCCCAAGGTGCCGATGATGAAGATGAAGCTGTGGTGGCTTGGGTCCAGATACGCCGGAGCGATCATTTCCGAGGCCAGGGCGATCAGGCCGAACAGGCAGGCCCAGGCGCAAAAGCTTGCGGCTCCCCGGCGTGCGCCTGAAGGCGGTTGTTGCTGTCGTTCCATCTAACCGTTGCTCCGTTCTACAGGCACATGGGCCTGACTGAAATGCGCACTTACCAGGCCCGACCGCGAGGCGGCAGGCAGAAAACGGCAGGTGTTCGGTTCAGTCAGGCGCAAACCTGGATTGCTTGCCCGTTGCTCTCTACGTAGCTTGGGCGTTACCAGCAGATACCCTGTTGGCTGTCGTTGCTGCCATGGGGCATGAAGCCGACCAGGTCGATGACCTGTTTGTCACTTGCAACATCCAGTGCCTGGGCGAAGCTATCGTCGTTGTTACCGAGCACAATCACGTCGGCGCCGTTGATCACTGTGCTGAGGTCATTGCACAGCAGCGACGACACATGGGGGATCTTCGATTCGATGTAGTCGCGATTGGCACCGAAGACACGGGCGTATTCGACGTTGGCATCGTAAATGGTCAGCTCGTAGCCTTTGCCGATGAGCATTTCTGCCAGTTCCACCAATGGGCTTTCGCGCAGGTCGTCAGTGCCGGACTTGAAACTCAAGCCGAGAAGACCGATACGACGTTTGTCCTGGCGGGCAATCAGGTCGAAAGCGTTGCGCACCTGATTGCGGTTGCTGTCCATGATCGAGGCCAGTAGAGGGTGCTCGACGTCCAGTTGTCCGGCGCGGTAGGTGAGGGCGCGTACATCTTTGGGCAAGCAAGAGCCGCCAAAGGCAAAACCTGGACGCAGGTAGTAACGCGACAAGTTGAGTTTGTAGTCCTGGCAAACCACGTCCATGACTTCACGGCCATCGACGCCGGAGGCCTTGGCGATGTTGCCGATTTCGTTGGCAAAGCTGACCTTGGTCGCATGCCAGACGTTGCAGGTGTACTTGATCATTTCGGCGACTTCGATCGACTTGCGAATCACCGGCGCATCAAGGCCCTTGTACAACGATTCGAGAAGGTCGCCAGACTGAGCGTCCAGTTCCCCGATCACGGTCATTGCCGGGAAGTCGTAGTCTTGGATAGCGGTGCTTTCACGCAGGAACTCAGGGTTCACCGCAACCCCGAAGTCAATCCCGGCACGTTTGCCCGAAGCGGCTTCAAGCAGCGGGATGACCACGTTCTTGGCGGTGCCTGGCAGGACAGTACTGCGCACCACTACGGTGTGGCGACTGGCTTTGTCACGCAGCGCCATGCCAATTTCGCGGCACACCGCCTCCATGTAGACCAGATCCAGGTCACCGTTTTTCTTGCTCGGGGTGCCGACGCACAACAGCGACATTTCCGTAGCCAGTACCGCAGCTTGAACATCGGTGGTGCCACGCAGACGACCACGGTTGACGCCATCGAGCAACAGTTGCTCAAGCCCAGGCTCGACAATAGGAGACTTGCCCTGGTTGATCATGTCGATCTTGTCCTGGGAAATGTCGACCCCTAGCACCTGATGACCCCGGGAGGACAGGCATCCCGCACAGACTGCACCTACATAACCCAATCCAAAAATACTGATATTCATAGTTCCCTCTTGCGAGCACAGCCTGGCTGTCCCGGTTACTCAGTTTATCGGTGAAATCGATGCGGCGAGCGCGCGATATCGTATCGCGCGCTGGACAGGCGAAGGCCGTGTGTTCGTTCTCTTGTTTATATCCTAAGGGGAGTTTTTTTAGTTAGGCAAGCAATCTGTTGTTTGATATTGAATTCAAACTAATATTAATTCATTGCAAATTAAAAACTGTTTAAAATCAATGACTTAAAGTTGTCAATTAGTTGTGCGTCAAAAAATATTTTCTTGTCAGTCGTCGACTAAATGGCGTCAAGAAATGAGTTTTTTGGGGTTTTGGCCAGATTTTGACGGTTTTGTGGCGGGCCTTTTGACGGGTTTGTCAGTTGGTTTTCTGATCTTGATGTTGTGTACTTAGTTGCCTGAGATAAATAGTAGTTGGGTAATTATCGAGATGGGCAAAGTGCCATCGCTTATGCGTGGAAAGTTCATCGGCCGGTAGTCAAGTCGAAGCAACTCAATAGAGAAGGTCATTGTTAAACCACTACTCTCGAGTATGTTGCTCGGCTTGTGCAGCGCTTGTCCTCCCGTGCATAGTGGCGCTTGAGTGGCCTATCTGGCAGGAATGCGTGGATAGCAGGCATGGACGATGGACCAAGGACATAGAACTGCAATGAACGGAATCGGACCCCGTCTACGGGAAGAAAGGGAGCGTCTGGGCCTTACCCAGCGCGTTTTCGGTGACATTGGCGGTGTCGAACCCAACGCCCAAGGCAAATATGAGAGTGGTGAACGTACACCCAAGGCCGACTATATGGCCGCCGTGGCCGCCAGGGGCGTCGATGCCCTGTATGTACTGAGCGGTACACGTACGCCGGTAGCCCAGGGCACCCTTAGCTCCGAAGAGGTCAGTTTGCTCGGTGCATTTCGCGCCCTGCCCACGGCCGACCAGGCCGCGGTCCAGCATTTGCTCGGTAGTCTCGCCAGCGCTCTGCCACGCACATGTGCGCTGGTTTGCGAGGCGGACCCGGTAGTCTTTGACCGCGTGGCGGCAAAGGACAAACGGGTGTCGATTTGATGACCTGTTCCGTTAGCTCTGGCACTTGGTTTTTGCTAAGGTGGCGGCATCCAATTGCCGCCGCAGTGTGAGGTGTCTGCTTGATTAGGGTCCTGGTGGTCGATGATCACGATCTGGTACGTACAGGCATCACCCGTATGCTGGCCGATATCGATGGTTTGCAGGTAGTGGGCGAGGCTGACTCTGGCGAGGCATCCTTGAAGGTGGCACGTGAGCTCAAGCCTGACGTCGTCCTCATGGACGTGAAAATGCCCGGCATCGGAGGCCTTGAGGCGACGCGCAAATTGCTGCGCAGCCACCCCGATGTAAAAGTGGTGGCGGTGACTGTCTGTGAAGAAGACCCGTTTCCGACTCGGTTGCTACAGGCCGGCGCAGCTGGTTACCTGACCAAAGGGGCAGGGCTCGACGAAATGGTGCAGGCCATTCGCCTGGTCTTTGCAGGTCAGCGCTATATCAGCCCGCAAATTGCTCAGCAACTGGCACTGAAACCGTTCCAGCCGCAAGGCTCGCCATTCGATACGCTGTCAGAGCGAGAAATCCAGATCGCCCTGATGATCGTCGGTTGCCAGAAAGTACAGATCATCTCCGATAAGCTGTGCCTGTCCCCGAAAACGGTGAATACTTACCGGTATCGAATTTTCGAAAAACTCTCGGTCACCAGCGACGTCGAGTTGACGCTGTTGGCGGTCCGCCATGGCATGGTTGACGCCAATCTCTGAACTCATGATTCCTGTGTTTGATGCAAGTGCCTTTCTGGCGACCTGCAGTGGTCGCCCAGGCGTTTACCGGATGTTCGACGGTGAAGCCCGGCTGCTGTATGTCGGTAAGGCAAAAAACCTCAAGAAGCGCCTGGCCAGTTATTTTCGCAAAACTGGCCTGGCGCCGAAGACGGCTGCGCTGGTGGCGCGTATTGCTCAGGTCGAAACCACCATTACCGCCAACGAGACCGAAGCGCTGCTGCTCGAGCAGACGCTGATCAAGCAGTGGCGGCCGCCGTATAACATTCTGTTGCGCGACGACAAGTCATATCCCTATGTGTTTCTCTCCGATGGTCCGTTTCCGCGCCTCGGCATTCACCGCGGAGCCAAGAAGCAGAAGGGCAAGTACTTCGGCCCCTATCCAAGTGCCGGGGCAATTCGCGAAAGCTTGAGCTTGTTGCAAAAGACCTTCTTTGTTCGCCAATGTGAAGACAGCTACTACAGCAACCGCACCCGCCCATGCCTGCAGTACCAGATCAAGCGCTGCAAGGCCCCCTGTGTCGGCTTGGTCGAGCCCGAGGAATATGCCATCGATGTACGCCACTCGGTGATGTTCCTCGAGGGGCGCAGTCACCAATTGACCAATGAACTCAATGCTGAGATGGAACAGGCGGCGATGGCCTTGGAATTTGAAAAGGCCGCCGAGCTGCGCGATCAGATCGGGCTGCTGCGCAGGGTCCAGGACCAGCAGAGTATGGAGGGCGGCAGTGGCGATGTGGATGTCGTCGCGGCGTTTACCAACCCTGGTGGCGCCTGTGTGCACTTGATCAGTGTGCGCGGTGGGCGTGTTTTGGGAAGCAAGAATTTCTTTCCGCAGGTTGGGATCGAAGAGGATGTGGCCGAGGTGATGGCCGCGTTTCTCTCGCAGTACTATATAGGTAACGCCGAGCGCGACCTGCCGGGCGAATTGATCGTTAACGTGGTGCATGAAGATTTCGCTGCGTTCACCGCGGCCATCGAAACCTTGCGCGGGCGCGAACTGACCATCAGCCATCGGGTGCGCGGTACCCGTGCGCGCTGGCAGCAGTTGGCGGTGACCAACGCCGAACAGGCCCTCGGCGCCCGCCTGGCGAACCGTCAGCACATGGCGTCACGCTTTGAAGCCTTGGCTCAGGTGCTGGCCCTCGATGAGGTGCCTCAACGCCTTGAGTGCTACGACATCAGTCACTCCAGTGGCGAGGCCACCGTAGCATCCTGCGTGGTGTTTGGGCCGGAGGGGCCGCTGAAATCGGACTACCGACGCTTCAACATCGAAGGCGTCACCCCGGGCGATGATTATGCGGCCATGCATCAGGCCCTGACTCGCCGCTTCGGGCGCATCAAGGACGGAGAGGGCAAGTTACCAGACGTGCTGTTGGTCGACGGCGGTAAGGGCCAGTTGAACATGGCCCGCGATGTGCTGCAGGAATTGGCGGTGCCAGACCTGATTCTGCTCGGCGTGGCCAAAGGCGTAACCCGCAAGGCGGGCTTTGAAACCTTGTACCTCAACGATGCGGCCCACGAGTTCACCCTCAAGGGCGACTCGCCAGCGTTGCACTTGATTCAGCAGATTCGTGACGAAGCGCACCGCTTTGCCATTACCGGCCACCGTGCCCGACGCGGTAAGGCCCGACGTACCTCCAGCCTTGAAGATGTAGCTGGGGTAGGACCAAAACGCCGTCGTGACCTGCTTAAACACTTCGGTGGCCTGCAGGAATTGACCCGTGCCAGCATCGAAGAAATCGCCAAAGCACCGGGAATCAGTAAAAAGCTTGCCGAGTCGATTTATGCGACCCTGCATAGCGAGTAGAATGCCCCCTCACTTTGCAGCCAGTTGTGCCGATGAATATCCCAAATCTACTTACAGTTCTTCGCGTCCTGCTCATTCCGATCTTCATTTTGCTGTTTTATGTTCCGTACCATTGGAGCTATATCGCAGCGAGCAGTGTCTTTGCTGTTGCAGCGGCCACCGACTGGCTTGACGGCTACCTGGCCCGCCGACTGCAGCAGAGCACACCCTTCGGAGCCTTCCTCGACCCCGTGGCGGACAAGTTGATGGTCGCTGTGGCCTTGGTGCTGTTGGTGCAGGTCCATGCAAACTTCTGGCTGACATTGCCAGCAGCGGTGATCATCGGTCGTGAGATCGTGGTATCGGCCCTGCGCGAATGGATGGCCGAGTTGGGCGCACGGGCACATGTCGCGGTGTCGAACCTGGGCAAGTGGAAAACCGCCGCACAAATGCTCGCGCTGGTGATTCTGTTGGCCAATCCGCCGGTGATGACCTTCTGGGTGATTTTGGGCTACGTCTTGCTGATGATTTCCGCAGGCCTGACCTTGTGGTCTATGGTGCACTACCTGCGCGCCGCCTGGCCGCACCTGCGCGAAGGTTCGGAACAAAAATAAAGCTTTTTTGAATCAAGGGCTTGACGGCGTTCCGTGAATCTATAGAATGGCCGTCACCAAATGCGGGAATAGCTCAGTTGGTAGAGCACGACCTTGCCAAGGTCGGGGTCGCGAGTTCGAGTCTCGTTTCCCGCTCCAAATATAGATCTGGGAATTTCATTAATTCTGTAGATCATCGAAAAAAGACGCTTCGGCGTCTTTTTTCGTTTCTGTGCAGCCCATTTGCGCCGACGGCAAACACTACCTGTCAGAAATGCCAGTTACTTCATTGCTCACTTCTGCGTACCTTCAAACCTATACCGCAATGGCGCATTCACGGAGGAAAGCCATGAGTAGGCCAATCAGGTCGTTCGCACTTAGTGGACTGATTTTTTACCACGTCAGCGCCTATGCCGCGCCTGGTGCGGCGACTGTAGACTCTATACAGCACCATTTCGCGCCCTGTTACGCGGCAGGTCAAAAGGTCAATTGTGAAGTCTCGGGCGTCGCTCGTATCGGCGAAGCCTTGTTGCTCGCCAATGACAAGCCTTTGCCCAACCCAGCTGATTCAGCTGTATTCACAATGGCGCTCAAGAACAACCAGATCATTGGCACTCCCAGCTACCTGGCAGTAGACGTGCTGCGCAGAGCAGACAAATATGAGGCGCTGACCACGACGTTGGATGGCAAGTTCGTCATCGCGAGCACTGCGTTCAACAAGGAGGGCAGCGAGCAGCAGGCTGCAGCAGATGCGCTCAGTACGCTGCTTTACTGGCCCGTCGATGCACCAGAAAAGGCGCAGGTCATTTCTCCTTCCACGCGTGGCAATGTCACAAGCTCACGCAGTTTGCGAGAACACATCAGCCACGCCATCGGTACTCCCTATTACCAGATCGAAGCGTTGACGACCGCTCCCGGCGACCGTCTGCTGGTAGGAATTCGTAAGCATGGACCTAGCAAAAAAGCAGCAGGTTTCTCATTCCTGCTGCTTTCTGTACCGTTCGCCATCACCGACAGCGGCTTCGTGTTGGGAGATAGTTTTGAGGTTGTCTGGAATCTCCCTGCCGACCAACTGATGCAGGCTCTTGATTTGCCTGCCGGCTCTCATCCCGAGTTAGGGATTTCCGCTATTGAATTCGATCGCTACAACCAGGACCGATTCTATGCTGCAACGAGCTTTGAACGCGGTAATACACTGGGTGGGTTTCTGTGGGTTCTGCCGCTGGAGGGCGATAAGCCGGGTAGACCACAAGCGGTGAGGCTCAAGGATGGCTCACCGCTCCAATTCACCAATAAGCCTGAAGGGGTTGAGGTGCTCGATAACAGCCATGTTCTGGTTGTACACGACGACGATCGGGTCAGGATGAACAACCCTGATACAGGCGTTGTGCGGCAACCGCACGAGTTTGCCTACAGCGTTATAACGTTTTCGCGTGACTAGGAGTTTGCGCGCTAACGTGCAATGTACGCCCCCGTGAGTGCATCTTTATAGACAGCAACAGATTCAACCCAACGTATCGGCAATCACAATGACTTCATCCAACAAGCGTTGATGGTGCGCTTGAGAGACATCGGCAAGCCCGCTGAGTGGGTCGCTCAGCACCACGTCGCCAGTGGAGGCGCGGACCATGAAATTACTGATTTCAAGGTCGATGGCAACGTCGGTGTTCCTGATGTACTCCGGCAGCAGGCGCTTCATGGCTTCGACAGCCTGTTGCGTGTACGGCTCGACAGGGGCGTCGTTCAGCTTCGTCAACAAGTTGCATTTGTCGGCCTGCGTACCTAACAGGTCGCCGTCGTCACAATCGGTCAGATGCACCAGCAGGTGCGCGACCGCGGCGCGCTGGGCAGGGTAGTCCTGCAGGCTCTCCAGACGTTCGAGATGGGCCAGCCACAGGTACTCGGCGCCGTAGTCACTCTCGTCGTACAGGGCGACGGCGCCGTAGTCTGCAAGCACTCCGACCACGCCAGGCAGGCCAAGCTGGCGCGCTTTTGCGGCGAAATCATGGGTGGCGTTGTCGGAAGACAAACGATGCACCGATGCCGCTGTTTCGCCCTCGAACAGCACGCTGAACGAACCTGTATTGATGATCTGTTTTCCCAAGAGGGGCGAGCGAGCGCGAACCGCTTCAAACATTGCACCCTCTAAAACCCGCTGATGCGAAAAATCCATCCTTGCCAACTCCTGTTGATTGACTACATCCGCTTGGCCTTGGACAACGTGCAAGGATCTCAAGGCAACTGCGGACCGGCTTCCAGCAAGTGGGGACTATACGAGTTGTGGCACGATTTTCGTAGGCCTTGTGTGCAGAAGAGGGCTGCTGGCGGCGCTTTCGCGCATAACGGCGACTGTGTACTATCGCGGCAGGCCGATGCTGCCTGCCGCTCGCTCCTCATTGGAAAGGTGAAAGCATCTCTGCTCCAAACCCTCTCGAGTCACTCTTGAACGTCGAGGTTTGGCAATGCGAGCACCAACATGCTTCGACGCCAGGAGGATTTATGCTGTCAATCGAGAAAGCCAAGCGCATGGCCAAGAGCCTGCGAAGCGCTTTGCAAGCGAGCGATCATGAAGTGTCTCACGCTAACGCGCTTGAGCTGGTCGCTCGGCAACTGGGTTACAAGGACTGGAACACCGCTGCGGCGCTGTTGCCGGCCGAGGCACCGCAACCGGTCATTACCTTTGACAAGGCCATCCCGATCTTGCGGATGTTCGACGAAACCAAGGCCCGCGAGTTCTACCTCGATTTCCTAGGTTTCAGCGTCGAATTCGAGCATCGATTCGAAGCGGATCTGCCGCTGTACCTTGGGCTCAACCGCGACGGGTTGCAGTTGCACCTGTCCGAGCACCATGGCGATGCCAGCCCTGGAACGACAATCTTTGTACCGATGCAAAACATCGAGTTGCTTCGTGACGAGCTGCTTACCAAGCGCTATGGCTACGGGCGTCCAGACATCGTTGAACAGGGCTGGGGCAAACTGTTGGAGGTGTACGACCCATTCGGCAATCGGATCAGGTTCTGCGAAAGCTGATTGCACAACAGGCGTTTCACTTCAGGTGGGCGCCTTGCATCCACCGTTGCGAGTACATTTCATTGCACACCCCTTACCAATTACCCAACGCCATTGCCCGATTTATTGGCGGCAATCAACTTATTGCCGACGAGGTGGGCGAGTCGCCCTGCAACGTCTTCAGCTTCACTCGAGGCAATGAGCGTTTTTTCCTCAAGGCCTGCAATTCGATCTATTCGTCCACGACCTACAGCGTTGTACGTGAAGCGCAGGTGCTGCAATGGCTGGATGGCCGGCTGAATGTTCCCGAGGTCGCCGTGGTTGCTCAAAGCGATGCCGGGCAGTTCATGATCACGCGTTGCGTACCTGGCGAACCGATACAAACCCGTAGCGACGATCAGGACACAATACTGGCGTTGTTTCGCGAAGCACTTCGGCAGTTGCAGGCTGTGGAGATCAGCGATTGCCCATTCGACTCGAGTGTTTCGCTGCGCCTGAATGAACTGGAATACCTCGTCGCCCACGATTTGTGTGCGGACGATGTCGATCTGCAGCAATGGCCGAATCTTACCAGCCCCAACAGGTTTCTGGCCCACCTGTACGCTACGCGACCGCTTGAAGAAAAGGCGTTCAGTCATGGCGACCTCTGCGACACCAACGTTTTCGTCGACGCCCACGACCAGTTGCATTTCATTGACTTGGGGCGCGGTGGTATCGCCGATCGCTGGCTGGACATCGCCTTTGCCCATCGAAACCTGCGCGAAGATGTTTCGGATAAAGCAGCAAACAGTCTGCTTCTGGGAATTGGCGAGCCGGACCAAGTGGCCAAGCGGGTGTTTTTCGAGCAGTTGGATGAGTTGTTTTAAGTGTTGAGCGAGGGCTGCGAAATGGCGCCTCGTCAGTCCACCTGAAAGCTCGGTACTGATTACCCGTTTGTACGGGAGGTGAGTAGCGAATGACGAGCGGGGAACGGTCCGAAGCTGTCCTTACACATTGCCAATCAACCCCAAAACAAATAATAATGCGATCAATTCCCATTTGAGATTCCCGTCATGTCGGCTGAGTCCGCTCCTCTGTCCGCCGCTGTAGCTGAACTTTACGTTGAACACAGCCCGTGGCTCCGCGGCTGGTTACGCAAACGCATGGGCGACTATAGCGATGCAGCCGACCTGGTACAGGACACCTTCGTCAAAGTCATCAAGGCAAACAGTGCACTGGAAATTCGCGAGCCTCGGGTTTACCTGACGACAATAGCCAAGGGCCTGATGATTGACCTGTTTCGCCGCCGCTCGTTGGAACAGGCATACTTCGAAACCCTGGCAAACCTACCCGCCGCTCTAGTCCCGAGCGCCGAGGCGCAAACGGTACTGTTTGAAACATTGATGGAGCTGGATCGAATGCTCGCAGGGCTTGGCGCGCGGGTGCGCGAGGTCTTCATCCTGTCGCAACTCGACGGCATGACGTACGCTCAAATTGCTGAGCAACTCGGTATTTCCCTGCGGACGGTCAATAGCCACATGGCCAAAGCCATGGAGCACATCTGCCTGCTGCAGTGGGAGCCCAGTGAATGAGCTTGTCGCCTTCACCTGCCCAGCGTGAGGCCATACGTGACGCAGCCCGCTGGTATGCGCAGTTGTCCTCGGGCATGGCCACCGCCGATGACCGTGCAAGTTGGCAATGCTGGCATGACAGCAGCCCCTTGCATCAACAGGCGTGGCAACGCATGCAGGCGGTCACCAATCCCCTGGAGTGTCTGCCTCGATCACTGGTCTCTTCAACGCTATTGAGCGCCGGGCGCACTCGCCGACAGGTGCTCTATGGCTTGGCGATGCTGCTGGGCGGCGGCACAATTGCGTCGCTGGGCTGGCGTAGCGATATGCGCCGAGAGCTGACCGCTGACCAGCGCACTGGCGTGGGCGAGCTGCGCACCCTGACATTGGCGGACGGCAGCCGGGTTATGCTCGACACCGACAGCGCTCTGGAGGTGCAGTTCGATGTTCAACAGCGACTGCTGGTGCTACGTCGTGGCCAGGTGTCGATCACCACCGCCGCCGACCCAGGCGCCCGGCCTTTTCTGGTCGATACCCGCTATGGCCGGATACGCGCCCTGGGCACCCGCTTCATCGTCAGTGTCGATGACCAGGGCAGCGAAGTGGCCGTTCTGGAGAAGGCTGTGCAACTGTCGTATGGCGCTACTCAGCACCTGCGCCTGGAGGCCGGTCAACGGGTGGCATTTGGAGCGTCGGGTATCGGTGCCGTGCGTGCCAACGATGCTGCGGTTGGCGCTTGGCAGGACGGCAGTCTGATCGCCATCGACCAGCCTCTGGGCGAACTGCTTGCCCAGTTGTCCCGCTATCGTCCCGGTTTGCTGTTCTGCGATCCGCAGGTGGCGGCGATGAAGATCTCCGGCGCGTTCCCGATTACCGACACAGACCTGGCGCTGGCGGCACTGCAAAGCGCCTTTGCGCTCAACGTGCATCGCCGTAGCCGATACTGGGTAACGGTCACAGCGCGGCGCTGATTTTTTTGTTTGATGTTGCACTTTTTCGTAGCCCCGTTCGGCTCTTCCTTCCATCTGATCAACTGAATGTTTTGGGAAGGGAACATGAGCAGCAAGCAGCGGGCACAAACGGCATCAGCCCTGGCGATCTATCTTTCACTCGGTACAGTGATCGCCTGGCCCAGTATCTCGATTGCCGAGCAGGTGAGCAGCAGCCAGGCCCGGGTCTACAATATCGCCCCCGGCACCTTGACCGAAACGTTGAGCCGCTTTGCCAGTTTCTCCAGGGTGGCATTGTCATTTGATGGGGCCAGCACCCAGGTGCGGCGCTCGCCAGGACTGCAAGGCAGTTACAATGTCGATCAGGGTTTCGCAGTATTGCTGGCCGGCAGTGGGCTGCAAGCGGTCCGCCAGGCAAATGGTGTGTACCTGCTGACAGAACACCGCCCGCGCGACGGCTCGGTGGAGTTGGGTGCGACCACCATCAACGGCCTGGGATTGGAAGAGGGCGCCCAAAGTTATACCGCCAACACCGCGACTGTTGGCAGCAAGGTGGCGACCTCGGTGCGTGAGGTGCCGCATTCGGTTTCGGTCATTACTCGTCAGCGCATAGAGGACCAGAACCTCAATAGCCTGACCGATGTGATGTCCAAAATGACCGGTGTTTCCTTGCAGAAAGGCGGTGTATCCCAGGCGGCTATGGGAAACGAAAGCAACTTTTTTTCGCGCGGTTTCGCGGTCTCCAATACCACCATCGACGGCGGTGCGCCCTTGACCACCTCGATCGCCGGCTACGGGTCGTTGAGCCAACTCGATATGGCTCAATATGATCGTGTCGAGTTCTTGCGCGGCGTCGATGGCTTGTACTCCAGTACTGGCGATCCGGGCGGCACTGTCAACCTGGTACGCAAGCGCGCCTTGCGGGACAAGCAACTGTCGTTCTCCGCTTCGGCCGGTTCCTGGGACAACTACCGCAGCGAGCTTGACGTGACCGGCGCGCTGGTCGATAGCGGCGATATCCGCGGTCGCCTGGGGATGGCCTACCAGGATAGCAAGTCGTTCATGGACTACGTTGACACGCAGAATTCGCTGACCTACGGCTCACTGGAATTCGACCTGGATCCCGACACCACCCTGACCTTGGGCGGCAGCTTCCAGGACAACGACGGCGTGCCGTATTACGCAGGCCTGCCGCGCTACACCAACGGCGACGACCTGGCACTGCCACGGCACACCGCGTATACCGCCGACTGGAACACGGTACGGGAAAAAACCACCCAGCTGTACACCAAGCTCGAGCATGCCTTCAACGCCGATTGGTCACTGACCACTGACTTGGCTTATGTCGACATCGATCGTGACTCTGCCGGCCTGTACTTCTTTGGTGGTGTCGATCCACTCACCGGTAGCGGTCCGACCTGGCACCAGTTCCCGAACAAAGGTGGCAGCGTGCGCAAGACCGTCAACAGCTATGTCAAAGGTGGTTTCGACGCTTTTGAACGACACCACGATGTGCTTTTCGGGGTTGACTACACCCATACCGTAGGCACTGTCAATCAGCGTACCGGTCGAATCCAGGGCCTTCCTGTGGACCTTGAGGGGCGTAATCCGCCGCAAAACCTGGGTAGCACGGCGAGCAAGAAGCAGGACCTGCCCGAGATCCGCCGCTCGGCCTATGGCATGACTCGCCTGGCACTGAGCGAAGACCTGAAGATTATCTTCGGTGGTCGTCTTACCGACTACGCCTATCAAAACAAGCAGGACTTCTACGACGGCGTCACGCCGCCATCGCGCCCGGCCACTCAGCACAAGCGGGGTGTTTTCACTCCTTATGCCGGCCTGACCTATGACCTGAACGAGCAGTGGACCGCCTACACCAGTTTTGCCGAGACCTTTACCCCGCAAGCCGGTGATACCGATACCCAAGGTGCCCAGCTCGATCCGGCGACGTCGAAGAACTACGAGATTGGCCTTAAGGGGCAACTGTTCGATGGCCGGGTCAATACCTCGTTTGCCCTCTATCGCATTGAGCAGGACGATACTGCGGTCTACGACGAGCTGGGTACCGGACCTATCGGTAGCGAAGCAACCTGCTGCTATTACAATGCGGGTCGGGTGATCAGCAAGGGCTTTGATGCCGAGATAAGCGGTGAAGTTGCCACAGGCCTGAACCTGATGGCCGGCTATACCTTCAACCGCCTCGAAGCCAAGGATGCCAACGAAGGTCGTAGCACCTTCGAAGGTGTCACGCCCAAACACCTGCTCAAGGTCTGGGGTACGTACCAACTGCCGGGCCAACTGCACGACTGGAAGGTTGGCCTGGGAGCGACCAGCCAAAGCGCAACCTCCAAGCAAGGGCAGGTGACGCCGTTCAACCCCGACACCGGCAAGTTTGACGGCACACCGGTTGACTACCAGTTCTTGCAGTCGGGTTATACCCTTTGGAGCGCGAGCCTGGACTACCAAATCGACAAGAACTGGTCAGCCACGCTCAATGCCAACAATCTCTTCGACAAGAAGTACTACTCGACAGTGGGCACCTCGGCTTACAACAACTTCTATGGCGATCCTCGCAACTTGATGGTGACCATTCGTAGCAAGTTCTGAGCGTCCCAGCCTCGGCGGGCACGCCCGCCGTCTACCTAAATCCCGCTGAACATACCAATGATCACGGCGTTGACCAGGTCGATGAAAAAGCCACACACCAGCGGCACGATCAGAAATGCCTGGTGCGCTGCGCCGTATTTCTGCGTAACGGTTGTCATGTTGACGATGGCCGTTGCCGTGGAGCCGAGGGTAATTCCGCCGAAGCCTGAGGCAATAACGCTGGCCTCGTAGTCGCGGCCCATGCAACGGAACACCACGAAGTAGGTGTAGAGAACCGTCAGCAGTACCTGCAAGGTCAAGGTGCACATAATGAACATCAGGGCCCCGCTGAGCTGCCACAGCTGCAGGCCCATCAAGGCCATGGTCAGGAACATGCCCAGGCAAATGTCGGAAATCAACGCCAGGCCGAGGCTGGCACCGCTCCAGCTTTTCAGTCGCTGTTCACCCAGCACCGCGAGCACCACATGGTGGATGATGATGCCCGCGAACAGGCAACTGACGAACTTCGGCAGGGTGATGCCGGCATCGACCAGCAACAGGTTGAGTCCATAGCCGAGCATCAATGTCAGGTTGAGCCACATCCATGCCCAGAGCACGTCGTAGTAGTTCACTGAATTGTTGGCTTGGTGCTCAAGAATGCCGACCTCCAGCGCTGCATCCCGGGAAGGTTTAAGTTGATGGCGGCGTATCAATTGGTTGGCGATCGGGCCGCCGATCACGCACGCGGCGATAAGCCCTACGGTGTTACTGGCGATGCCCAGTTCATGGGCGTTATTGATCCCCAGTTTTTCAACGAACAGTGGTGCCCAGGCCAGGGTGGTGCCCACACCACCTGTGAGGGAGATGGAACCGACCATCAAACCAGCCTTTGGATCGAGGCCGAACGCTTCGGCCATGCCCATACCCAGGGTGTTCTGCAGCACGATGAAGGCGCTGGCGAGAAACAGCAGGATGAGCAGTGGGCGCCCGCCCTTGACGAGTTGGCGCATGTCCGATTTCAAGCCGATGCCGGCGAAGAAATACAGCAGCAAGGTGTCGCGAACCTGCAAATCGAATTCGACCTGAACATTGAGGCCGAAATACAGAATACTGGTCACCGCCGCGCAAACGAAGCCGCCGACGACGGATTCGGGAATGCAGTACTGACGTAGCAGGGTACTGCGCTGGACCAGGGTCTTACCCAGGAACAGCAGAAGAATGGCCAGCGTGAAGCTCACGAGGCCGTGAATCGGGAAGAGCTGGGAGGTCATCGAGGCCTACCTAAAAATCCGGGAAAGTCATTATCAGGGCACCGCCATTTTGCGTTCTGATTGGCGTCAATGAACGGTGAAATGAGCATAGCAGCAAGGTCTGAAGCGTGGATTTGGTCGCAAAAACTTGAATTGCGCGGCGTCGCTCGACAGAATCGCGCCCCGATCCGGGCAAAGCTGCCGGGCGATTGTGGTGAAGAGAGGTTGCAGTTGAACGAACAGACATTGTCTGCGCGCCTGGAGCGTGTGGCGGCACATGTACCGGTGGGTGCACGCTTGGCCGATATCGGCTCGGATCATGCCTACCTACCTGTGGCACTGACGCGCCGTGGCGTCATCGCAGCAGCGGTAGCGGGGGAGGTGGCCTTGACGCCGTTTCACTCTGCCCAATGCACGGTACGCGAGAATGCGCTGGAGCAACTGATTTCGGTACGCCTGGCCAACGGCCTGGGTGCAATCGAGGCGCAGGACGCAATCACTGCAATCAGCATCTGTGGCATGGGTGGCGAGACGATTCGCGACATTCTTGAAGCCGACAAGTCACGCCTGAGCGGCGAGGAGCGATTGATCCTGCAACCCAACGGCGGCGAAGGGCCGTTGCGCCAATGGTTGATGGAAAATGGCTATCGGATTCTCTGTGAGGAAGTGCTGCGGGAAAACCGCTTTGACTACGAAATTATTGTTGCCGAGCGTGCTGGTCCTGTGGCCTACACCGCACGGGAGCTGTATTTCGGCCCGATGCAAATGCAGGTGCGCAGCCCCGCATTTGTGCAGAAGTGGCAGCGCATGCTGCGCCAGAAGCAACGAATTTTGAGCAACTTTGCCCGGGCACGGCAGGATGTTCCCGAACAAAAGGTCGAAGACGTCACCCGCCAGGTGCGGTGGATTGCCGAGTTGTTGGCTTAATGGCTCGACGTGGTTTGAGCATGATTGGTTTGCTCCCTATGCAATTCAGTCGGCAGGTTTTGAGTTAGCGCTTTTGGCCTTGGCAATCATGTCACTTAGCTGGGCGAGAAACGCGTCGACATCGATCTCGACAAATTCCCCGCAGGAAGCCGCGATGATCTTTTCGGCAAATTCAGGGCTGTATTCCAGCGCTTGGTAGTCCGGACTGGTTTTATCCACGGTTTTGAAGAACCATTCACCTTGCGCTTCTTCCCCGACCAGGCACTCCAGCTCTTGAAGGCCCAGTAGCGTCGACTGGTACTGGGCTTCTTCCAGTGCTGGAAACTTGCTCGCAACGGCGCGCTTGAGGTCAATGGCACGCGTGCCCTCGGCGGCGAGTTCCACGATCAACGCCTGCAGCGGATTGAAGTCATTCATTGCTCACCTCGACTGTTCATTCAGATTGTTCAGCGAGCCCTCGTTGATGCTTCGAGGGCACGTGGCGCATTGATCAGGCTGCGACAGCGGCGCGTTGATCGCCCAGGTCATAGCCAATCATGAACAGTGCAGCTTCGAGCGCACGCAAGGGGGCGTACGGGGCCGCCACCGAGTGGAACGGACTGTCGTGTGCAGCGGGGTGGGCCAGTACCGCAGTCAACAGCCAGTTGGCACGAAGATTCCACAGGGCGTGGTGAGATCCCGAGCGCAGGCCCTTGAACTGGAGGTTGCCAATGCCCGGGTTGCGACGTTTCGGGGCACTTGCGTTGGCTGCCTCCTTCGCACCCGCCCAGGGGAAGCTCAATGCTTGCGGTACGCTCGACAAACTGTGCGTCTGGCAGTACTTCACCACCAGCCATCCCAGCGCTGCGGCGACACGGCTGTCGTAGATGACAAAGTTCTTGCACAGCAGCGAGTAGACTTTGGTCATCCCCGAATTGAAACGCAGTTGCTTGGCGCGAAGCGTTGGCGCACATTCATCGCCAGCGTCCATTGCGACTTGGACAGTCTTGAGAGCGTTTGCCAAACCCGCCTTGTTCAAGGTAAGCCAGTTGGCGTTGCCGGCACTCACGCCTCCCCAGCGCATAACATCCAGGGTCGCCTCAAGCGCGCGCCCGTCATCGCCATCGATGCCTTGCAGATCGTTGCGCAATGCCGCCAGGGCCAGGCCGTTGCTGGCAGAACAGCTGCCGGGATTGAACCCCAGGCGGGCATTGCCCGGATGATTCCAGCGGTACTTGCAGAACGCGTCGAACAAGCTATTGCACGACCATTGCGTGGCACTGCGCCGATCAACATACTCGTGCTTGAAGCGCGACTGCGAGTCGAGCTCGGCCGCGAGCCAGTCAGTGAACTGGGCAACGTGGGGAAGGGCGAAATAAGTTTGCCGATTCATCAATGCTCCTGTGGGCTGGCACTACGGTTGGCGAGATTGCCTGCCAGCCAGAGCATCAAAACATCAGATAGGGACAGATCGTGTCCGCAATGGGATGACTGTGGAAAATAAAGTGGATTTGTTCGATCGTCGCGATTGTCTGCGCAAAATTTTGCTTAGTTACAAGGCGCCACAATCGACCCCGATTCTACATGAGCGTTTGTGTGCCGAGCTTGAGTTGGAGCACCACAACCCCAAGAACACGCAGCGCGACCTTGAAGCACTGGAGCGTATCGGCGAGGTCCGGCAAGTGCAGATGGACACCGACCTCAGGGCCAACTACTGGGTAGGTGAAGGCGCAAGTCTCGACCTGACCCTGTTGCCCACCGAAGCCATGACCGTCACCGCCATCATCGACCACGCCGCCCGTTTCGGTCTGCAGGCGCCGCCGGCAATGCTGAAAAAACTGCGTGGCTACGTGGACCGGGTCATGAGCAAGGTACCCATCCGCAAGCTGGAGTGGACCAAACGCATCACCACCGGCACACGTTTTACCGTGTTGCTACCCGGGCGGTCCAACCCCGGGCATGTCGCAAGGATTCAAGACGCGCTGTTATACGACGAGCCGCTGAAGGTCACCTACCTGCCCAGGGATGCGGGCGGTGTTGAGTGTGTCTATCACCTGAAGCCATTGGCGTTGTCTTATCAAGATTCCAACATCTACCTGTCTGCCTACGTACTGGAAGAAGAGTGGCCGCAAGGCTGCGCGCCCGAGCCCGGGGCAAAACGCGGGAAGTACAGCAGCAATGGCCCGAACACAATGTGTGCGCTGATGCTGCACCGAGTTGTAGCGGTTACCGAAAGCAGTCGGCACATCTGCGAACCTGACGACTATGACGTCAACTCGGTGGAAGCACAAAAGCACCTCATGACCATCCATGGCGATGATCCTGTGCAGCTAACGTTGCGCTTGGGCGCCAACTTGCACAATCGGCTCGTTGAAAATCCGTTGGCCGAAAATCAGGTCATGGTTCCATCTGTCGACGGCAAGTGGGAGCTCAATTGCACCTTGCACGATACCCAAGGCCTGCGGTTGTTCCTGTTGAGTAATGCCGACGAAATCGAGGTGTTGGCGCCAGCGGTTGTTCGCGCGCATGTCAGGGATACGCTGCGTCGGGCGGTCAGTCTTTATGCCGATGATTGACGGTGGGCGCGGCGCGATTTCTGTCTTGAGCTGACGAAGCGATATACTCCCAGCCCTTTGCTATCGCTCGAGAGACGTTCATGCGGCAGGTTTTGCTTATCGTTGATGTGCAGTCCACCTTCAGTCCTCCCGAGTGGCTGGTCGATGGTGTGCGGGCGCTGTCAGAGAGAATCCTTACCATCGCGTCGGTCGAGCTGCATGACGAGGGGATAACCCCGTTCCAAAAGCAACTCGGTTGGCATCCTGCCGCCGAGGATGAAAGCCTGGTCGAGGCTGACCGAGTGTTTGTAAAGCATGGCTACGGGCAGACCGGTGAAACGATCGAGTACATCAAGCAGTTAGGCGTCGAACGCGTGCTGGTGTGTGGGATCCAGACCGAAACCTGCGTACTTGCCGCCGGTTTCGCACTCTTTGATGCGGGGCTGTCGCCGACGCTGGTGACTGACCTGACGGTGGGCTCCTCCCTGGATCGCTCGGGGCAGTTGGGGATCAAACTGTGGGAACACCACTTCCGTCAGGTCACCACTCGAGCCGAAATTCTGGCCGAGCTCGACGCTTAGCAGGCAGGCGGCTCCAGCGCCTGCAGAGTACTTGATCAGCTTTCAGGTGCCACAGTTGGTTCCTGGCTGGATTCGGCTTCCAGTTTCAGTCGGTCAGCTTTGCTGATGTATTTAGGTTTGCTCTTCGGAGCCAGTTTGGCGCTGGCTTTTTTGGCGTGAGCCGTCAGCAGTTGCTTGATTTTCTTGCGGCGATTCATTTTTTCTACTCAGCTCTGCGTCAATACCCCGAAGTCTGTCATATCTGTTGCGCCACGCAAATGAAACGCCGCCTTAGCGTGTGTTCCAGGACGCGCTACGTCCGGAATTGCTATTGAACGACTGTTCAGCTATAAACCCTTCGATCCTGCTTCCTCATACGTTCTCATCGAGTCGGAGGTCCCCCTGATGCGCAGCCCCCTGTTCAAAACGCCAATTACCGAAATGCTCGGCATCGCTCACCCCATTCTGTGCGGCGGCATGGGTCCGGGGGTGTCTGATGCCGACTATGTTGCGGCGGTAGTCAATGCCGGCGGCATGGGTTTTATAGTGGCTGCGGGCTTCGCTGATCCCGATGAATTCCGTGAGCAACTGCGCCGCTGCAAGCAGCTGACTGCGGGCAAGGGCTTTGGCGTCAACCTGTACCTGTCTCGTCAAGCGCAAGGCCTTGAGCGTATGCATGAACAGTTGGCGATCGTCGCTGAGGAGGGTGTGTTGTGCGTGGAGACGTCGGGTGCAAGTCCCGAGGGCATCCTGCCGATTCTGCGTGAAGCGGGGATCAAAGTGCTGCACAAGGTGGCCGCGGCGCGTTATGCCCGCTCGGCCGCAAGGCTTGGGGTAGATGCGGTGATTGTTGTCGGTAACGACTGTGGTGGCCATCCGGGCGTCTATGGCATCAGCAGTATGGTTCAGGCGGCGCAGGTGCCTAACGAAGTCAGTGTCCCAGTGGTTATTGGTGGCGGCATCGGCACGGGGCGGCAATTGGCAGCAACGTTGACCATGGGCGCGGACGCCGTATTGATGGGATCGCGCATGCTGGTCGCCGAGGAGTTGTGGATACACCGCAATTACAAGGATTTGCTGGTGCGCAGCGACGGCACCGAAAGCGTGATCGTGAAGACCGGGTTGCGCGATCATCACCGGGTTTACAACAACCAAAGCGCCAAGGCCGTTGCTGCCCTGGATGCTGCCGGTGCAAGCGACTTCGAGCAGTACCGGACTCATGTGATGGGCTCGCTGAGCACTCAAGCATATCAGACTGGCGACAGCGCCCTGGGCATGCTCGACTTCGGCCCATCGGTTGTGTTCGCCGACGCCGTAAAGCCTGTAGAGGCCATCTTCGATGAAATACTCGACGATGCCAAAAACGCACTTCAGCGTCTTGGGCAGCTACACGACGCCGCCTAGGTGACGACATTGCAATCCCAGCGGTGTCGGAGCGCCGCTGGGAAGGGCATTGCACATTAGGTAGAACAATCGCTATTCCCCCATCGCCAATTCTCTGTTTTGCCCTGCCGTTGACAATTGTCATGGGCTCTCAGCCTTCATCTCCCTAAAAATAATGATTCTCATTTATCGGTATTGCCATCAGGCCTACCCGATCATCTGGAGTCGCCCGGGGAGGGGTTGTGATGTTGTTTACGCCAAAGAAGCTGTCGCTGCTGATATCGAGTCTGTGCTGGTTAAGTCCATACGCGCAGACGGCACAAGCGGCGGAGTCGGTGACAAACGTGGACGGTCAGGTCGAGCTGCTGCCCACCACGGTCGAGGGCAAGCGCGACAAAGACGCAGAAGGGCGCAACAAGGTGTACGCAGAGAACGTCACCAACCTCTATCTGGGCCGCGAAGAGCTGGAGCGCTACCAGAACAGTAATCCGGCCGATGTATTCAAGGGGCTCAACGGCGTCTACAGCATGGACTCGCGCAACGGCACTGCGCTGTCACCGAATATCCGGGGCTTGTCTGGCGAAGGACGGGTGCCGTTGACCGTCGATGGCACTGAACAGTCGACCAACGTTTGGTTGCAAGTCTACGGCGCGGGTAACCGCAACTATGTCGACCCGGCACTGTTTCGCAGCATCTCGGTGGAGAAGGGGCCTTCCCTGACCCGTGGGGTAAAAAGTGGCGTGGGCGGTGCGGTGAGTGTGCGCACCATCGATGCCGATGACATCATTGCGGACGGCGACACCTTCGGTTTCGACCTCAAGCTGGAAACTTCCGGCAGCACGGTCAAGCCCCGCGTCGATGCCAACGACTACTTCGGACGTGATTACCGTGACATCCCTGGCGCGGTATTGGGGGCGGACAAAAACGTCAACATTCCACAACCGGTGCCGCGCACCCGTGGCCATAACGACACGCTCAATTTCGACGACAACGCGGTGATGTTCGCCGTTGCCGGGCGTACGGATTTCAGTGATCTACTGGTCTCTTACAGTGAGCGCAAGAAGGGCAACTACTTCGCCGGCAAACAGGGCGCTGGCGCCTATAGCAACAATGACGCCTATGCCCGCGACAGTGCCGCCTATTTCCCCAACCTGACCAAACTCTACAAGCCAGGTAATGAGATTCTCAGCACCTCCAACGACACCAGTACGCTGCTGGCCAAGAACAACTGGTACCTGGCGGATAACCACAAGATTGGCCTGAGTTTCATGCGTACCGATCTGGAGTTTGCCGAGACCAGTTCCGGTCAGGCGGTGGTGATGCTCGGTTTTGCCGAAGAGCTGGAAAAGCAGGGGTTTCGTGATCAACTGGTGGCCGAATACCCCAAGTCCGAAATTCGTCTCGATACCTACAAACTCAGCCATGAGTGGAAGCCGGAAGGCTCGCGCTGGATCGATCTGCAAAGCAACTTGTGGATGACCAAGACCGATGGCGAGCGCCATCAGACCGGTAGCGGTGCTTACTACGTCAAGGAGTACGACACATTGCTGGAGGACTGGAAGGCCTGCAAAGCTGGCAAGCCGCCAGTCAGCACGCCTGATGCTCTGTGGAACTGCTACATCCGCCCGGAGCTCAATCCATTCCTCAATGCGCCCAAGCCTGAACCGGACCCTAATGTCGATGCGCGTGTGTTCGCCGGTAGCGCACAGTGGACCAGTCATGACCGCACCGGTTTTGATTTCAGCAACATGATTGTGCTGCGTGACAACCTGCACCTGACGATGGCTGGCGAGTTTCAACGCGAGAAGCTTGACGAGCGTGTGACCGAACTCGACCTCAGTGGCGGTATCGGCATCGGTGGCTCGAACTTTCACTACGCCACGGCCAACTATGGCCCGCGCTCGGGCGATCGTCGTGAGTACGCCGGCAGCATGAACCTGGAATGGCAGGCCTTGCCATGGCTGACGCTTACCGCCGGCACTCGCTACAACCGTTACTCGGCCTTCGATGAGGGACTGGCTGATCGGCGCCGCAATCGGGTCGCCGGATCGAAAATCAACCAGCAGAAAACTGGTGTGCAGCTTGATTACGGCCAACTGATGACTGACGCCGAGGCCATCCGCCTCAAGACGCTGGATGCCGCCGCGATTCAGGCGCTCAGCCAGGTAACGCCTGCCGACTCGGAAAAATGGGCTAACGAGAAAATAGCCACGCCGGCCATGGCCGCGCACCTAGCTGCGCAAAAGGCTTTTCTCGACTTTTCCGGCAAGGGCACGCACTTGGCCAACAATGGCGCCTACTACTGGCTGCGAAGCGTGGCGGTGCCTTTGGTTGACGGCAAAGTGGACGCCTCGCAGAGCCCATTTGCCAATGGCTCCCTGGACGCCTCGGCAGTGGTCCAGGACGCCCAGGGCAACAGCGGCGAGTACGCGGTTATCACCCCGATCAGCTCGCCGCGCGGTTCCAATATCTATGCGCTGCCTGCTGCCGGTGATGAATGGGCCGAGCCGGAGAAACAATCGGGGCATGCCTGGTCGCCGGTATTTTCGGCTACCGCGCGGGTGACCGAGTACGGCAGTCTGTTTGGGCGTTATGCCCAAGTCACGCGGTTTCCGAGCATCTTTGAGGTGGCGTCGACGTCGGTAGGGATGGATGGTGGCAGTCTCGCAACCCGCGGTGCAACCAAGCCTGAGCGCAGCACCAACTGGGAGATTGGCTATGCCCACGACTTGACGCAGTTCTTCCCTGACCTGCAATTGGCCGATGCGCGCCTGAGCTATTTCGACACCACCATCGAAGACTTCATCGAGCGCGATATCTACCTCAACGTCATTCAGTTCGACGAGAAAAAAACCACCGGCATCGAGTTCCAGTCACGTTTTGACAGCGGACGTTTCTTCGGTGGCGTCGGGGCGACTTACCGGCTCAAGCAGGAGCTGTGTGACAAGGATTACGCCTACAGCTTCGACGTGTTCAAAAATCGTATGCCCGAATGCATGACCGGCGGGTTCCCCGACACCTTGACCGCCAGCAGCCTGCAACCGCGCTACTCGATCAATACCGATCTGGGCACGCGACTGTTCAACGAGCGGCTGGAGTTGGGCATGCGTTCGGTCTACCACGCCAAGGCAGAAAACAAAGACCTCGATGACCTGCTCAATACCGATTATGGCCATGACATCTGGGTGCAGAACAGCGCCAGCCCACTGTACTGGAAGTCGGTTTTGCTGCACGACGCCTACGCCAGGGTGCGGGTCGATAAACATCTCGACCTGAACATGGGCATTACCAACCTCACCGACCGCTATTACATGGACCCGATGTCGAAAATTCCTGTTCCGGGCCCAGGGCGCACCCTCACGGTGGGCATGCGCGCACGGTTCTGATCCCGGCCATTCGCTTTTGCCGGTTTATCAAAACCGGCGCCAACGCTGTACCCAACCCTCAAGGAGTCAACCGATGAACAAGCATGTTGTGATCGTTGCCATGGCTGCCGCCCTGGCGAGTGTTTCCGCTGTCGGTGCCGTAAAAGGCGGGTCTACTGATGAAACCAAGGTCAAGGCAGCACCTTCGACCTTGTTTGGCTCCGGCAATGCCGGATTGCAGTTTGGCTCTTCGGCAGCGATTGACCTGTTGGGCGGGCCGATCACCCAGGCAAACAATGCACTGGCCCGTGCTGCCGAAAGCAATGGCAAACATTATCTCAAGGGCAGTGATATCAACTTCCTTGCCGGGGTGATGCTGGGCAGTACCAAGATCGCTCAGGTGTGGCGCAATGACGTGGCATTCAATGGCGACACCACCACGATCAACAGCACCCGCCAGATGATCGTGCCGCCCCTGCCGTTCATGCCGGACTTTGGCGGTCTGGTCATCGGCAAGGTGGAGGGCTCTCCCGTGTACTTCGGCGAGTGGGCTCCGAAGGGCGCCAACTATGCCGCTGTAGCCAGCACCGATCTGAACCTCAACAGTGCCCAGCATACCGCCTGGTATTCGGGTGAAAACCCCACCACCAACATGCCGACCCTGGCCAACGCCAAGTACAACGTTGTGGGTATCAACCAGCACAATCCGGAAAACCCCAACGTTTACACCGGTGTGCTCAGCGCCACCTATAGCACGGGCGCAGGGTCGCTGACCGGCACGTTGGCGCGTAGCGGTTCGGCTTCATTGAACTTCGCCAACACCAATATCAGCAGCAACGGCAGCTTCGCCAACGCCGGCAATGTGATCACCGGGCAGTTCTACGGTGCTCAAGCCAATGCCCTGGCCGGCATTCACAAGGGCGGTGCGGGTACTCAGGACGACGTCGCCTTCGGTGGCGCACGGCAGTAACCATCAGCACCAGTGACGATCGTGGCGCGGTCCGGCCACGTTCACGGGAGGGGCGCAACAGGCGCTCCTCCCGTTTCTTCTTCCCTCACAAGACGCTGCGCCTATGACGATTCCACGCATTACCCCGTTGGCCCTGCTGCTGTTGGCCGGCGCTGCCAGCGTCTGGGCAGACGAGGAAGATACTCGTCTGCTGCTCGACCGCGAACGTGCCGAACGAACCCTGCACCAGCAACAACGTCCGCAGTGGCAAGTGGCAGCCCCTACGGGCGAGCTCTCTGTCGAGGTCAACGGTCAGCGCTATCGTGTGCAAAGATCCCTAGCCGACTTGGAGCCTGCGCTCTACGTCGCTATCAATACCGGACAATGGAACAACGCGGGTGAGCTGGCGGCAGCCTACCGCGAGCTACCCGGGCACAAAGAGCACCTGGCCCTGATGGCTGAAGGCCTCAGTGCACGCCACAGCGGTGATTACCACAGCGCTGTGAGGTTATTGGAACACGCCAACGCCGCAGCCCCGGATGATCTGCGCGTGCAGATGGAACTGGCGCGTATCTACGCCGAAGACCAACAGGACCGCGAGTCGGTGCAAATGCTCGAACGCACGCTCGGCAGCAGCCTGCCAGCCGAAACGCGTGAGTTGTTGCACAACTATGTGAGTGCCGTGCAACAACGCAGTGACTGGCAGGGCTCGCTGGCCCTGGGTGTTGGTTACAACAGCAATATCAATCAGGGCAATGGCTACGAGCGGTGTTCGCAGCAGTTTGCGGGCTATTGCCTGTCGCAGATGAAGTTACCCGACCCCATCGCATCGTCGCTGTTGAGCTACGACCTGGTACTGAGCAAGCGCATTGCCTTGAGCGGGCATCACAATGTGCTTATACGTCCGGTCAGCTACGGTACCTACTATCACAAGCGGGACGAGCAAAGCACGACGCTTACGGATTACAGCGACAGCACTAACATTCTGTACCTCGGTTACCAGTACGCCAGCGCCCGCCAAAGCCTCACCGTGCTGCCCTTACTGGAAAACTATCACCGCGACGGCAACACTAGTTATCGCGCCCCCGGTGTGCAGGCAGACTGGAGTTACTTTCTTTCGCCACGTGTGAAACTGGGCCTGCAAGCTGGAGCCAAGCGCTACAAATACCAGGGGCCTGACAGCCGCTATTACGCCGACTACACCCAGCGTGGGGCGGGGGTTAGCCTGACCTATTACCCTGAGCCCAACACCAGCATTTACGGCGGGGTGGACTATTACCGCAAAAGCTACGCGTTGTCTGTCAATAGTAGCCAAGAGCAGGTGTGGCGGGCTGGCGTATTTCATCAGTTTGAAACGGCAGGCTTGTTTGCCAATTTGATGGTGCTACAGCGCGACTTCAGCAACGACGACGAATCCTACTTTTATGGCGTTCAGCGCGAAGATCAGCAGCGCATGCTCATCGCCACCCTGGGCGCCAGCAAGCTGGCGATCCACGGGGCTTACCCGGAGTTGCGCTTCAAGCGCACCCTCAACGACAGCAATTCGGTCTTCAACGGCTACCAGCAAAGTGAGATTACCTTGCAGGTGCGCAAGCATTTCTGATTTTAAAATGATGTCAAATGGAGTAACTTTGCGCCTCGAGAATAATTCTCATTACCGTCGCCGTCGGTCTTCACTGATGTGCAACGCTTCCGATATGTACGATGAGTAAGCCATGAAGGCGTTAAGTCTTATCCATATGCTGGCTCGCTCGCCGGTGTTTTCCAAGGTGGGCAAGGAAGGGCTGGCCTCGCTGCTCGAGGGTGTTTCGCTGATCCGCCTGGAGCGTGGCCAGCATCTGTTTCGCATGGGCGATGCAGCGGCCTATTTCTATCTGGTGCAGTCGGGCAGCCTGGAGCTCTATCGCCCCAGCTATTCGGGAGAGCACAAAATATTTCGCAGCATGGAAGCGGGCGACCTGTTGGCAGAAACCGCCATGTTTGTCGAACCTTGCCGCTACCCGTTGTCGGCCCGTGCTGGTCTTGCCTCCAGTGTCTACCGCCTGCCGCGGGCACGCCTGTTGGCGCTTTGCCGGGCCTCACCGGACTTCAGCATTGCCATGCTTGAAGGCATGGCCGTGCGTATCGCCCAGTCGCTCAACCGCATCGACCTGTTGACCATTGGCAACTCGGCGCAACGCCTGGTGGCCTACCTGATGGATCTCTATGTTCAGCAGCGCAGTGCCTGGCTGACCTTCCCCAGCAGCCATAACGTGTTGGCCCGGCAATTGAACATCACCCCGGAAACCTTTTCGCGTCAATTGAGTTCGTTCCGCAAGGCGGGGTTTGTCGGTGGGCACAGTCCTGAATTGGTACTGCTGGATATCGAAGGTTTGTGTCAGTCGGTAGAGCTGCCGGTGCCGGATACCAATTTCGATAACGCCGAACCCATGGCGCATTTGGGCAGCAGCTTGTTCGATTGCTGTAACTATGCGCGCCAGACGTTGGGTAAAGGCTGAACCGTCACGTCAACAGCTGTGATCACTTTTCAGCTGTGGGCCGGAGCCGTCATGGCGACCATCTGCCCGCGGGCCGGTCAGGGTGTTCCAGGTCGCAATCAGGTAGATGGCGAAGCAACTCGCCCACAGCAGGCCTGCGATGTTCATCAGAGCCAGACTGCTGCTTGCGGTGAGTGGTAGCCCGGCCAATGTCCTGAGCAGCGCAGCAAGTACCAGAGTGCTTGCACAGAGCATCGGCCACGGTCGTCGATCAAGCCAGAGCCCGGCATGGATGCGACCGACCATGGCCATTACCGCAAAGATAGCCAACGATACCGCGCCACTGGTCAACAGATGTCGACCGGATGAAGAACTGATGGGGGCGCCAAGCCAGGCCGCACCGAGCGCCAGATAACCGAGGCCGATCAACCAGTAGCAGGTGTACAGCATCAGCGCCCAGCGTTGGAACAAGGGGCGCCCCACATGCCAATCGTTGAGGAGATTGAACATGGCAGCAGCAGCGGCCAGGGCGACCCAGCCACTGACAGGCTGCCCACCGATGACGAACTCGCTGGCGCTGCACAGTACGATGCAGACAATCGCGAGGTTGCGCCGTGGAGGCCGAGCCAGGTATGAATCGTTGGGTAATGGGGCGTCAGGACGGCCTTCTTCGATTCGGCCGTTGACCACACTCATGGAAATCCGGCTGGTGGCAATCACTATCAATACGCTCAAGGCACCTGTTGCCGCCCGAGCCCAGGCCAGTGCATCAGCGACCATTAGCTGGGCGGCAAAGAAGCCCACTTGCAGCAGGCACAGGCTGAGGATCACCCAGGCAAAACTCAGGTGCGCCCGCCCATCGGCTTGCCATAGGCGTGGAACCAGCAAACGCAGCAGCGTCAGCCAGAATGCCAGGTTGCACAATGCTGCCGGCCATAGGCCCAGCGCGGCCGGCCATAACGCGGCGAGCAAATAGGCCAGACGCGCCAAGAGCCATAGGCCCACGACCGGCAGCAGCGTTTTGCCAAGAATTTCCGAGGTTTTGCTGAACTCCGGAATCGCCGTCAGGGTGAACCCTGCGGTGGCTGCAGCGGCAAAGCCGAATATCAGTTCATGGGCGTGCCATAGCACCAGGCCACCGGGAGGATTCCACCCCGGCAGCCAGCCATTGATCACCAGCAGCCAGGTCAGCATCAGCAGTGTGGCACTGGCTGCAGTCAGGACAAAGAAGGGGCGAAAGCCGCACATCAACACCGGCAAGCTTCGGCTCATAGCTCGCAACCTGTATGGGCTCGAAGGGGTGCTACCCAGTCGAAGGCTTCCTGGCTCAAGCCAAAGCCGATGCGCACTTCGCGGGTTTGCATCAGCTCGCCCGTGGTTTGATAGATCCAGGCTTCCGAGCGCTCGTGATGCGGCACTGGCATGACAAACTCATGCACCATGCGTCCGGGGTTGGCCACCATCAACAGAATGCGGTCGGCCAGGCGTACCGCTTCCATAAGGTCGTGGGTGATCAACAGCGCGGCATTGCCACGCTGGGTCAGGTGTTCGCGCAGCAAGGCATAAAGTTCCAGTTTCAGGCCGATGTCCAGCGCCGAGAAGGGTTCGTCGAGCAGCAGCAGGTCGGGGCACACGGCCAGGGCACGGCCAAGGGATACGCGGCTTTGCATGCCACCGGAGAGTTCGTGGGGATATTTGTCCAGGTCTTGTGTTGTCAGCCCCAGGCGCTGGGCCATATGGTCTGCCTGCTTGCGACGGGCAGACCTGGGTACGCCGAGGGCCTTGAGGCCCAGGGCAATATTGTCGCGCGCGGTCATCCAAGGCATCAGGTTTGGTTGCTGAAACACATAACCGATGCCGCGAAAGTCGCAGTGCATGATCATTTCCGTTGGCACAAGCAGGCCCGCTAACACCTGTAGCAGGGTACTCTTGCCGCAACCGGAAGGGCCGACCAGCGCCAGAGTTTCACCGGCGTACAGATCCAGTCCAACATCGGCCAGCACTTCTATGGGGCCATAACGATGATAGAGATGACGAACGTGCAGGGCGTTCATGCGTGCTCCGGTGTTCGCCAGCGTTCGACGCGGCGCTTGAGGGGTTCGAGCAGCAAATATTCGGTGCCCAGCAGCAGTGCCAGAACGGCGAGAATCCAAGCCAGTGAGCTGGCTGTATCCAGCTGTGCACGCGACACCGCCAGCGCCGCGCCGACGCCATCATTGGTACTGAGCAGTTCAGCCATTACCACGACTTTCCATGAGGTACCCAGCGCGGTGATCCAGGCGGGGAACAAGTACGATGCCACGTGCGGCAGGTACAGGTCGGTAAGGCGCATGAGCGCAGGCAGGCGGTAAGCACTAGCCACTTTGTGCAGTTGATTGTCCAGGGTACGCGCGCCTTGCATGGCCGCAGCGAAGACAATCGGCAGGCAGGCGATGAATACCGTGAACATTGGCGTGGCATCACTCATGCCGAACCACAGCATCGCCAGCACCAGCCAGGCAATTGGCGGCATGCCCAGCAACAGTGTTACCAACGGCCGTGACAACATGCTGGTGGTAAGCGAGCGGCCAGCCAGCAGTCCCAGAAAACTGCCAAGCAACAATGCAGCAGCCAAACCATACAGGGTTCGGCGTGCCGAGATGGTCAATTGCGGCAGGGCGCTGCCATCACTGATCATTGCGCGCAACTGGTCGATGGTTGCCAGTGGCCCAGGCAGTACCAGCGGCCCGTTTAGCTCGCCAGCCAACTCCCAGGCGGCGCAGAATAGCAACAGACTGGCAACCGCGCCCCAACCGCTCCACAGGTAGATGAGCGTCGCTCGTACACTGCGTTGCACGATTTTTTCCACGTCACTCATTTATTCGCGTTCACTCGCATAGAAGCCGACAGTGGGCAGCTTGCCGCCAATGCTGGCAGGCTGACGTTGCAGGAGAATTTGAAACAAAGCCTCCAGTTCCGGGCGAGCCTGGGCGGCGCTGGCGTAGTCGCGTGGCAGCACGCGAAGCGAATCGGCGACGGCTTCGGCGCTGAGTAGCGGAATATGGCGGGCGACCATTTGCGCACACGCTTGAGGGTGGTCGAAACACCAGGCGTTGGATTGCTCATAAGCCTGGGCGACGCGCTGGGTCAGTTGCGCATCGAGGCGGACGTTGCCCAGCGCGGCCAGCCCGGCCTGCGGGATGCGTGCCTGGTTGCCGTGCAAGGCGCCCCATTGTTGTTGCAGGTTGACGCTGCGATACAACTCCGGTGCGACCACCGACAAAGGAAAGGAGCGCGTCTTGCGTAGCGCCATGGACACGGCGGGTTCCACCAGCAGCGCATGGTCGACCTGACGCAGGACCAGCAGTTGCAAGGCATCCAGGGGCGTGGCGGTGTAGCGCAGGCGCATATCCTTTTGCGGGTTCAGACCCTGTTGCTCGACCAGGTAGCTGAACAGGATGTCTGGCATGTCGGCGCGAAACGGCAGAGCCACCTCCTGGCCCTTGAAGTCAGCCAACGAGCGCATGCCAGGATTGCGTGAGACCATCCACAGCGAACCCCAGGTGGACACGTTGAGCAGTTGGATGGCCGCCCCCCGGTTGTATAAGTTGGCAGCCACATTACTGGGGGCGGCAATGAAGTCGGCCTGCTTGCCAATCACCTGCGCGCGCAATTGGTCGGGGTTGCTCCAGAGGACGAATTCGACACGTTGCGCCAGGTCGTTCAAGGCGCCGCTTTCGAGCATATGAATCAACGGATAGGAAACCGAAGCGGGCGGCCCCGCCAATACCAATTGGGGGCGCAAGACAGGCGCGGTTTCGGCGGTCACCGTTTGCCAGGGTTGCAGGCAGAACACCCATGCGACCAGTATTGGGCCAAGGTGTCGCGAACGGGAAAAAATGTCCGGCATCGATAGAGGATCCACTCGAAAGCGTACAGGTCCCGACAATAGGGGCCAAAGCATTCAAGCTTATCTATCCCAGATTCAGGTGCGAATGATAATTATCAAGTGACGATGTAAAAATCTTGATGCCTCTGTGGCTTTCGCGAGCGAACCCCAAAATAGGTTCCGGCGGCGTATGGCGCAAACATCTCGCAGTATCACCGCCTTGAACGATCCCACTCACTTGATCGACGCCCGCACCTTCACCATCTGACCCTGACCCCAAGGTTGCCAATCAAGCCATTGAGATCGTTGTCGTCCACATCGGTGCTGTAGTCGGCACTGACGAACAACGCCACTTTAGGCGTTACCCTGGCCACCAGCCCCAAGCCCACTTCAACCGTGGCGGAGTTGCGCCCGCTGCTGATCTTGTCGACCTTGTCCAGTGACACGGTGTCGGCGTTGGTAAAGTCGTACCACACATTCGTGCGCAGGAAGGGCTCTATGGGCATGCCCCGCAGGTTGTAGCGTGCGGACAACTTGGCGCCGACCCGGCCGGTCCAGTTAGGTTGTTGGTCGAAGGCTTGTTGCGTGTCGGTTTGGGTCTGGCTGCCGGGGAAATACTGTTGGTTGATCAATTGCGCCTGGGGTTCGATTGTCCAGTTGGCGCCAAGGCTGATGGGGTAGCCACCTTCAACCGACAAGGTCAGGGCATGACCATCGCCATCCAGACGCTGGCCGTTTTCGCTGCGGCCGTTGACGTCGAAACGGGTGCCCATGGCCACCGCATCCACGTGCCAGCCCTGATCGTGGGTCATGCTCCAGTACATACCCAGGCTTTCACCTTCAAGATTGACGTTGGACTTCTTGTCACCGACCTGCGGTTTGCGCATGCCATCGAAGCCGCTTTGCAGGCTGCTGTGCCCGACGAAGAATCCGATGCGATGGATGTTACCGGCGCTGGTTTCGCGGACGAACAAGTCCGGGCTGATCTGCAGGCTCTGGTTGGCAGCATCCAGTCGGGTCGCAGCAGGAGCACTGGTTCTCAACGGCACCGGAAAAAATTGTGCCCACTGACTGGTCATGAGCTCGGGGGCGGCTGGCGTATTGCGTTCGGCCATGCGCTCGGAGAACGCGCTCAGGGTCGCCAGGCCTATGCCGCTGGCATTGACGGGGTTCAATGACAGCATTGGCAGGAACTGTGCCTGCGCTTGCACCAGTGTATTGAAGGGATCGTCATTCTGGAGTTCGAACGCAAATGCTTCCAACGGGCTTGCGATCAGCAGCGACGTGGAAATCGCGTAGAAAGCGTACTCACAGCGTGCGCGATTCAGCGTTTTTTTCATGGCGGATCTCCTCTGTTGTAACAGCCAAGGTTCTGGCCTGATGTCACGAGCTGTAAGGCAAAACCAGAGGGCGACCCAAACCAGCAAAACGGGTCTCCGCCGCGCGCCGAAAGGCGCGAGCTAGAGGCTCGCAATGGAGTTATGCAATGCTGCATTACATGTAGCTAAGGAGAGGAGACGGCGGGCGTCAAGAAAGCGTGAAGCGCATGTTGTCAAGAAGTTAAGCAGGGTAGTGTGCTGAAATTAAACAATTATTTACATTAGATAGACGTGATGGATCTTTGCATACCCGCGTCTAATGCCGAATCATTGCTAAAGCTGCACCTCGACAGCCAGCGGCAGATGATCGGAGAGGTGGCTCCACGGTTTGTTGCCGAGGATGCGTGGCGCATGACTGTTGGCATTGCGCAGGTAGATACGATCCAGGCGCAACAGCGGCAACCGAGCGGGGTAGGTGCGCGCCAACAAGCCATGATGGCGCTCGAACGCCTCGTGCAGGCCACGGTGCAGGCCCAACGTGCGGTTGCCTTGCAGCTTCCAGTCATTGAAGTCGCCAGCGATGATCACCGGTGCTTCAGCGGGTAGCGAGTCGAGTAATCGGCGTAGCAACTGCAGCTGCTTTTGCCTGTGGCTTTCCAGCAGCGACAAATGCACGCACACGGCGTGAACCTGATGCTGACCGGGCACGTCGAGTATGCAGTGCAGCAGCCCGCGTCGTTCCGGGCCGGTAATCGAGACATCCAGATTGCGGTGTTCGATGATCGGGTACTTGGACAATAAGGCATTGCCGTGATGGCCATCGGGATAGACGGCGTTGCGGCCATAGGCGAAATCGGTCCACATGCTGTCGGCAAGAAACTCGTACTGAGACGTCTGCGGCCAGCCGGCGTGGCGCGCGGCATGCCGGTCGTGACTGCCGAGCACTTCCTGGAGGAAAACGATGTCGGCTTCGGTACTGCGCACTGCCTCGCGCAACTCCGGCAGGATGAAGCGGCGATTGAAGGCTGTGAAGCCTTTGTGGGTGTTGACGGTCAACACCTTCAGGCGCCGCACGGCGGGCGCCTGTTGGGTAGTGGTAATCAGCGTGGGGTCCGGTTCGGGATTCACGGTTGCTCCTGATCTTCAAGCCTACTGCTTGAGACTGATACCCAATGTGTCAGTTCCCAGCCTCAACTGTCATCTTCGCGTTGCAGTTCCAGCAGCATCAGCGATCGCCCCGTCACCTCCAGGGTACTTTCGAACTCATGGCGTTCACCCTTGCGCAACTGCGGTCGATCGGTGTCGAGCAGACAATTCCAGTGCTCGCCTTCAGGTACCTGCGGCAACGTGAAGGTGACATTGTCGTGATGGGAGTTGACGATCAACAACAAGGTGGCATCCTCACCGGGTCGCTGTATGCCGCTCACCTGTGCGCGGCCATCCATCAACATGCCCAGGCAGCGCCCCTGGCTGTCCTCCCATTGCTCGACACTCATCTCGCTGGCGTCAGGCGCGAGCCACGTAACATCCTTGACCCCGATGGCCTCATTGTAGTCACCCACCAGAAAGCGCGAGCGGCGCAACACCGGATAGTTCAGGCGCAGCTTGGTCAGGCGTTTGACAAACTTGAGCAGTGCACTGCCTTCGTCGTCGAGTTCCCAATTGATCCAGCCGATTTCGCTGTCCTGGCAATAGGCATTGTTGTTGCCGTGTTGAGTACGACTGAATTCGTCTCCTGCAACGATCATGGGCGTGCCCTGGGCGAGCAGCAGGGTGGCGAAAAAGTTGCGCATCTGGCGCAGGCGCAATGCATTGATTTCCGGGTCATCGGTGGCACCTTCGGCGCCGTGGTTCCAGGACAGGTTGTTGTTGCTGCCATCTTGGTTGTCTTCGTCGTTGTCCTCGTTGTGCTTGTCGTTGTACGAGACCAGGTCGCGCAGGGTGAAGCCGTCGTGGGCGGTAATGAAGTTCACCGAGGCGTAGGCGCGACGACCACGGCGGTTGAACAGCTCGCCGGAAGCGGTCATGCGTGCGGCAAACTCGGCCAACTGACCTTCATCGCCTTTCCAGAAAGCCCGCACGGTGTCGCGAAAGCGGTCGTTCCACTCCGCCCAGCCTGGAGCAAAGTTGCCCACCTGATAGCCACCCGGGCCGCAATCCCAAGGCTCGGCAATTAGCTTGACCTGCCGCAGCAGCGGGTCCTGGCGACAGGCAACCAGGAAGCTGTGACGTTCATTGAAACCGTCGTGGTAGCGGCCAAGGATGGTGGCCAGGTCGAAGCGAAAGCCGTCTACATGCATCTCGCCGGCCCAGTAGCGCAGCGAATCGGTAACCAGTTGCAGTACGCAAGGGTGACTCAGGTCCAAGGTGTTGCCGGTGCCGGAATCGTTGATGTAGAAACGCTTGTCGTCGGGCATCAGCCGGTAATACGAGGCGTTGTCGATACCGCGCATGGACAGGGTCGGGCCCAGTTCATTGCCTTCTGCAGTGTGGTTGTAGACCACATCGAGAATTAGCTCCAGACCAGCGTCGTGCAAGTGCGCGACCATTTCCTTGAACTCGGCGATCTTGCCGTTGGCCAGGTAGCGTGGATGCGGGGCGAAAAACGCGATGCTGTTGTAGCCCCAGTAATTGTCCAGGCCCTTTTGCAGCAGGTGCTGGTCGCTGACGAAGGCATGGATCGGCAGCAGCTCGATGGAAGTGACGCCCAGTTGCTTTATATGGTTGAGCAACTCGTCGCACATCAGGCCTGCAAAGGTGCCACGATTGTCTTCGGGCACTGCCGGGTGGCGCATGCTGATGCCGCGTACATGGGCTTCGTAAATGATGGTGCGGTCCCAGGGCACGCCGACACGTTGATCGCGACCCCAGGTGTAGGCCGGGTCGATGACCTTGCACTTGGGTACGAATGGGGCGCTGTCGCGCTCATCGAAACTGAGGTCGCCATCGGGGTGACCAATGGTGTAGCCGAACAACGCCTCGGACCATTTCAGACTGCCCACCAGTTGCTTGGCGTAAGGGTCGATCAATAATTTGTTGGGGTTGAAGCGATGGCCGTTCTGCGGCTCGTACGGACCGTGCACACGGTAGCCGTAGATCTGCCCCGGGTGGGCATCGGGCAAGTAGCCGTGAAAGATCTCGTCGGTGTATTCCGGTAGCTCGATACGTTCAAGTTCTACCTCACCGCTGGCGTCGAACAGGCACAGCTCGACCTTGGTGGCATGGGCAGAGAACAGGGCGAAGTTGACCCCCAAGCCGTCCCAGCTTGCGCCAAGCGGAAATGGCAGGCCTTCGCGAATGCGCGAGGGTTCGACAGCTTGCGTGGGTGTTTTCATAAGTCTCCTTGACTGATTCGGTTCATTACGGGGCAAGCCCGCTCCTTGATGAACGGGACTGCCCCGCATTACGGATCATGCAACGGGTGGTTTTTTCGTCGTTCGCGGCTTTTTCGCTGCCGGGGCGGGTTTTTTGCTCGACACCGCTACCTCCGCCGTGGCTGTCGGCGTCGGCTTGGCCTTGGCTTTTCGCGGCGTGACTTTGGGCGCCAGGGATTCAGCCTCGGCGAGCTTGCGTGCCATCTCCCAGTGGCGCGACTCCTGGCCTTCGGGTTTACCTTCCGACTCCCAGATCTGGTAGGCAAACTCGCTAATACGTTTGTCATCAATACTCATCTCGACGCTCCTGAGGTTTAGGCATGATTAATCAACAGGTTGACCGGGAACTCCTTGAGTACAACGCTGAGTAACAGCTCCCTTGAGGCTGTGACTGCACTGCTGGCAAAAAGTCCCGAGCAATTGGCAGGTGACAGGGCAAACGGCAAAATCAGCCGGGTGTCGTCCCAGTTCTGTGCCGGGATCAACGGGATCGGGGTATCACCAAGCAAGCCACAGGCCAGGCGCGGCACCACGACTATCGCTTGGGCTTCATCGCTTACTCGGGCGAACGCCAATACCTGCTCGGCGTGTCTACCTTGTACTTGCAGCGGCAGGTAGCGGCCTTGGGCAAACAGCGCCTGGTACTGTTGGCGTCGCTCCAGCACCTGGTTGATCAGCGCTTGCTTGACCTGGCCGCCGCGCCATTGCTCAAGCAACTGCGCCATGCTGGTGCTTTCATCCAGCGCATGTCGGCGCGTGTAGTAATCCACCGGGCGACGGTTATCGGGATCGACCAGGCTGAAGTCCCAGAACTCATTGCCCTGGTACAAGTCGGGCACTCCGGGAACGGTCATGCGCAGCAGGCATTGCCCCAGGCTGTTGACCGCCCCGGCGCAGGCTATCGACTGCGTGGCCTGGGCCAGTGAGTGGCGCAGTTGCTGGTTTTCCGGGGCCAGTAGCAGATTCTCGATGAAGCTCAGGCACGCTTTTTCATAGTCCTCGTTCGGTGCGTTCCAGCTGCTGCGCAGCTTGGCTTCGCGCAAGGCTTTGCGTTGCCATTGCTGCAAGCGCTCCACGTAGGCTTGCACTGCCAGAGCGTCGCCTTCGTCCAGCTCTAACGGCCAACTGCCAAGCAGGGTTTGGTAAAGCATCCACTCATCACCAGGCTCCGGGGCGATGCCGTCGGCAAGGTTGCTGCGTAGTGGTGCAGCGAGCTCGCGCCAGTGCTCGACGCGACTCACGAACCATTCACTGCGTTCGCTTAAAACCGCCAAGCGTGCGCGCAGGTCTTCACCACGTTTGTGATCATGGGTGGCAGTACACAACAGATTGTGCGGAAACTGCTGTAAACGCTGTGCGCAGGCCTGATGAAAAGCCTGCGCCGGGGCGCTGAATCGCTCGGCGTCAAAGCCGACATCGTTGCGCGAAAGCAGCAGGGCTGAGCGATAGAATGCAGTGTCTTCCACCGCCTTGGCTGCGGTCGGCGCAGTCAATTGTTGAAAACGGATGCAGGCGTGGCGCAAGTGCTTGCGCCGCCGCCCTGGCGGCAGGCTGCGCCAGGGTTGGCCGCCAAGCCAGTATTGCAGGTAGTCGAGCACCGGCCAGTCGCCTTCGCCCAGGCTTTGCCGGGCACCGGCCAGGGCATGGTCGAAGAACGGTGCATCCTGTTGCGAACGGCCACCGGCATGCAGGTAGGTGCGATACACCGGGTAGTGTTCGACCAGCGCCTGCAGCACCCGGCGAATGGCACCCAGGGTCAGGTCGCGGCTCATCAGGTCATCGCGAGCCACTTGCAGCAGTGCCTGGGCGACAGACTCAAAATCACCGGCAAGGCCGGTGTTGAGTACTTGCTGGCGGGCCAGGCGCACCTCTTCACCGAATGCTGGGCGTTCGCTCAGGGTGCTCCAGGCTTCACTGAGGATCGCTTCGCCTGCGGGGTCATGTTGCAGCAGGCTGATCTGGTTCATGAACTCATAACCCGTGGTGCCATCCACCCCCCAGTCACGGTGCAACTGTTCGCCGGCGCCTAGGATCTTCTCGACATAGATCGGCAGGTGTTCCAATGCGGTACTCAGCGGTCGCTCGGCCAGCAGAGCATCGACACGGCGCCGCAGTTTGCGGCAGTAGCTGCGTGGATCGGCCAGGCCATCGATATGGTCGATACGCAGGCCGTCGACCAGACCTGCGCGGATCAAGTCGAAGATCTTCTGATGGGTGGCTTCGAACACTTCATTGCGCTCCACCCGCAGGCCGGCCAGTTCGTTGACATCGAAAAAGCGCCGCCAATTGATGTCATCGGCGGCGGTACGCCAGCTGGCCAGTCGATAAGCCTGATGTTCGAGTAAACCATGCAGGCGCTCGGCGCCCGGGCCGGTGCGGCCATCGAAAGCGGTGAGCAACTGTTCAATGTGCAACGGATCGGCCATCGCCACCAGCTCCTGGCGCAACAGCACAGCCTTGTCGGCTGCCTGGGTCGCACTGTGCAAGGCAGCAAAGCGCATGCCCAGACCCTGCAACGCAGTGTTTTCACTCAGGCACAGGATTTGCCCGTAATCGGTGGGGCTGATGGGAAAACGGTGTTCGTGGTGGCGGATATGAAAGCTGCCGTCCTGCGCCTGGAAGCACAGAGGGATCTCTCCGGCATGCAGGGTTGCGCCGTAGTCACTGGCTAAAAAAGGCAGCAGCAACTGGCCTTGCAGCAAGGGGTCGGAGGAGTGCCACTGGACGTCGAAAAAGCCGCCATAGCGGCTGCGTCGCCCCCACGTCAGCAGATCCTGCCACCAGGGGTTCTCGCAGCCCACAGCCATGTGGTTGGAGACAATGTCGAGGATCAGGCCCATGCCATGTTGGCGCAACGCTGAAACCAGCCTGACCAGCGCGGCTTCGCCACCCAGCTCCGGGTTGACGCGGGTAGGGTCGATGACGTCATAGCCATGCATTGAGCCGGGACGAGCGCTGAGCAGTGGCGAAGCATACAGATGGCTGATCCCCAGGCGGGCAAAGTAGGGCACCAGTGGCAGTGCATCGTCGAGGGTGAAACCGGCATGAAACTGCAGGCGCAAGGTGGCATTCAAAGCTTTCAAAGGTCGCGCTCCCAGGCTTGCTCGCGGGCCTGGGCCAGTAGCTCCAGGCGGCGAGCGGCGTCGGTATCGTCCAGTAGCTCGCTGGCCGGCTGGGCAAGGCGCCGTCGCCAGTTGGGGTGTGTGTCGATGGTACCTGGCAGATTGGGCTGCTCGTCGATACCCAGCAGGTCTTCCAGAGGCAGCAGCACCAGCGGCGCCCGGGTATGCCCCAGAAAGCGGATGCAGGCGTCGATCCTGGCCTCGTCGTCTGCATGCACGGCGTAGTTGTTCTCAAGGATTTTCTGCAAGCCCTGGCGCTCGTGTTCGCGGGTGATCCGCCATTGGCGTTCGGTGTCGGCATCGATCAGCGAAAGGCGTTGGCTCCAGTCAATGTCGCGGGCCTGCAGCCAGCCGGCCAAGGTCGGCAGATCGTGGGTACTGGTGGTCGCCAGGGCGTTGTCCGGCCAGTCGAGTATGGGGGTGAAGTGACCGGGTGGGTCTTGCTCGAACTGCAACACGCGCATGCCGAGAATTGCCCGCTTAGCGAGTTTTTCACGTAGGCCTTCAGGGACGGTGCCCAGGTCTTCGCCGAGGACGATGGCCTGGTGGCGCACGGACTCCAGGCACAATATGCGCAGCAGGTCGTCGAGCGGATAATTCAGGTAGGCCCCTTCGCTGGCCTGCGCGCCCAGGGGAATCAGCCATAGACGTTGCAGGCCCATGATATGGTCGATGCGCAAGCCGCCGGCATGGGCAAAGTTGGCCCGCAGCATTTCAATGAAGGCGCGGTAGCCATTGCGCCGCAAACCTTCGGGTGAGAACGCACAGATCCCCCAATTTTGCCCTGCGCGATTGAGAATGTCTGGCGGGGCACCGACGTTGAGCCCGGCCAACAGTTCATCCTGACGGCTCCAGGCTTGACTACCAGCCCCGTCGGCACCCACTGCCAAGTCAGCGATCAGGCCGATGGCCATGCCGTTGCTGCGTGCGGCATCCTGGGCGCGTTGCAGGCAGCGCTCGATCAGCCATTGGCAGAAGGCGTGAAACTGGATTTGCTCTGGCTGTTGCGCAGCGAATGTCGCCACCTCCAGGTTTTGTGGGTCATGCCAAGCCTCAGGCCATTGGCGCCAGTCGGGGGCAAGCCCGCGTGCCTGGGCTTCGAGCTGCAGCGCTTCGAACCGGCAGTGTTGCTCCAAGGCATCACCGGCCTGCGCTCGATAGCTGTCGAAGTCGACGCGCAGCGGATGGTCACCATCGATGAAGTCTTCGTACAGGCAACGCAGCACCTGGTAGCGGCTGGCAGTCGCTTGGGGCCAGTCGATCAGGTTCAGTTGTTCGAGCGCTTGCAGCTTGTCTTCCAGGCCCAGGGTTTCCACGGCAAGACGCACCACTCGCTCGCCTAGAATCGCCGAGGGGCTTGCGTACAGGCTGTTCAGAAACAAGCGACTTGAAGGCGAGTAGGGGCTGTAGCGATGGCTGTCACTGGCGAACATGGCATGCATCGGGCTGATCGCCAATGCGTCAGCACCACGCTCGGCGGCACTGCGCGCCAGCGCTTCGAGCGCCAGGCAATCGCCGAAACCACCGTCACCTTCGCGGCGCAGGCTGTAGAGCTGGGCACTGATGCCCCAGCAGCGCGGCGTGGGCGTGTTCAGGGCATCGTCAAGGCCGAAGGCGCGGGTGGGAGCCACCGCCAGGCAAAAGTGTTGTTGGCTGATTTGCACCTGGTGATAGCCAATCGGCAACCCGGCTGGCAGCGCACTACGATCATTCAGTTGCAGTTGTTGCTCGCTGCCGTCCTCCAGATGGATCCGGCAGGGACTGCCCACGGGGAAAAAGGCCGACAGGTCGAGTTCCTGCTGCACATCTACGGTAAACAATGGTGGCAAGTGCCGGCTATCATGGGCAGTCTTGAGCGCTTGTAGGCTGGTGGCTATCTGCACGTCATCGTTCGCTGGATGGCCCAATCCGGCCAGTACCTGGCGCAAGGCGCTGTCGCTGACGCGTTGCGGGCGGCCGTTGGCGTCAATCCACTCCACAGAAATACCGGCCAACAGCGCCAGTTGCTGCAGATGTGCATCACTCATGGGCAGGCTCCGAGGTTTGAGGGGGTAGCAGGCTCACCAAGGTGCTGTAGGGCGGCAATTCATCGCCGCCCAGCGCATCGGCTGCACTGCAGAAAAGATGGGTGCGCGCTGCGGGCACTGTGTACGGGACGGCAGTGCTGCCCAGATTCATGTCGATGCGCAATATGCGTTTATCAGCCAACTGCCATGAGGCCGTGAGTGCTTTCTCGGCGATGACCTCGGCACCGAGGGCGCGACAACCAGGCAGGCGCGGGGTGAGGTGCTGGTGGCGCAAGTGCAACAGCTGTTGGTAGAACGCTTGCCCGCCGGATTGGACTTCATCGGGAATACTAAGCACAGAGGCCGCGAACGTATCCAAGGCGTTGGGATCGGGGATGGTCGCCCGTTGTTCAGGGTGGGTGAAGGCTTGGAAACCGGCGAACTCTGCACGTCGGCCTTCCCGTACGGCATCGGCCAACTCGTCATGGTGATCGGTAAAGAACAAGAAGGGTTGTTCGCTTTGCCATTCTTCACCCATGAACAGCAGCGGCACCATGGGTGACAGCAACAGCAGGGTAGTGGCGGCGCGCAATGCCTGGGGCGAACAGAGCTGGGTCAGGCGCTCGCCTTTGGCGCGATTGCCTACCTGGTCGTGGTTCTGCAAGAACAGCACGAAGGCGCCTGGGGGTAAATGAGCACTGGGTTCGCCGCGCAGGCGTCCGTTACGGTCCGGCTCACCTTGGAAGACGAAACCCTGGCCCAGGCATCTGGCCAGCTTGGGCAGGGTGGCCTGGCAATAGTCGGCATAGTAGCCCTCATCTTCGCCGGTCAGCAGCACGTGCAAGGCGTTGTGGCCGTCGTCGTTCCACTGCCCGTCGAAGTCCTTTTCCAATAGGCTCGCCTGGTTGTGTTCATTCTCCAGGACCAGCCACACATGTCGGTCGGCAGGGATGGTGTGGCGTACACGCTGGCTGAACACCCGGAGGAAATCCGGATCATCGATGGCGTGGACTGCATCCAGGCGCAACCCATCGAAGCGGTAGTCGTGCAGCCACATCAAGGCATTTTCAATGTAGAAGTCGCGAACCTGGCGGCGACGAAAATCAATGGCGGCGCCCCAGGGCGTGTGTTGGTCCTGACGAAAGAACCCGCTCGCATAGTGATTGAGGTAGTTGCCGTCTGGACCAAAGTGGTTGTAAACCACGTCCAGTATCACCATCAGGCCATGAGCATGGGCCTGATCGATCAATTGGCACAATTGCTCGGGCGTACCGTAGTTGTGTTGCGGGGCAAACGGCAAAACCCCGTCATAGCCCCAGTTGCGCTCACCAGGGAACTGCGCGATGGGCATCAGTTCGATGGCCGTCACACCCAATGTCGCCAGACGCGGCAGCTGTGCGATCACGCCGTTGTAGCCTCCTGCCAGGCCGACGTGTATTTCGTAAATCACCGCCTCATGCCATGGGCGGCCTTGCCAGCTTTTGTGTTTCCAGCAATACGCCGCGGGGTCGATCACCTGGCTTGGGCCATGCACACCCTCAGGTTGGAAGCGCGAGGCGGGGTCGGCAACCTGTTGATCGCCATTGATGCAAAATTGGTACAGGGTGCCGGGCACCGCAGGCCAGCGCGCGCGGAACCATCCTTCAGTTCCGCGCTGCAAGGGCAAGCGCTGACCGGTGTCCAGGCACACTTCGACGCTGTGGGCATCGGGTGCCCACAACGCAAAGCGTACCGTTTCGTTATCAAGCATTACGGCCCCGTGGGTCGCAAACTGATCTGACCTTAAGGGCATGAGTGCCACCTCGCACTTAGCGTCCAGCTACTAAAGCCCGCTCCACCAACTCCTCATACAGCCGCGCATAGGGTTCCACCGCCTGGCACCAGTTGAATGGCTGGGTCATGGCCAGGCAGCGCATAGCGCCAAGCAAATCTTTTTTGCCATAGACATAGAAGGCCCGGCTGATGGCCTCGCGATAGCTTTCAACCGTGGACTCATCGAACAGAAAACCGGTAACACCGTTTTCAATGGTGTCAGCCAGGCCGCCGGTATTGCGTGCCACCGGAAGCGATCCGAAGCGCTGCGCATACATCTGGCTCAGGCCGCAGGGTTCGTAGCGTGATGGCATCAACAGGAAGTCACTGCCGGCAAACATGCGCCGGGCATCGGTTTCGTTGAAGCCGATGCGTACACCGACCTGACCGGGATAGCGCAGGGCCAGTTCGCGCATGGCTTGTTCTTCTTCCGGCTCACCGCGCCCGATGATCGCGATCTGGCCGCCCTGGCTGACAATGTAGTCGGCGACGCCCAGAGTCAGGTCCAGGCCCTTCTGGTACACCAGCCGAGAAACCACGGCGAACAACGGGCCGCTGGAAGGCTTGAGCTCGAAAAGGTCGCGTACCTGTTGGCTATTGACGGCCTTGCCGTCCCAGTCGTTGAGGCTGAAGGGGTGATCCAGATGCGGGTCGCTGGCCGAATCCCAGCTTTCATCGATGCCGTTGGGGATGCCACTGAGCAGGCCTTGCTGGGCCTTGCTGCCAAGAAAGCCATCGAGGCCGCAGCCGAAGTCCGGCGTGGTGATCTCCCGCGCATAGGTGGCGCTGACGGTGGTGATGTGGCTGGAGTAGGCAAGGCCCGCTTTGAGGAACGACAGCTTGCCATAGAACTCCATGCCTTCCTGTTGCAGGGCATGGTCGGGAATTGCCAGTTCCGGGCAGCAGGCGCGGCTCACCACACCTTGATAAGCCAGGTTGTGGATGGTGAACAAGGTGGGTGTTTGCAAGCCGCGCCAATGCATGTAAGCGGGCGCCAGGCCCGCTGGCCAGTCATGGGCGTGAACCAGGTCGGGCTTCCAGTGAACCATGCCTTCACCCGCGGCAATCTCGGCGGCGGCCAGGCCCAGACGGGCGAAACGGATGTGGTTATCCGGCCAATCGCGGCCGTTGTTGGCACCATAGGGAGTGCCTTCGCGCTGATACAACTCGGGGCAGATGAGCACATAAATGACCAAGCCATCGGTCAAATCCATGCGCCCGATCTTGCAGGGTGGCAAGGCAGCATGGCCGCCCAGTTCACCGACCAGGTGAATGGGGTTGTCGCTCTCCAACACCTGTGGGTAGCCGGGAATGAGTACACGCACATCATGCAGGTGTCGCATCGCCCGCGGTAGGGCGGCAGAAACGTCGCCCAAGCCGCCGGTCTTGACCAGGTCGGCGATTTCCGAAGTGACGAACAAGACTTTGCGCTTGTTCGGATTGTGCCGGGAATCGCCGCCAGGTGCCTTGGCTGTCGTGTTGAAGTCCGTGGTCAGAGACGCGCGGTTATCCGGGGTGAAATGCTCTACATGAGGTTCGACAGCGGCACTGATCATACTTCTTTCCGTCCCTATGTGCGGGTGTGGTCACCCGTTGTTGTGTGTTTGCTAAAGCTCTCTCTGTGTGTGGTATTGCTGAATGCGATCCTTCGCCCCGAAACCGTGCGCACAAGCGCAACGCGTAGTGGCCGTCATGCCGACAACGTGGTGACTATCAGGGGTGGCTGGGCTGCGTCTGGTTTTCCAGAAACGATGGCCTACTTCAATTGCTGACCTACGGCCAAATCAGAAAGTTCTACTTTTTTTAATCGACTTTTCCGGACAATCTCGTGGCCGAATACTGAGTGTAGGAGAGATAACGCGAAAAATGTGACCCGCTGGTCACTTTGCTTACCTTTGTGCGTTTGTCGCGCAAACGTAAGCCTTTTGTGTTGCAATTTCGGGATGGGGAAGGAAGTGTTTCTTACTGACTGATGGGAGCGAATTCGTCCCCGATTGGCTGCGCAGGAGTGCCGTCGCCGGCAATTCCAACTCCCACGCATCACAGATGTTGCTGCGCGATCGGCCTGTCAGGGGCTGTAGCAGAGGCCGATCGCAGGCGGTTCAAGCATGTGTAGCGGCGGTGCCTGCCTGGGTTTGCTGTAATTTCTGATTCAGTTGCGCAACCTGTTGCAGCAACTGGTCGCGTTCTTCGCGTAAACGGCGCAATTCATCCCTGTGAACGGTTACGTAAAGGGTTTGCGGCGGCATTTTCGGTAGAAGGGTTCCCATTACACACCTCGCGAATGGCTGATTACTGTTACAAGCGTAGCCGCTCGACGGGACGGGATTCTGAATTCTTTTTTCTGTCATGGGAACTTTTTTATTTGGCGCTGTCTTGCCGTTCGTCGCTGAACCTGGCAGTCCAAGGCTGGACTAATCTTGAAGGCTTGAAAGTCTGTTTTCATCAATTGGGAGCATCGGCACATGCAACTGGGAATCGTGGGGCTGGGCCGCATGGGCGGTAACATTGCACGGCGCTTGATGCGCGAAGGCCACCGGATGGTGGTGCATGACCGCGACCACAGCGCAGTCAAGACCTTGATGGGCGAAGGGGCGAATGGCGCGCACGACTTGGGCGCACTGGTCGCCAAGCTGGAAAAGCCGCGCGCGGTCTGGGTGATGCTTCCGGCTGGTGAGGCGACCGAGCAGACTATTAGCCAACTGGCTGATTTGCTCGACGCGGACGATGTGATCATCGATGGTGGCAACACGTTCTACAAGGATGACATCCGCCGCGCCACGGAGCTGGCCAAGCGTCAGCTGCATTATGTCGATGTCGGCACTTCAGGCGGGGTCTGGGGGCTGGAACGCGGCTATTGCATGATGATCGGGGGTGAGCAAGCGGTGGTCGAGCGCCTCGATCCGCTGTTCGCCACACTGGCGCCTGGCGTTGGCAGCATTCCTCGCACGCGGGGTCGCAGCGGGCCGGCCGGGCGTGCCGAGCAGGGCTATATCCATGCCGGTCCGGCAGGTGCCGGGCACTATGTGAAAATGATTCACAACGGCATCGAGTACGGCCTGATGCAGGCCTATGCCGAGGGGTTCGATATTCTCAAAAGCAAAGGCAGCGAGGCCTTGCCGGTCGAGCAGCGCTTTTACCTGGATGTGGCCGAGATTGCCGAAGTCTGGCGGCGCGGCAGCGTGGTGACCTCATGGTTGCTGGACCTGACCGCCGATGCGCTGGTGGCCGATCCGCAGTTGGGTGGTTACAGCGGTGCTGTCGCCGACAGTGGCGAGGGACGTTGGACCATTGACGCGGCCGTCGAGCAGGCGGTGCCGGTGCCGGTGTTGTCCAGTGCCCTGTTCGCACGCTTTCGCTCGCGCCAGCAGCAAGGCACCTACGCCGACCGCATGCTTTCGGCGATGCGCTTCGGATTCGGTGGTCACGTCGAGAAAAAAGTCGAATGAGCAATACACCTATCGAAGCGGCACCCCCGTGCACCTTGTTCCTGTTTGGCGCCAATGGCGATCTGGTAAAGCGTTTGCTCATGCCGGCGCTGTACAACCTCAGTCGCGACGGCTTGCTGGATAAAAACCTGCGAATCGTCGGGGTTGACCACAATGCTGCCAGCGACACGGAGTTCGCCCAGCGCCTGCAAGCATTCATGCATGAACGCGACAAGGCCAGTTCGGGCGCCCCCTGCCTGGATGAAAAGCTCTGGAACCGTCTGGCAAAGCGTATTGGCTACCAGACAGGCGACTTTCTCGACGAGGCGACCTATCAGGCTATCGCCCGGCGTATAGAAAAGAACCCCAGTGCCAATGCGGTGTTTTACCTCGCCACGTCCCCACGCTTTTTCAGCGAGGTGGTGCAGCGTCTTGGCGCCGCTGGGCTGCTTGATGAAAGCGAGGGCTTTCGCCGGGTGGTGGTGGAAAAACCCTTCGGCTCGGACCTGGCCAGCGCCGAGGCGCTCAATGCTTGCTTGCTCAAGGTCATGAGTGAAAAGCAGATTTACCGCATCGATCATTACCTGGGCAAGGAAACCGTGCAGAACATCCTTGTCAGCCGCTTCTCCAACGGTATTTTCGAAGCCTTCTGGAATAACCATTACATCGACCATGTGCAGATTACCGCTGCCGAAACCGTTGGCGTGGAAAGCCGTGGCGGCTTTTACGATAGCACCGGGGCCTTGCGCGACATGGTCCCCAACCATCTGTTCCAACTATTGGCCATGGTGGCCATGGAGCCGCCAGCGGCCTTCGGTGCAGATGCAGTGCGCAGCGAAAAAGCCAAGGTGATTGGGGCGATCCGACCCTGGTCCAAGACCATGGCACTGAAGAACTCTGTACGCGGCCAGTACACCGCAGGCAAGCAAGGACGCAAAAAGGTCGCCGGTTACCGTCAAGAGCCGCGGGTCGATCCGCAGAGCGAGACTGAAACCTTCGTGGCCTTGAAGGTGATGATCGACAACTGGCGCTGGGTCGGCGTGCCGTTCTACCTGCGTACAGGCAAACGCATGAGCGTGCGCGACACGGAAATCGCCATTTGCTTCAAACCTGCGCCTTACGCGCAGTTTCGCGACACCGAGGTCGAGCGGCTGCAGCCCAATTACCTGCGCATACAGATCCAGCCCAACGAAGGCATGTGGTTCGACTTGCAGGCCAAGCGTCCGGGGCCAGCACTGGCGATGGAGAACATCGAGCTGGGGTTTGCCTACAAGGACTTCTTCAAGATGCAGCCCTCCACGGGGTATGAAACCTTGATTTACGATTGCCTGACCGGGGACCAGACCCTGTTTCAACGCGCCGACAATATCGAGAACGGCTGGCGTGCGGTGCAGCCGTTTCTCGATGCCTGGAAGCAGGGGGGGGAGGTGCAGCCCTATGCGGCTGGCGAGGATGGCCCGGCGGCAGCTGAGGAACTGCTGAGCCGGGACCGACGGGTTTGGCATCCGATCGGTTGAATCTCGCGCCCACCGACCTGTGTATTGCGCTGGGGCTGTTACAGCCAGTAAGTGACTGCCCACCAACCCAGGCCACCCATGACCACGGTATACGGTAGTGCCATCCACACCATCCGTCCGTAGGACAGGCGAATCAAGGGGGCAATCGCCGAGGTCAGCAGGAACAGAAAGGCGGCCTGGCCATTGGGCGTGGCGACGCTTGGCAGGTTGGTGCCGGTGTTAATGGCCACCGCCAGGGTTTCGAAGTGCTCGCGGGTCATGTGACCGTCAAGGAACGCCTGTTTGACTTCGGTGATGTAAATGGTCGCGACGAACACGTTGTCGCTGATTGCCGATAGCAGGCCATTGGCAATGAACAGCATGCCCGGTTGCTGTTCGGTCGGTAGCGCCAGCACCCACTGGATCAGCGGTGTAAACAGCTGCTGATCATGAATCACCGCAACCACGGCAAAGAACACCACCAGCAACGCGGTAAACGGCATGGCGTCCTGGAAGGCGCGGCCCAAGCGATGTTCATCGGTGATGCCGGTGAATGCCGTGATCAAGACAATCACCAGCAGACCAATCAAGCCCACTTCGGCAATGTGCAAACCCAGGCCGACAATCAGGATCAGCGCGGCCAGGCCTTGTACCCACAGGGCAGCGCGTTGTTGCGTGGTGCGCTGGGCGTCGTCTTCGGCCGCGTAACTGGCCAACACCTGGCGCACGCTATCGGGCAGCAGGGTGCCGTAGCCGAACCAGCGCAGCTTTTCCAGCAATACGCAGGTCACCAGGCCCGCGACCAGCACCGGCAGGGACACCGGCGCGACCTTGAGGAAAAAGTCCGCAAAGTGCCAGCCCATTTCATGGCCGATAAGCAGGTTCTGCGGTTCGCCCACCAGCGTGCAGACCCCACCCAAGGCGGTACCGACTGCGCCATGCATCAGCAGGCTGCGCAGGAAGGCGCGAAACTGCTGAAGGTCGTCGCGTTGCATCTGAGCGATGTCATGGTCGCTGTCCAGGTTCGACTCTTCCCGTGGATTGAACCCCGAGGCCACCCGGTGATAGACCGAGTAGAAGCCAACAGCTGCGCTGATGATCACGGCGGTAACGGTCAGCGCATCGAGAAAGGCCGACAGGAAGGCCGAGAGAAAGCAGAACAGCAAGGCCAGGACTGCTTTGGAGCGGACCCCGAGCAGAATCCGCGAGAACAGAAACAACAGCAGGTCCTTCATGAAGTAGATACCGGCGACCATGAACATCAGCAGCAGGATCACCGGAAAGTTGTGCTGCAGCTCATTGTAAAGCGCCTGGGGCGTACTCATGCCCAGTATCAACGCTTCTAATACCAGCAAGCCGCCGGGCATCAGTGGATAGCACTTGAGCGCCATCCCCAGGGTGAAGATGAACTCGATCACCAGCGCCCAGCCGGTGACGACCGGCCCCAGGGTAAACAGCAGCAGCGGATTGAGGATCAGGAACAGGCACAGGGTGGCCTTGTACCAACGGGGCGACTGCCCAAGGAAGTTGTGGGCCAGGGCGCCGGCCAGAGAGCGGGACATGAAAATGTATCCTAATAATTCTACAGGAGCGCAAAGTGCCGGATACAGGCCGCCAGATCAAGGTAAAAGTCCCGGTTTTGGCACAACCGCTGCCTCGGTCCCGTTGCCAGCCTTGATATAGTCGGCAAATTGATCCAGCCCCTCTCAAGGAATGCAATTGTGAGCGACTACCAGGCACTCGAAGTAGAACTGACCGAATTTAAGGCATTCAAGGTCGAGCTGAAGAACAGCATCGCCCACGTGCAGATCAACCGCCCGGAAAAGTACAACGCCATGAACGCGGCGTTCTGGAGCGAGATCGTCGAAGTCTTCAAGTGGATCGATGAAACCGACGCTGTGCGTGCGGTGGTGATCAGCGGGGCAGGTAAGCACTTCTCTTCTGGCATCGACCTGATGATGCTGGCGTCGGTGGCCAACGAGCTGGGCAAGGACGTGGGGCGCAACGCCCGTTTGCTACGCCGCACGATCTTGCGCATGCAAGCCTCGTTCAACGCCGTGGACAACTGCCGCAAGCCGGTGCTGGCGGCGATCCAGGGTTACTGCATTGGCGGCGCCATCGACCTGGTTTCGGCCTGCGACATGCGTTACTGCAGCCAGGACGCGCAGTTCTCGATCAAGGAAATCGATATGGGTATGGCTGCCGACGTCGGCACCTTGCAGCGTCTGCCGCGCATCATTGGCGATGGCATCATGCGTGAGCTGGCCTATACCGGGCGTACTGTCGAGGCTGACGAAGCCCTGCGTATCGGCTTGGTCAATCGCGTCTACGATGACCATGAGGCATTGCTTGAAGGAGTCTTTGCCATTGCCGCTGAAATTGCGGGAAAATCACCGATTGCCGTGGCCGGCACCAAGGAAATGCTCAGCTATATGCGCGATCACCGTATCGACGATGGCCTGGAGTACATTGCCACCTGGAACGCTGCCATGCTGCAATCCGCCGATCTACGGGTAGCCATGGCTGCCCATATGAGCAAACAGAAACCCGAGTTCGCCGACTGATTGCAGCGGCGGGCCCGCGCAAGGAACCGGAACATGGCTGTGCGTTGGACCACCGCAGTACTGGATACGAACCTCGCAGGCGGCTGGGCAGTCGCTCGCTGTCGCGAGGGCTTCCTGGTTGATGACAACGGCGCGCTGTTTCCGCGCGACTGGCTCAAGCGTCAAGAACTCGATGTAGCGTTCGAGCACGGTGTCGGCCATTTTGATGGCCAGCCGGTGTACTTGCTCGAACTCAACAGCGCCCAGACGGTCGCCGGCTGCAGTTGGCGCGGGCTGCGCCAGTTCATGCTCGAGGGTGATTTCGACACCTACAAAATCCTCGGCTATGCCGCCCAGATCGGCACTTGGGCCCGTGAACATCGCTTTTGCGGCAGCTGTGGCCAAGCCATGACCCAGGTTCATCTGGAGCGGGCAATGTATTGCCAGCCTTGTGACCTACGCAGCTATCCGCGTATTTCGCCCAGCATGATCGTACTCATCACCCGTGGCGACGAAATTCTCCTGGCCCGCTCACCGCGTTTTGTCACCGGGGTCTACAGCACCCTGGCAGGCTTTGCCGAACCCGGCGAGTCGGCCGAAGATTGCCTGGTGCGAGAGGTGCGCGAAGAAGTAGCCATCGAGGTGCAGAACATTCAGTACGTGGGCAGCCAGTGCTGGCCGTTCCCGCACTCGATGATGCTTGGTTTTCATGCCGAATATGCCAGCGGCGAGATCGTCATGCAGGCGGACGAGATTGAAGATGCGCAGTGGTTCCGGGTCGATGCGCTACCGCCGTTGCCAGCGGGGCGCTCGATTGCCCGTTACCTCATCGATCTGTATGTGGCGCGCCGCTTAGGCCTGCCCGAACCAGTGTTGCCACGCTAGACGTACGGTCAGGGCCAGTACCACGGTAATGAAGACCGGGCGAATGAACTTGCTGCCACCGCTGATGGCGGTACGCGCACCGAAGAAGGCCCCGACCATCAGCGCCGAGCCCATCGACAAGCCCACCAGCCAGTCGACCTGACCGGAAAAGATGAACACCGACAGGGCCGCAGCGTTACTGACGAAGTTCATGCTGCGTGCCACGCCACTGGCTTTCACCAGGTCGATGGGGTAGAGCAGCAGCGTGCTGACGGTCCAGAACGCCCCGGTGCCAGGACCTGCAACGCCATCATAGAAGCCCAGGGTCAGTCCCTGGGGCAGTTGCCATTTCTTCTTCACGGGTACATCGGCGTCCAGCGGCGCCTTTGGCGTGCCGCCGAACAGCAGGTACACCCCGCAGAGAAACACGATGACCGGCAGCATCTTGTTCAGCCACACGGCTGGAAGGTAATGCGCAACGACAGCGCCGATCAATGCACCGACAAAGGTACCGGCCAATGCATGGCGCCACTGCGCCGGGTGAAACAGCTTGCGGCGGTAATAGGTGAATCCGGCGGTGGCCGAGCCGAAGGTCGAGCTCAGCTTGTTGGTGCCCAGCACCAGGTGCGGGGGCATGCCGGCGGTGAGCAGGGCAGGGGTGGTCAGCAGACCGCCGCCGCCGGCGATGGCATCGATGAATCCGGCAACAAAGGCAACGGCGGCGAGAATGGCGAGGGTGGTCAGATCTACGCTAAGTTCGAAAGGCATGGCATGGGCTTAATCGGTTGGGCACAGAAGGAGCTGCGCCTGACGGTCGGCATGTTAAAGGAGATCAAGGCAGTCTGTCAGGGAATCAGATCCTGGCACCTTCTGCGACAACCGGCCGCACCCCGAAAATAAAGGGATACAGACGTACGGGGCAATAGAGGCTGGAACCCCGGCTGGGCAACATGACAAAATGTCGCGCTTTCTCGACAGGCCTCGACCATGAGGCACAACACCCTCCCAAAAGGATGGTTACATGACTGATTTACTGACCCGGCGCCAGGTCATGGCCGGGATCAGCCTGCTGAGCCTTGGCGTTCTGGCAGGTTGCGACCCCCGCTCTGGTGGTGCGCTCGACTTCAAGTATGGCAAGGACATGAGCAACAAGATCCTTGGTCGCTCGTTCAAACTCAAGGACACCCAAGGAAACCCGCGTACGTTGTCGAGCTTTTGGGGCTCCATGCCGATGGTATTCTTCGGCTTTACCCAGTGTCCGGCCGTGTGTCCGACCACGTTGGCGCGTGCTGCGCAAATCAAGAAGTTGATGGGCCGCGATGGCGGTTTCCTGCAGGTGGTATTCATCAGCCTTGACCCTGAGCGCGACACGCCAGAGGTGCTCGATGCCTACGTCAAGGCTTTCGACCCTTCCTTCGTAGCACTGACCGGTACGCTCGAAGAGACTGCCGCGGCCGCCAAGGAATTCGGTGTGTTCTACGAAAAGGTGCCCAGTGGCGACACCTACACCATCTCGCACACCTCTACCAGCTACGTCTTCGATTCCCGTGGCCAACTGCGCCTGGGACTGTCTCATTCACTGACCGCCAAAGAGTGTACGGAAGATTTGCTCACGGTCATGGAGGTATGTTGATGCGTTACACTGCCCAACCTTTCAAACGCACCCTGGCCGCCCTGGCCCTGATTGGCCTGGCATTGCCGGCCATGGCCGAAACCAGCGTCAAGGACGCCTGGGTTCGCGCAACCGTGCCGCACCAGCAATCGACCGGTGCTTTCATGGTGTTGACCGCCAGCACCGACAGCAAATTGGTGGATGTGCAGTCGCCGGTGGCCGAAATTGTCCAGGTGCACCAGATGACCATGGACAACGATGTCATGGGCATGAAGCAAGTGCACAGCGTTCATCTGCCGGCCGGCAAGGCTGTGAGTCTGGACCCGAACGGTTATCACGTCATGCTCATGAAGCTCAAGCAGCAGGTCAAGGAAGGCGAGCAGGTGCCGCTGACGCTTGTGGTCGAAGATGCCAAGGGCCAGAAGCAGACCCTTCAGATCCAGGCGCCGGTTCGTGCGTTGAACGCCGAAGCCATGCATGGCGGTCACGACCACATGCATTGATTGCCTGCCGACGGGGCTTATGAAAGCCAGGCTGCTGTCAAGGACGGTAGCCTGGTTTTTTTGTGCCAACGACTACGTACCGGAATGTGGCTCAAGTTTCCGATGGGCATATCCGTTTGATGGGGTGGCACTACTGGCTGGTTTCGCCTTTACGGCGACCCACTTTTGTCGGGGTGTATGGACTGGACACATGGTGGACACGTGTACGGAGACATAGTTGACACATTATCGCCGGCTATCCATGGCCGTTGCCCCACTACGCAAGGGTTCCATTCGGCCTGCTGAAGGGACGATTTGTGGCGTCTGCACGATTTGTGTAGGTAGAAGCACAGCAACTGCAACTGCAAGGCGCTGGTGTTCAGCTTTTGATGTTGATCTAGCTCTTCGTACATCGCCAGCCCAGACACCCTGGATCGTCCCTTCAGTAGGCTGAGTGTAGGTATTGCGTAGTCGGGT
>NZ_JAZDCU010000017.1:0-127795 GCF_036324085.1 Pseudomonas auratipiscis
GCCCTGCAGGCGCTGGATGGGCGAATGAAAACGCAGGTCCTGATGCGCCCCAACCAAATCATCGCCAGCGCCAGTGGTGCCACCCGCCTGAAGATCGGCGTGACGCAAATCAACCACTGGCTCACCGACCTGGGCCAGGCCGAAGTCATGGCAAACATGCAAACCAACGATCGAGGCCAGTATCTGGCCCGCACCAAAACCTGGATGGGACAAAGCCTGGGCACCGCCCTCCCCGCGGTGCTGGTCGGCTTGAACGCATGGAACCTGTGGAACACCGCCAAACAAGCCAGCAATGACGGACAGTTCACGGCGGAGGAATGGCGAGTACTGAGTGCCAATGCGGCGTATGCGGGGAATGCGATAGCAGCGCTGTGGGTGGGGCCGGCGTGGAATCGGGCGGGAGCGATGATTACCGAACTTGGTACGGAAACGTTGAAGGTCGCTCAAGCTGGCTATTCCCAATGGCTGCGAGAGGCGCAAACCGTTGCCAGCGGTAGTAGCCAGGCAGCAGTAGCACAAGAGTTTGCGGCGGTTTCGAAAGGTCTGATTCTGCGCACGGTGACATGGGCAACGCTGGGGGCTGTTGCAGCCGGGCTAGAAGCTTGGCAAATCGCAAATGAGGCCGCCCGTGCAACCAGTGAAGAAGAGCATGCGCTCCTCACTGGGAAGGAACGTATCGTCAAAGGGATGGCAGTCATTTCCACAGGGCAGTTGGTTGGCGTTGGCCTAGGCTACTGGTTCAACTTTGCTTGGGTCATGTCCACACCCGTGACAGTTGCTCTAGCAATTCTTGGCATTGCCTACTTATTGATCACTATGGCCGCCAACAACTACAAGCGCGAGGGTCTACGTCTATGGCTCCACCGGTGCAGTTGGGGACGCGGTATAAAACCTGAATGGATGGGCAACGACGGCCACCCCCAACAAATGCGCGCGCTGCTGGAGACGCTGCAACGCCCCACTGTCGTGGGCAGGGGATTGTATTACGGCGGTGGCCACACCATGAGAAGGTGGAAGGGCTTTTGGATACAGGTTCTAGTACCTGCGACATTGGCGGGAAAGGAGCTGACCTTACAACCTGCAATGGTCGACAAAACCTACTTTTGCAAGGCCGGATTGCAACTCACACCGGATAATTATTACGTCCAATTTCTTAACGGTAATTGGGTAAACCCCAGATTACTTGGTCATCTACCTGACGACCCTCGTGGAGCCACAAACAACAAAGATTACATCTATACCGATACCGATGAGCATAGACTTTGGCAAGCCTGGATCGAAACATCAACTGCCGAGCCTACTTTTGAAATGGAAGTTTTATATCCAGCCGATGTACTGCGGCGCGCTGACGGTCGCGGCTACCTATTTCGCTTGTCTCTTGCAGGGTTTGCAGAAGAAGCGGACCGTTCCAATAATGCCTTTAGCGGAGAACTGAAGGAAGAAGATGGCGTAGTGCTGATGAATAAAAGCACCCAACTATTAAAGCTAGCAATACCCCACTAAATTCAAGAGCATCATTATGCTAATCAGCCTCAACAAACCACCCGATCTACCAAGCCAACTCAAGTGGAAATTTTTGCATGAGCCCGAACTATTAACCTGGACAATTCAAGCACGGAACTACAACACATTCATAGCAAATTGCATGTTTGCATTCATGAACCTAATAACATTAGGTGTCGCATATTCCGTATACTTAAATCCCTCCCCAGGAGAGGGATTCTTTGCTCGAATATCCATCAGCATAGGCTTCTATATACTTATAATCTTGACCATTTCCTCCATGACCCACCAACGAATGAATTTCGCCTATCGCATCAGTAAGTCTGGCGTGGAGTATTGTAAATGGAAAGATTTTCCGAAATGGGCACTGCCCTGCCTAAAATGGATGGCTGGTATCACCGCTGTCATCTTCATTTTCATGGCAACCATTGACCCTTCTTTCTTGATCGGCGCCCTGGTAGGCCCAGGCGGTCTAGGCTTGACCTATCTTTCAATAGCACACTCAAAAAGCTATAGAGAGCTGCACACCCAATACCATCACCACGAATTCGAGTGGAAGGATATTGTCCAACTCGCCATTGCCACTAACAGAGAAGTGGTCGATGTGAAATACAAATTCTTCCGCAAAGGTGATACCGTCAAGACGTGCTGGAACTTCAACATTCATTGCCAAAAGAAAGATAAAGAGCGCGTTGCGAATTTCATTAGACCCTACCTTTTGCCTGGCGTACCTTTCATCAGAGCAAAAGTGAACGTTCCGCTGGGCACTGATTAACTCATCAAATTCGACCGTTAGAGACGCTCAGGTCAAAAGATCGACAAATCATCCAACCACCGAAATGGCAGCTTATTTCTGACCAATTTACTGAGTCGCGCGGACGGTCGCGGACACCAGTGATTAGCACTTGAAATGCCTAGAACAAGAGGCGAGTAACGCAATGACAACTTTAGGAGCGAATTCAGAGGAAGGCAAGACATTGTACCATTGAAAAATAATACAAACTTTAAAATTAAACCGCATCTAACCAGAAAACGTCGTGACGACCATGCTATTTAATATTTATAGAGCACCTGACCTCCCACCACAACTTTTGTGGAAATTTTCGCATGAGCCAGAACTACTTGGCTGGACGATCCGAGCGCGTAACTACAATACATTCGTAGCAAATTTCATGTTTGCATTCATGGCTGTAGCAACCATTGGCGGCGCCTATACGGTGTATTTACACCCTGCACCAGGAGTTGAGCACTTGACTCAACTGGCGATCAGTGCAGGTTTTTATATATTTATCACCTTGACAATATCCAGCATGACCCATCAAAGAATGAATTTCGCCTATCGCTTCAGCAAATCAGGTGTGGAATATTGTAAATGGAAAGACTTTCCGCAGTGGGCGCTGCCCTGCCTAAAATGGTTGGCTGGCATTACAGCTGTTATCTTTATTTTCATGGCGACCATTGATCCTTCTTTCTTGATCGGCGCCCTGGTAGGCCCAGGCGGACTAGGCTTGACCTATCTTTCAATAGCACACTCAAAAAGCTATAGAGAGCTGCATACCCAATACCATCACCACGAGTTCGAGTGGAAGGATATTGTCCAGCTCGCCATTGCCACTAACAGAGAAGTTGTCGATGTGAAATACAAGTTCTTTCGCAAAGGCGATACCGTCAAGACGTGCTGGAACTTCAACATTCATTGCCAAAAGAAAGACAAAGAGCGCGTCGCGAATTTCATCAGACCCTACCTCTTGCCTGGCGTACCTTTCATCAGAGCAAAAGTAAACGTCCCGCTAGGCACTGATTGAGGAACATCAGTCTGATTTGTCCTTATCTCTCTGGTCATCACCACACCGTCAAGAACCACTGCGCAGCGACCTGCGGTAGTCACCTGGCGCTCGCCCTGTCCATTTCCTGAACGCTTTGCGAAAGTTGGCCGCTTCGGAAAACCCCACTTGAACCGCCAGGTCGTCCATCGGCATATCGCTCTGCTGTAAAAACTCGATGGCCAAGGCGCAGCGTACTTCATCGAGTACGCTCTGGTAGGTGCGTTGGTGTTCTGCCAGGCGCCGATGCAGTGTGCGGGTCGATAGGCCAAGAGTTTGTGCAACTACGTCGATGCCAGGGAAGCGTCCGGTGCGACTCAGGCAGGCCAGGCGCACGGATTCAATCAGGTCGGATTCGTCGGGCAGGCTGGCAACGAGTTGTTGACAGAACCCCATCGACATCGCCGAGGTAATCGGGTTGGCATTCGGGCAAGGCTGTTGCAGCACCGAAGCATCAAAGCGCCACTCCATGACCGGGCTGTTGAATTCAACCGGGCAACGAAAGACTTCTTCATAGCGCTGCCAATAGGCCGGTGCAGGGTACGGGAACGCCATTCGCACGGACGGAAAAGGCCTTTCCAGCACACATTGGATCAACGACTGGATGGAGGCGAACCAGAACTCCGTAGCCAATGGCATCAGTTCGCCCAGGGCAAAGAACCCCTGGCCAACGAAAATGCCCTCATTTCCCTCCACTCGAAAGGTTTTTTCGAACACCGGCCCCAGCAAGCGGATGTGCCTGATGCCGAAATCCACGGCCTGACCGAAGTGTTCGCTGCTCAGCAAGGCGTAGCCGAAGATACCGAAGTCACTGATACGTTGGCGCTCACCGGCGCGCAAACCGCTGTCAGGGTGGCGCATCAGCCGCTGCATGTTGGCGAAAATTGTCACTTTTTGCCGATGAGAGATGCGCGTGTTGGCGTCCTGCATCTGTGCCAGCGAAAGCGCGGTGCCCTCCAGCAATCCCTCGACGCCCACGTCCTGGCTGCGCAGCTCGGCCAGCAACGCCGGGAGGCCGAACATATTGTTCTGTGGCACATCTTGAGAGGTGCCATATGCGCCCACGATCAGTTGGGTCATCAGCGGATCTCCATTCAGGGTTGGCAGAAATTAACCCCCACGCTGGCGGAATACAACCTCCCGTGCCATCACCAAGCGTTGCAGCATTAGATCAGAAGCACCAAAAAAATAAGATCTGAGGCTCCCATGAGACGAATGCTTGCTCCCACGCTAGCCGCGGGCACGCTGCTGATTTCATTACCGTCACTGGCCAGCGACGCCCCCCTGAATAGTGTGCGCATCGGCTACGCCGACATCCAGTTCAACACCCACTCCGGCGATATGACCGGGATGCCCGGCACCACCCCGGCCGATGTCCAGGCCACCGTGCGAGACAGCGGCACGCTAGCGCTGATTTATGAGCGCAGGCTCGGCGGACCTTGGTCCTTGGTGATACAGACCGGCGCACCGCCAGTGATTGATTTTGATGGTGCCGGCTCCGCAGCTCCGCTCGGTAAGGTCGGTAGTGCCCGGGCCTGGTTCCCCGCAGTGCTGCTGGCCTACAACTTCAATGTGCTGGGTGTCGAGCCGTATGTCGCCCTGGGTGTCAATTACACCTGGTTCAGCGAAGAAAAAATGACTGCCGCCTACAACACCGCCTTTGGCGGTACTTCCAGCACCTCGAAGATGGACGATTCCTGGGGCGCGGTCGCCAAGGTGGGTGTCGAGATCCCCTTGACCGGTCACTGGAGCGCCGGATTTTCCTACGCCCGCTACTGGCTCGACACCACCGCCACCATCAAGACCCAAACCCCAGGGCTAGGCCAGGTCAAACGCAAGATCGATGTCGAGGCTGACCCAGATGTCTATTCCTTCACCGTCGGCTACCGCTTCTGACTCTTCTTTTGCACGCGCACTTCACGGAGCACTGAACGTGACTACTGAACACAACAACAGTTTCGACTACATCGTCGTCGGCGGCGGCTCGGCAGGCTGTGTGATCGCCAGCCGCCTCAGCGAAGACCCGAACATCAGCGTCTGCCTGGTCGAAGCCGGTGGTGCCGATCGCAGTGTGCTGATCCATGCACCGGTCGGCATGGTTGCCATGCTGCCGACAAAGATCAACAACTGGGCGTTCCAGACCGTACCACAGCCCGGACTTAACGGGCGTCGGGGCTATCAACCACGCGGCAAGACGCTCGGTGGTTCCAGTTCGATCAACGCCATGCTCTATGTGCGCGGGCATCGCCAGGACTACGATCACTGGGCTGCGCTTGGTAACCAAGGCTGGTCATATGCAGAGGTGCTGCCCTACTTCATCAAGTCGGAGCACAACCACAGCCTCAACGATGACTATCACGGTCAACACGGGCCTTTGAGTGTGGGTGAGGTGAGTTGTCCCAGCGCCTTGAATGCAGCGTTTCTCCAGGCCGCCCAGCGCAACGGCATCGATCCTGTCAAAGACTACAACGGTGCCGAGCAGGAAGGCGCGTTCATGTACCAGGTCACTCAGCGCAATGGCGAACGTTGCAGTGCAGCCAAGGCTTTCCTTACGCCCAACGTAGAGCGCCCCAACCTCACGGTGTTGACGGGTGCCACTGTCGAGCGGGTCTTGATTGAGTCAGCCCGGGCCACCGGCGTGCAACTGCTACAGGGTGGCCAGCGTGTGGTGCTCAAGGCGCGTCAGGAGGTGATCCTCAGCGCCGGCAGTTTCGGCTCGCCGCAAGTGCTTTTGCTTTCGGGTATCGGTCCTCGGCAGGAATTGCTCAAGCATGGCATCAGTGTGGTTCATGAACTTGCGGGGGTGGGGGAAAACCTGCAGGACCATATCGACTATGTCATCACCTACCGCAGCCGCAATAAAACCGACACCTTCGGATTCTCGCCGACCTTCAGTTGGAAGATGCTCAAGGCCATGGTGCAGTGGAAGCGTGAGCGCAAGGGCCTGGTGACGTCGCCCTTCGCCGAATCGGGGGCATTTTTCAAAAGTCACCCCGACCTGCCAATGCCCGACCTGCAATTGATCTTCGTGCCGGCGATTGTCGATGATCACGCGCGCAAGATGCGCCCAGGCCACGGATTCAGCTGTCACCTGACGCTGCTACGGCCCGAGAGCCGCGGCACGGTGAAGTTGGCCAGCAAGGACCCGAGCGCCGCACCGTTGATTGATCCGTGCTTTTTCAGCCAGCCAGAGGATATGGAAGTACTGATACGCGGTGCCGACTTCCTTCGCACCCTCCTTGAGGACGCGCCATTGGCGCCGTTTCGCGGCAAGCCGCTCTACCCCCTGGGCGCGCAGAACCGCCAGGCGGTGGAGCAGGATATTCGCAACCGCGCCGACACCCAGTACCACCCGGTCGGCACCTGCAAAATGGGTAACGACCCCTTGGCAGTGGTGGATGACCAACTCCGCGTTCACGGTATCGCCGGCCTACGCGTCGCCGATGCCTCGATCATGCCAACGCTGATCGGCGGCAACACCAACGCGCCGAGCATCATGATCGGCGAGAAAGCCGCAGCCATGTTGCTGCAATGCCACCAGAAGGGCTGAACCATGAATGATCTTGTCCGGGCAATCGACATCCAGGAAGTCGAACGCATGCAACGCTTGCTGCAGCGTCAGCGCCAGGCATTCAACCAGCAACCTTTTGCGCCGTTGAATGTTCGAATCAACAACCTCAAACGTCTGATCGCCGTGTTGCGTCGCTACCAGCAGCCAATCATCAAGGCCCTTGATGCGGACTTCGGCGGCCGCGCAGCATTCGAGACCCTACAAATCGAAGTCCTCGGGCCGGTGTTGCAGGCACGCCATGCAATCGCTCATCTGCGCCGCTGGATGAAAGCCGAGCCACGCAAGACCGAGCTGTTGTTCCTCGGCAACCGCGCCTGGGTGCAGTACCAACCCAAAGGCGTAGTCGGCATCGTCGGCACCTGGAACTTCCCCCTGTACCTGACATTGGGGCCACTGATTGCAGCGCTGGCTGCCGGCAACCGGGCGATGATCAAAGTGTCCGAGTACGCACCGCACAGCTACCAGGTGCTCAAGGACATGCTTGGCGAGGTGTTCGACGAAGACGAGGTAGCGGTGTTCACCGGTGAGCTCGCCAGCGCTCAGGCTTTTACTGCACTGCCATTCGATCACTTGGTGTTTACCGGCGCGCCGCAAGTTGGCCGTCAGGTAATGCGCGCCGCTGCCGAGCATCTGGTGCCGGTGACGCTGGAGCTGGGTGGCAAGTCTCCGGCGCTGGTTGGCGAGGCTGCCGATCTTGAAGAGGCAGCGTTGCGCATTGCCCACGGCAAGGGTTTCAACGCCGGCCAGGTGTGCATTGCCCCAGACTATGTGCTGGTACCGCAAGGCAAGGCCGAGGCGTTTGCCCAGGCGCTCAAGCGGGCGTTCGAGCGGCTGTACCCAGACCCGGCCCACAGCGCCGACTACACCAGCCTTATTAATGACCGGCAGGCTCAACGAATGCAGGCGCTCCTGGCCGATGCCCGGGACAAAGGTGCGGTGGTCCTGGCTTGTCGAAGCGCCTCGGCATCGTCACGACGTTTGCCGCTGCAGGTGATTACCGGGGTGAACGAAGACATGCGCGTGGCCCGGGAAGAAATTTTCGGCCCCTTGCTGCCGATCATCGAGTACACCGATCTCAGCCAGGCGATCGCTTACATCCAGGCCCGTCCACGCCCGCTGGCGCTCTATCCGTTTGGCCTGGATGCACGACAAACCGAGCGCCTGCTCAAGGAAACCCACAGTGGTGGGGTAACCCTGGGCGATTGGGCCTGGCACGCGTTCCAGCACGACCTGCCATTCGGTGGGGTGGGTAATTCCGGCATGGGTTCCTACCACGGCCAGGAAGGCTTTCGCACCTTGTCGCATGGCAAAGCCGTGCTCAAGCGCCAGCGCTGGTTTCCTGTCCAGCTGTTTTACCCACCCTACGGACGCTGGGTGCAACGCCTTGCCGTGCGCTTCTATCTGGGCAAATCCGAATAACCGCACGCACATCAGGCGTTGGGTATCAAACACTGACGGCGTCGTGAGTTTTTCACACGCCGCTGAATTTTCTTAATAATTCCCGACAACAGTTCTGGAGAAACGACGCGATAAAATCGCAAGCTACTGATAAATGAAGAAATAATAGATGGCATGAAACTTGAGAGGGTCGGACCAGGCGCTACTGCATGGCGCTGCCCATAACAATAAGGTTAACCCTCTCATGCTCAAACACGCCCCACTGCACCTTGCCACCAGCCTGTTGCTGGCTACCTCCACCTGGCACGCTCAGGCTACCGAAGGCGGCATTTCTTCCTGGCCCATGGGTATCGAAATTTACGGCATGGGTATCCTGCCGCCCCCTGGTACTTACGGCCAATTGTTCGTAGGTAATTACCTGGCTGACAGCTTGCGCGACAACAGCGGTGCCAAGGCTGCTGACATCGACTTGCGTGTTACCACATTGGTGCCGCGCTTTGTCTGGGTCACGGAACAGAAAGTACTCGGCGGCGACCTGGGTTTTCACGCGCTGCTGCCCCTCAATGACATGCGTCTGAACATCAAGGGTGGACCGCATGATCACAAGCGCGGCATCGGCGATGCCCACTTGGGCCCGGTGATCGGTTTTCATCCAAGCGAGAAGCTGCACATCGCCACCGGTGTCGATTTCGTCCTGCCCACTGCCAGCGAGTACGACGAGGATGACTTGATCAATCTCGGCAACAATTACTACACCGTGCAAGGTGTGCTGGCGATGACCTACCTGGACCCCGCCGGCCTGAACGCCGATGTGCGCCTGATGTACGACTACAACGTTGAAAACAAGGCGACGCACTATCAGTCGGGCCGTGAACTGCATGCCGACTACACCTTGGGCTGGGGCCTTGGCAACGGCTGGGTGCTGGGCGTCGGCGGGCACGCCTATCAGCAAGTCAGCGACGACAAGTGCAGCGCCGGAGACTGCTCCGCCGCCGCCCTGGTCGAGGCCAGCGACGGCAACCGTGGTCGCTCCTTCTCCATCGGCCCTGCCGTGCAGTACAGCAGCAAGCAAGGCTGGATGTTCAGCGCCAAATGGCAGGACGAATCCGGTGTGCGCAACCGTGCCGAAGGCCAGACGTACTGGTTGAAGTTCACCACGCCGCTGTAACGCCCGCGTGCCCGGGTCAGCTGCCTTTGAGTCGGTAGCTGACCTGGGCACGGCTCATGCCGAGCATTTGCGCTGCCGCCGTAACGTTACCGCCGGAGCGCTCCAGCGCCAGACTCACCAACAGTCGCTCGATTTCTTCCAGCGAGGTGCCCAGCACCCGCTCCTGACCGGCAAAGAACGCCTGCAGACGCGCCAGTTCCGGGGCATCGGCTGCAGCTTCGCCGGGGCGTTCTTGCTCCTCGCTGGCAGCGGGCCGAGGCGCTGCTTCTCGCAAAGCCAGGCGTCCCTCGGCGGTCAAGCCAATTGCCGAATCAATCAACGGCGCGCCAGCTTCTGCCAGGTGCACTACATCGATCGCTTCACCATCGCTGGCAGCGATCACGCCGCGCTCCACCAGGTTCTGCAGCTCGCGAATGTTGCCGGGAAAGCGATAGGTCAGCAGTGCGTTGACCAGACGCATACTGAAGCCTGCCAATTGGCGACCATGGCGCTGGCTGAAGCGGCGCAGGAAATAGCTCATCAACAACGGAATATCTTCGCGCCGCTCGCGAAGCGGGGGTAAATGAATGGGAAAGACGTTCAAACGGTAGAACAGGTCCTCACGAAAACGCCCCGCCTTTACCTCCTGACGCAGATCGAGGTTGGTTGCGGCAATCACGCGTACATCAACCTGGATCGATGCGGTGCCGCCCACACGTTCGATCTCACCTTCCTGCAAGGCACGCAATATCTTGCTTTGGGCATGCAAGCTCAAGGTGCCGATTTCATCGAGAAACAAGGTGCCACCGTTGGCCCGCTCGAATCGCCCTGGACGGGAACGCTCGGCACCGGTGAAAGCGCCACGCTCGACGCCAAACAGTTCGGCTTCAATCAGGTTCTCCGGCAGCGTTGCGCAGTTCAACGCCACCAATGGCGTGTGGTGACGGCGGCTGGCCTGGTGCAAGGTGTGGGCGAACAGCTCCTTGCCCACCCCGGATTCACCGGTCAACAAGACGGTTGCCTGGGTAGGCGCCACGCGCTGAAGCAACTGGCTGGCAGCAACAAAGCTGGCTGAGATGCCTACCAGTTGCTTGCCATCGCTGGGCACCTCCAGCTCAGCCAGGCGCGTGTCGCCCCCCGAGGTATAAGCGCTGCGACTGAGAAAATCCCCCGGATCCAGATAGGCCAGATCAACATCGATGTCTTCCCACTGTTCGGCAGGCTTACCCACAATACGACAAGCCGGATGGCCCATGGCACGGCATTGCAGTTCGCGAAACACTACCAGGCGCCCCAGCAGCGAGGAGGCGTAGCCGCTGGCATAGCCGATTTCCATCCAGCACGCCGGTTCCCCGCCAAGACCATAGGCGGCAATGTGCTCGTCCACCTCCAGGGAGTTGTGCCAGAGAAACTCGGAGTAGAAATGCCCGACACTGGAATCGATCTCAAAACGCACGACTTCGACATTGACCATGCCTTCGAGCATGTGCAAACGAGGACCGGCACTGTAGAGGCTGGCGTGATCACCTTCAGGCCATTGTTCGCTGACTTGCGCAGCGTCGCGGGCGCCAGCCTGCCAGCCAATGCGCGTTAACAAGCCACGGGCCTTGTCCAGGCCCAGGGCGTCGATCAGCTCGCGGCGAATAGCACCAAAGGCCGAGCCTTGCAGCAGCATCATGCGCTGGCCGCACAACCAGATACTGCCGTCCTGAGGGGCGAAGGCCACAGACTGCGCCAATTGCTCGGCTGATGGCAGACCACTGCTGCCGAACTGGTTGGTGCGGTCGACGATCAGGCGTTTATGGCGGCCCAGTACCTGTCGGAAAAAATCTTCATCGACGGTGCGGCCAGGCTTGCCAGGTGTTGTAGGAGTCATAGGCAATACCAAAGGCATTAAGGTGAGTCTTGCAGTATGCCCCCCGCTTCGGCCGGGTCAATTGGCCGCTCGGCCAAGGCCGGTGCTAGAGGGCGAAAATGTCCGATAACCGCCCAAATTTTGCGTCAGACCGAGTGTGTCGAGCTTTCTGCAGTCGCCGACTTCTCTGCATAAATTTTCGCACTGTCCCCTCTTTCCAACTCTGCCGAAAACACCCAAATAATAAGCAACCCTCTGTTTTATCTATGTTTTCTCTCTAAAAAACAACATGGCACGATAGTTGTTATGGGCTGTTCATCGAAATCATTTCGACACAACAAGAGAGAAACCGATGACCCTTACCCGCCCTGCCTACCAGAATCTTCACCTACAGCCGTTGGCCGGAGAATGGCGTGCTGGCAGCGCTGAGCGCTCGCTGACAGTGTCCGACCCCTTCACTCAGCAATCACTGCTGCAGATTCCCATGGCCACCCGCGCAGACCTCGATGCCGCCTACTGCTGCGCTCGCCAGGTTCAGTCGGACTGGGCCGGACAATCGCCGGCCTCACGCAGCAAGGTGATGCTTGAAGCCGTGCGCATTTTCGATGAGCGCCGTGAAGAAATCATCGACTGGATAATCCGCGAATCCGGCAGCACCCGGATCAAGGCCCAGATCGAGTGGGGCGCTGCCCGCGCCATTACCCAAGAAGCGGCCAGCCTGCCCAGCCGCGTACACGGCCGCATTGTCAGCTCCAATATTCCCGGCAAGGAAAGCCGTGTGTACCGCAAGCCCTTGGGCGTAATCGGTGTGATCAGCCCGTGGAACTTTCCCCTGCACCTGACAGCCCGCTCTCTCGCCCCAGCCCTGGCCTTGGGCAATACCGTGGTGGTCAAACCGGCCAGTGATACCCCTGTCAGCGGTGGCCTGCTGTTGGCACGCATCTTCGAGGAAGCCGGCCTTCCAGCCGGTGCGCTGAGTGTGGTGGTGGGCGCTGGTGCCGACATCGGTGATGCCTTTGTAGAGCACCCGGTGCCTGCCTTCATTTCCTTTACCGGCTCGACCCAAGTGGGCCGCAACATCGGCCGCATTGCCAGCGGCGGCGAGCACCTCAAGCACCTGGCCTTGGAGTTGGGCGGCAACAGCCCCTTCGTGGTCCTGGCCGATGCCGACCTGGAACAGGCAGTCAATGCCGCCGTGGTCGGCAAGTTTCTGCACCAGGGTCAGATCTGCATGGCGGTCAACCGCATCATCGTCGAACAACCGCTGCTCGAATCCTTTACCCAACGTTTTGTCGAGCGAGTCAAAGCCTTGCCCTACGGCGACCCAAACTTGCCGACGACGGTGATCGGCCCGGTCATCAACGCCCGGCAGTTGGCCGGCCTTGAGCAAAAGATCAGCACGGCCCTGGCAGAAGGCGCGCAATTGCTGGTCGGAGGTCAGGCCCAGGGCAACGTGCTGCCACCTCACGTGTTTGCCAACGTCAGTGCCGACATGGACATCGCCCATGAAGAGATCTTTGGCCCGTTGGTAGGTATCCAGGCTGCGCGCGATGCCGAGCATGCGCTGGAATTGGCCAATCGCAGCGAGTACGGCCTGTCCAGCGCGGTGTTCAGCGCCAGCCTGGAGCGCGGCGTGCAGTTCGCTCAACGCCTGCAGGTGGGCATGACCCACATCAACGACATTCCGGTCAACGACGAACCCAACGCGCCCTTCGGCGGCGAGAAAAACTCGGGGCTAGGTCGTTTCAACGGCGACTGGGCAATCGAGGAGTTCACCACCGACCACTGGATCACCGTGCAACACCAGCCACGCCATTACCCGTTCTGATTGTGCGTTCTGCCCCATAAAAATAAGGAGTCTGCCATGTCACTCTTGCCCAACCGTCAGGCTGTGCGACGAAGCGTCACCACCTGCCTTGCCTTGCCTGTGATCCTCCTGGCCACTGCGGCCGTCGCCGATGGCGACGGCGTATGGAAAGGCGGCGAAAATGTCTACGCCAAAACCTGTGGCCATTGCCATGAAGGTCAGGTCGGCCCGCAGATCAAGGGTCGCCAATTACCAGCAGCCTATATCACGGCTGTGGTGCGCAACGGCTTTCGCGCCATGCCCGCCTTCCCCGCCTCGTTCATTGACGACCATGCCCTGCAACAGGTGGCGGACTACATTTCCCAGGCGCCAGTCACGCCGGCCAAACCCTGAGGACACTGTGATGATGAACGTCGAACGTCGCTCACTACTCAAGGGCATGGCGCTAGGAGGCCTGGCCGGCGTGGCCATGGGTAGCTCAAGCCTGAGCCTGGCCAACAATCTGCTGGGTCGCGCCGGCCCTGCACAGGCCGCCAGCCTGGCACTTGTCTGCCCTGCAGTGGCAGGCTCAGCTTTCGTCCAGGGCCTGCAAGCCAGCCCCTCCACGCCGCACATTCAAATCCTGAGCGCAGATCTGAAAGCACTGCTGGATGTGCAACAGCGCCTCTCCAGTGGCCAGCCCCAACGGCTGATTGGGCTGCTCGATGATGCCAGCGCCACGCTGATCATCGACCTGGCACGCAGTGCCGGGGCACGTGTGCAGTGGCTTGGCCAGCACAGCGCCAATGCCAGCCACTCGCGCCACCGCCTCCTCAGCACCGAGGCTGCACACGGCTGCGCCTTGCAACTGGGGCAACAACTCAATCGTTGCGGCCTCGGCTTCGACCTGCATGAACAGCGCCTGCACAGCCCTGCCCCCACCCTGCAACTGGCGACCAGCGCCGGCCAAGGCAGCGGCAATGATCAATGGGCGGCCACCCTCGGTTACGCCCTGGCAACCCTGGGCAGCACCGACACCGGCCAGGCACCGTTGAGCGCCAAGCATCCCGGTGCACTGACCGGCACTTATGTGTCGTTCTCGATCCACGTCTGAAGGATTCCAACATGACTCAAGCAACTGCCAAATCCCTGCTGCCTCGTGGCGTCGATAGCGACCATTTCCAGCAAGCCGTCACCCAGTTCCGCGCCCTGCTGGGTGATGAAAACGTGTTGCTCAAGGACGAGCAACTGATCCCCTATAACAAGATCATGATGGCCGTGGACAACGCCGAGCACGCGCCTGCAGCGGCGCTCACCGCCACGACAGTGGAACAGGTGCAGGGGGTGGTGAAGATTTGCAACCAGTTCAAGATCCCGATCTGGACCATTTCCACCGGTCGCAACTTCGGTTATGGCTCCGCCGCACCCGGCCAGCGCGGGCAGGTGATCCTGGACCTGAAGAAGATGAACAAAATCCTCCACGTCGATCCCGACCTGTGCACGGCACTGGTCGAGCCCGGGGTAACCTACCAACAACTCTACGACTACATCCAGGAACACAAGCTGCCGCTGATGCTGTCGTTTTCCGCGCCTTCGGCGATTGCCGGACCATTGGGCAATACCATGGACCGTGGTGTGGGCTACACGCCTTACGGCGAACACTTTCTGATGCAATGCGGGATGGAAGTGGTTCTGGCCAGTGGCGATGTCTATCGCACCGGCATGGGGGGCGTAAAAGGTGACAATGCCTGGCAAGTCTTCAAGTGGGGCTACGGCCCTACCCTCGACGGAATGTTTACCCAGGCCAACTATGGTATCTGCACCAAGATGGGCTTCTGGCTGATGCCCAAGCCACCAGTGTTCAAACCGTTTGAAATCAAGTTCGAGAATGAGTCGGACATTGCCGAAATCGTTGAATTCATCCGCCCGCTGCGCATAGCCCAGATCATCCCGAACTCGGTGGTGATCGCCGGTGTGCTGTGGGAAGCATCCACCTGCAACACTCGCCGCAGTGACTACACCAGCGAGCCTGGTGCGACCTCCGACGCCATCCTCAAGCAGATCCAGAAGGACAAGAACCTCGGTGCCTGGAACGTCTATGCCGCGCTCTATGGCACCCAGGAGCAGGTCGAGGTGAACTGGAAAATTGTCAATGGCGCGCTTAAGCAATTGGGCAAGGGGCGTATTGTCACTGAAGAGGAAGCAGGTGAAACCCAGCCGTTCAAATACCGTGCACAGTTGATGTCCGGAGTACCTAATCTTCAGGAGTTCGGTCTGTACAACTGGCGTGGCGGTGGTGGTTCGATGTGGTTCGCGCCAGTCAGCCAGGCACGGGGCAGCGAGTGTGACAAACAGCAGGCGCTGGCGAAGAAGATCCTCAACAAATATGGCCTGGATTATGTCGGCGAATTCATCGTTGGTTGGCGTGACATGCACCACGTCATCGACGTGTTGTACGACCGCACCAATACCGAGGAAACCCAGCGCGCCAACGCGTGCTTTGCCGAGCTTCTGGATGTGTTCGAGCAACAGGGTTACGCCGTGTACAGGGTCAATACCGCGTTCCAGGAACGCGTTGCGCAAAGCTATGGCCCGGTCAAGCGCAAGGTCGAACATGCGATCAAGCGTGCGCTTGATCCGAACAACATCCTGGCACCCGGCAAATCGGGAATCGACTTGAACAACCCATTTTGAGTCCTGCCCCGCCAGAAGTGCCTGGCGGGGTTTCCCCATAGGCTACATAGCCCCGATCATGTACGACTTGAGGGGCCGGGGGTCGGTGCTTGAGTGACCGTTTCTGGGGGCTCGCCCGGCAATCCCAAGGCGTCCCGGGTCAAGGTCTTGATAAGCGCAGCTACAGCCAGATCCCACTCGGCCTTGAGCTTGTCCTGCGCCGCCTTGTACTGCCCATCAGGCATGCCGCCGCTCGCCGCAGCGTCCATCAGTTCGGTCGACCGCACCTGGGCAGGTGTATTGACCGTTTCGAAGCGCGAGGCATACGCCCGCCTCAGGTGTTCTACCCAGAAGTCCCGCGTTACCAGGGACCCCGCCAGTTGCTCTGCACTTTCTCGCGCAAGTATTTGCTCCCCGCCCAATCGCACCCGCTTGATATCCAGCCCCGCGACCACACGAAAGTTCATGTCGCCTGGCTGTGCTGGCAAATCTAGCAAGTTGCGCAGTTCCAGACGGTAGGCAAGCCCTACCTCGATTTCATCGGGATTATGACCTGCCGCCTGCCGTGCCTGGATATCCTGCAAAGCGAGTTGATCCACCTGTTCCAGACGCCACAGTTGCCGTCCCAGACCAATCAGGGCAGCCTGCTCTTGACCTGGCCCGACCTCGCTGCACGCGCGCCATACCAGCATGCGCAGTTCCAGCGCGCTCAGGTGCAGCGCTGCACTGTCCTGACAGGTCAATTCCAGGTTTGCCATCAACTCGAACAGTGCTTCACGTAACCCACTGTACTGACGCATGGCCTCAAGGAGGGTAAAGACACGCTCGGCCAGGCTCACTCGGTGATGCACAAAATCGGCGGTTTCAAGCAAGCGTTCGAGTAATTCGAAAAGCGCTGTGGAACCGCTGCAAGCATGCATCTGGTCCCATGTGTCGGCGCGCGCCGTGCGCTCGTCAATACCGATCACCTGCAGCCAGCGCTCACGGACAGTAGCCAGATTGGACCGGGTACCCTCCAACCAGCCCGCCGCCACATGCCAGCCGTTGGATTGCATGAACGCGCGCAATCGGTGTGCGGCATCTTCCTGCAATGGATTCCACTCCAGCAAAATAGTGCTACTGAGCCACTGAGGCAGGCGGTAATACTGCTCAGGCACCTGGGTAATTTGATTGTTGCGCAGGTCCACGATGCTCAATTCCTGACGAGTGAGCAGATCTGGCGGGAACTCGGTGATGTGGGTGCGCTGCAGGTGTACGCGTTGCAGTCGCAGCATCCTGGCGAGTGAAAACACACGGCCCAACGGGTTGGAGGACAGGTTTATGACTTCCAGGCTTTCACAGGTTTCAAGCATCTGTGCCTGCGCTTGATCGAGCGCGATATTGTTATTGGCGCAGTCCAGTTCGCGCAGCAAGCGAAGTTGCGCCAAGTCTTGCGGCAACCGGGTTAAACGATTGTTGGGTACCTCAAGATGAGTCAACCTGGGAAATGCCCGAAGAAAACCTTGAGGAATTTCCTCTAGACCCATGTCCCGAAAGGCAAGCTGGCGGACATGCTCGAAGCTGACCGACTCAGGTAGCGTCGGCAGGGTATCCACGTTCAATCCCCAGATCAGCAGGCGGTAGCCTTCCAGCTCACCGGTCGCCGAGTGGATTTCAGTGCCCAGCGTGTGCTGCCAGCAACTGATTAAAGCGCGGCTCAAGCTACCCCGCGGCACCCGCTGCGACGACTGCATGGGAAGGCTTTCACTCCAGCGATGCAGCTCATCCTGCAGCCTTGAAAACTCTCGCTGCAAACGCAGCACTTCACGCTGTGGATCTTGTCCCGACCGCCTAACTGCCTCAAGCCAACTTTCGATTTGCGCGTCATGAAACGCCGGATATAGCAAACGTAGCTGGTTATACAAAGCAGCAGGCCGACGTGGCTGGCCAAGGCGGCGACCGGACAAAGGATACCCCAGGCGACCGCCGGCCAATCGCTGGGGTGGACGAAACCAGCCGATACGCGCTGGCTGCCCAATCAGTTGCTCGACTTCCTGGCGCTGCATTTTGGCCTGCGCTGCCAGGAGTACGCGCAGGTTGTGATCGAAGGGTTCACTTAAACGCATGCCGTCGCGGTGGGCATCCTCAAAGCCTGCAGCCATTACACTGAAAAAATCACCCGGTCCGGCCAGTAGCTGGCCTTGTGCATCGAATAGTTGAAAGTCCCCGGCATCGTGCACCAGGTCGAGGCGTCGGCCTGCCTCCACAGGCCCCGTCGACAACAATGCAGGCCCTTGCAGGTGACCGTCGAACAAGCGCCACCCCATCGTTGCGGGCGCCCCCGGCAGGCTGTCGCACAATGTCAGGCATACCCGGGCAAGATCCAGCGATTGCGGTGTGTACAGATACAGCGATTCATACACGCGTGTTACGCGGATTTGCCGCACTGCAGTGCGTGCGGCTTCGGCCATCGCCAGCGGCACACGCCCGCTCTCAAGCAAACGAGCCCTTTGGCTGACGCTTGCAGCTTCGAGTACAGCGACTGCCGCCGGGGAGTGCAAACTGGGGAAAGCCCGGCGCAACAGCATAGCCCCCTGCGGCTCACGACTCAGGCTGGCGTCGTAGAGTTGCTGAAACAACAATCGCCGCTGCGCCACGACCACCCGGCCCAGCGCCGGCCCTGACAATTGCGCGGCCTCGGGCAGTACGCTGATCGCGGCGCGCACCGTTGGATCATCGACCGTTTGCCCTTGGTTCACCTGAGTAAGTGCGCTGCGGATGCGCTGATCGATGGCAAAGCGTTCGCAGGTATCGACGAAACAGGCATCAGGGACGTGGGCATATACATGCAGGGCGCGTAGTTGCTCGTCCGTCATAGCGGTAGTAGTGAGGATTTCTTCGATCTGTTGATCGGCGAAGTTCCGGTAGAAACTGCCAAGCCGACGAAACATATGATAACGAGCGTCCCACTGGGTAGGTTGTTCGCTCCCCAAGCGCCATGCGCCGGCACCGTTGCTTACCAGTACTGGCGCATGCCCCTGGCGTGAATTCAAACACCAGGTCCTTGCGCGCTGACGTTGACTGACTGCGTAGTAGCTACCCTCCATCTCGACCCAGTTCCGACTGTTCACACGAAACAGCCCGTCCTGGCGCTGGACCAGCGCAACGGGCGGTGCCTCACTACGGTAGGGGGTGATGTCTTGGTTCCATAGGCGCTGGCTGCCGTTTTCCAAGTGTGCAGGGACCAGACTATCGACCACCACCGAGCGCTGCCAGGCACCGCGCGCAGCATGCACGCCTGCAGCTGTTGCCGCCAACGTCGCCAGATCGATGCCGACATTGAGCAAGTGATCCAGGGCTTCGTGAGTATCGCCCTCTCGCCAGGCCTGAATCCCATAGAAGCATCCTCGCAACAAATCCCAGACCGCCACGGCAAGTAACATCGCACCGAGCACCGGCACGAACAACCCTGCCAGGTTGAGCAGGGTCCAGCCTTCGGCTGCCAGGCGCTCGTCGTGCGCACGCTGGACTTCGCGATCAACCGCTGCTGTCGGCATTGCGATCATTGCCGCGTCGTCCTTGATTCGCCTGATCCAGGCCTGGGCCAGGCTTTCGAACACATAGCCGTCAAAGGCGTGCATGCGTTCTTGCAGATCGATGTTGGCCAGGTCGGACACCTGCGAGTAGCCGCTGATCACGCTGTTGAAGAAGCGTTGGCTGTCTCGGCGCCGCACGAAACGACTGAAAAAGTGTTGATAGGTGTGCGTGCGCAGTCGCTTGCCCAAATCGTTCGCGAAATACCGCAACGAACGGTAGGCAAGCCAAGGTGATTGAGGATCGCCAGGTATGTACACCAGTACCCGATTGCTGGAGCTGTACCACGGACTGAGGCTGTCATCGCGCACATCGAGGACGACTATCTCCTCCAATCGGCATTCCAGCAGGCTCAACTGCTTGGGTATGACGTGATCGTCGTTGAGGCTGATCGGACTTCGCAGGGCACACAGTTCAACAAGCAATTGGTGTTCATCGTCCCTCAACTGCCCCTTGATCCACGCGATGTGGGCATCAACCAACATTGTGTAGCGCTGCGCGCGGGCAATCAGCGAGGCTACTCGGCGGCGCCCCTCACCTGGCTGTTCGTCGGCGGCATCGGCAGGTTCGAGCACCGAGCCCAGGTGGCTTTGATAGCGCTTGCCCAAGTCCAGATTTCGGCACAACTGAGCGAATTTATCGGCTGTGGGCAGTACCGCCTTGGGGTCTTGCTTATCGAGCAAGCGGTTACCAGCCAGGTAGCCACCGGGCTGGGTTTCTGCCTCGGTGAAGTTGCGCAGCGCCGCTTCCAACACTGGGACATTGGTATACACCGCAGCCGTTACCGGATAACCGATGGGCTGGGAGGTGACCACCGGCTCCTTGCGCCCCACTCTAAATTGCAGGCGTTTGGCGTCATACCCTGGTCCGAAGCGGGTACTCATAGCCTGTTGCAACAGTGGAAGGGTAAAACCTTCAATATTCTGCAACCCGGCCAGCGCACTGCGCATGCGCTGGTTGAAGTACAGGCTCAAGACCATTGCCTCTTTAAGCGCCGTCAGTTGCGCAACACTGGCGCTACGAAGCCATGCAGGAAAAGCGCCGCTGATAAAGCCGTCCTGATAGTCCTCCAGGCTGCTTTCCAAAGATCCTTTAATCGGGGTGTCGTCATTGCTCGCCGACATATGCTCAACCTCCTGTAGAAAATGCACAGGTTAGGTCTGCATAAGGCGGCAATGTGCTAAGTATCTACGACCACTTCCTGCGCCGAGCTTACTTGGCGCAGGAAGTGGTTGAGCCTGCTCATACGCTTGCCCTTGCAGCAAGCGTAAGCTTTCAGAACAGACGGTTCATTACCTCACGCAGCGGCTTCTTTCGCGGCGCGTATGTGCAGCACTGCGCCCATCAAGGCCACGACAATAGCGGCTGCTGCGGTCGAGAACACCAGTACCTGATAGTCCGGCACAAATGCCATGGTCACCAGACAGCCGATGATGAACACAATCACCAGATAGGTCAGCCACGGGAACAGCCACATCTTCAGGTGGATCTGCTTGCCTTCGGCCTCCAGCTTGCGACGCATCTTCAACTGCGAGAAGGCGATCACCAGATAAACCAACAGCGCAATCATGCCGGTGGTGTTCATCAGCACATCGAGTACATCTTTCGGACGCAGGGTTTCGCTGAAATTGATCAGCGCCACGAAAACGGCCACAGAGCACGAACCGATGATCGAGAACACCGGCACACCGGTACCTGCCCGGGTGATCTTGAAGAACGAGGGCGCATCACCACGGGTCGATAGGGAAAACAACATGCGCGAAGCGGTGTAGTGCGCCGAGATCAAGCAACTGCTCACCGACGTCAGGACCACGAAGTTCATTACCAGCTCGGCGCCAGGAATCCCCAGCAGTTCCAGGGTGCGACGGTACGAGCCGTAACCCGACTGGCCCATCAGTGGATCGTTCCAGGGTACCAGGGCCACGATCAGGAAGATCGAACCGACATAAAACAGGCAGACCCGCCACACCACCGAGTTGGTCGCCTTGACGATTTGCTCGGATGGATTTTTCGATTCGGCCGCAGCGATGGTCACAATTTCAGCACCAAGGAACGCAAACATCACCCCGAGCATGGCCACCACAACCGACTCCACGCCATTGGGCATAAAGCCCTGGGCGGTCAGGTTGCTCAAGCCGTGGACCTCTCCGGTAGGCCAGAGGTTGACCACTGCCATACCGCAGACCACAAGGAAACATATGATCGCCACTACCTTTATCAGCGCGAACCAGAATTCGAACTCACCGTAGTGCTTGACGTTGAAGAAGTTGACACTGATCAGCACCAGCGTGGTGGCCAGTACAAAGACATTGACGCTGACCGACGGGAACCAGCCATGCAGGATCTTGCCTGCCACATAGGCTTCCCAGGCCATGAGAATCACCCAGAACCACCAGTACAGCCAACCGATGGTGAAACCCGCCCAACGGCCGATTGCACGTTCAGCGTAGGTGGAAAACGAACCGGTATCAGGCGACGAGGTCGCCATTTCGCCCAGCATACGCATGATCAGCACGACCAGGATGCCCCCGGCCAGATAGGCCAGAATCGCCGCCGGGCCTGCGCTGTGGATCACGCTGCCAGAACCTACGAACAATGCGCCGCCAATAACTCCAGCGATCGACATCATGGTCAGGTGACGTGATTTCAGCGAAGCGCTGAGCTTGCTTTCGTGCTCCACCTTCCCTGCGGAAGTGGATGTGGATGTTGCGTCCATCTGTAGCTACCTCGTGTTCTTTTTATGCAAGGAAACTCATGAAACCGCAGCTGCTTGAATCTTCTTTAGCTAGCGATTGCAGGGCGCTAATGTAAAAATGTATGTCCCAGAGAGCCATGCACAGCACGATGCAAAGTTCACTGCACTGTACAGGTCGCCATTGCAGTACACCCTCGCCCTGAACGCGCCAGGCGTTACGCACACCCGAAGGCAAAGCTTGCAAATGTTTGATTTACGCCCCGACGAATCGCCTCCCCTGGTCAATCAGATCATCAACAGGCTGCGCGAGCTGATCGAAAACCAGACCCTCAAACCGGGCGCCAAAGTGCCTTCCATACGGGCGTTCGCCGCGACCTACTCGGTGAGCACCTTCACGGTGGTGGAGGCCTATGACCGCTTGGTTGCCCAAGGCATGCTGGTGAGCCGAGGCAACGCAGGATTCTTCGTCAACCGCTCGGTGGTGGAGCTGATCGACAGCCACGCGAGCGGGCCTGCCACAGGCAAGCCGGCGTTCAATTCCGAGTGGTACATGCAGCAGATCTTCGAAAGCCGCCGACTGGCACTGAAGCCTGGTTGCGGCTGGCTGCCCAACGACTGGATGTTCGAGGACGGCTTGCGTCGGGGCATGCGGCAGGTCGCTGGCAGCGTGCTGGAGCTCAGTGGCTATGGCGATCCAATGGGGTTGCTGGAATTGCGCACACTGACCGCACAGAATTTGCAGCAAGACCTGCGCATCGTCGCCAATCCTGCACAGCTGATGCTGACCCACGGCGCCAGCCAGGCTCTGGACCTGGCTGTCCGCACGTTGGTTTGCCCTGGCGATGTGGTGTTGGTGGACGACCCCGGTTACCCCAACCTGATGAGCATCCTGCGTTTTCAGGGGGCGACCCTGCTAGGTGTCCCGCGCACCCCCAACGGCTATGACCTCGACCACTTGGAACACTTGCTCGAACAACATCGCCCGACTGTGTTCTTCACGCAACCACACCTGCACAGCCCGACCAGCTCATGCGCGCCCTTGGCACAGTTGCATCGATTGCTGCAGTTGGCCGCCAAGCACGATTTCCGCTTGGTGGAGAACAATCTTTATGCCGACATGATTGCCGAACCCCTGCCGTGCCTGGCCAGCCTCGATCAACTGCAACAGGTGGTGTATGTCGGTAGCTACTCGAAAAGCATTTCGCCCAACGTACGTGTCGGTTTCATGCTCTCCAACCCACAGTTGATGCAGCAATTGTTGCAGCTAAAAATGCGCTCGGGCCTGACCACCTCGCAATTGATGGAGCGCGTGGTGTATGCGGCGATCACCGACGGGCGTTGGCGCAAGCATCTCAAACGCTTGCGCCAACGCCTGGCCGAGGCCCAGCAGGAGGTCAGCGAACAGCTCTCGCGGCTAGGCTTTGAACGTTTTATCGAAAGCGATGAGGGCATGTATTTATGGGCCCGTCACCCTGCTATCGCCAACAGCGCTGCGCTGCTCGATGACGCCCTGGCTCAAGGCATGATGCTGGGGCCAGGGCAGCTATTTATGGTGGACTCACAGCCCACCGGGTGGATGCGTTTCAACGTCGCCTTCAGCACCGATCCGCAGCTGTGGGAGAAGCTGGAAAAACTGCTGGTCAAGCACGCCCGACGCGGGCAGTAACGCCTGGTCGGCGACCGTTAGGCGGGCAGGCACCAGTCACGCTTGTCGGCAAAAAATGCCCGTGCATTGTCTTCAAGACTGTCCAGGTGATACCCACCTTCCTGAACGATCAGGCAGGGCACGCCCAGCTCACGAATACGCTCACCCAAGGTGGCGAAACCTTCACGGCTGACGGCAACCTTGCTCTGCGGATCCAGCTCGAAGATATCGAAGCCCAGTGACAGCACCAGCACTTGCGCACCAAAATTCTTCACTGCCGCTAGGGCAACGTCCAACTGAGCGAGAAAGTCCGCTTCGCTGGCGCCATGAGCCATGGGCAAATTGAGGTTGTAACCCTCCCCTGTGCCGCTTCCACGCTCATCGGCAAAGCCGGCTACGCCAGGGTAGAAGTTGGTCGGGTCACCGTGTACGGAGACATACAGCACATCGTCGCGCTCATAGAAAATCTCCTGAATACCTTGACCGTGGTGCATATCGGTATCGAGCACGGCAACGCGACTGAAGCGCTCACGCAGCACCTGGGCTGCAACGGCGGCGTTGTTGAGATAGCAGAAGCCACCCGCTGCTTCGGCACGGGCGTGGTGTCCTGGCGGCCGGCACAAGGCATAGGCAGCCGGCTCACCATCGAGCAGTGCTTTGGCTGCAGCCACTGCGCTTTGTGCCGACCAGTAGGCAGAACGCCAGGTCAATTCACCCACCGGGCAGCTGCCATCGGCCAGATAGCGGGCGGCTTGGGCAAGGATGCCGCGCAAAGCATTGGGCTCGCGCACAAAAATGTTCGACATGACTTCATCGCCCCAGTCCTCTGGAATTTCCTTCCAACGCTGATGAGCTTCTTCAAGAAAGTTCAGGTACGGCGCGCCATGTACAGCCAGCAGGGGTTGCAATCCCGCATCTTCTGGCTGGAGTATTTCAAAGTCGAGGTTTTTCGCGGCCTGCAGCAAATGCTGGGCACGTTCGGGCACTTCCTGAGGAGTGCGCATCTGGCCGCGCGAATAGTAACTGCGTGGATGATGCAGCAACTGTTCCGGGTGAAAGTAGCAACGCATGGGCTTCTCCTTATTCAACTCGGCCAGCGCGGGCCAGTATGGCGTTGAGCAACACGTCAGCGCCTTGGCGCACGTCCTCGGGCAATACGTCTTCGGCCTCGTTATGGCTCAAGCCGCCCACGCAAGGAATAAAAATCATCGCCGTCGGGCAATAGCGAGCTAGCAGAATCGCATCATGACCGGCACCGCTGACGATTGATTGCTGGGCGTAACCCAAGCCATCAACCGCCTGTTGCACTGCCGCGACGCAATCTGCATCAAAAGGGGTGGCGGGACTGACCCAGTGCCGTCTGATGCTAACCTTCAGGCCGCGCTGACTGGCGATGGCCTGTAAGCGCTTGGTAACCTGGCACTCCATTTCCTCAATCGCGCTGTCGAGGTGGTGGCGCAGGTCCACGGTGAACTGCAACAACCCGGGAATGGTATTGCGCGAAGATTTGCTGATGCTCAATTCACCGACGGTGGTCAGCCCCTGAGGCGCGAAATCACTGGCCAACTGTTCAATCGCCTGGATCATTGGTGCAGCGCCGTAGAGCGCATCTTTGCGTAGCGGCATGGGGGTGGTGCCTGCGTGGGCAGCCATGCCTTGAACTTGAACATCGAGCCAGCGAATGGCCTGCCCGCCGCTGACCACGCCAATGCTCTTGGCGTTGTCTTCAAGAATCGGACCTTGCTCGATATGCGCCTCGAAGTAGGCATCCACCACGCCGCCCAACGGTCGCTGACCAGCGAAACCTGTACGCTGCAATGCCTCGGCAACACTGACGCCATCGGCATCGCGCACCGCCAGTGCCTCTTCAAGTTTCATCGTGCCGGTAAATACTGCCGAACCAAACATCGCCGGTGTGAAACGGGCGCCCTCTTCGTTGGTCCACACCGCTATTTCCAGCGGTTTGCGGGTCTGGATCTTTAGCTCATCAAGGCGGCGCACCACTTCAAGGCCGGCCAATACACCGTAGACACCGTCAAAGCGTCCCCCTTCAGGCTGGGTATCGAGGTGGCTGCCGATCATCACTGCAGCAGCCTCGGGATCAGTTCCACGGCGACGGGCAAAAAGATTGCCGATAGGGTCGACGCTCAAGGTCATTCCCGCCTCGCGGCACCAATGGGCGAACAACTCACGGCCCGCTTTGTCTTCGCCGCTCAAGGCCAGGCGGCAACTGCCACCACGGGCCGTTGCACCGATTTCGGCCATGGCCATCAGGCTCGCCCACAGGCGTTGGCCGTTACTTTTCAACATCGCGACTACTCCAGTATTCATTGATAAATCAGGCCATTTCCAGGCGATGCGCCGAGGCATGGCGACGCGCCAGGGCCAGCACGCAGAGCAGCGAAATCGTCGCGATCAAGCTGTAGAACACCGCCATTGGCCACCACTGACCTACAAATTTATGCGCCAGCCAGGTGCCTATCAGCGGGGTCAGGCCTCCTGCAACAGCTCCACAGACCTGATAAGCCATGGAAATGGCGGTATAGCGCACGCGGGTCTCGAACATGCCACTGACGTACCCCGCGATCACTGCATAAAAGGACGCCATGCACACCACCGCCAAGGCGATACCCACAACGATCAATGCGGCCTGGCCGGAGCTGACCAGCACGAACATTGGATAAGGCGAGGCAATGGCCAGCAAAGACACCAGGCACAGGAAGCGCGTAGCCCCGATTTTCTCTGCCACCCAGGCGGCCAGGGGCTGAATGCAAAACTGGATGATCGCCACCACAAACAGGCACTCCAGAATCAACGAACGCGGCAGTTCCAGCTGCTGGGTGCTGTAGGCGATCATGAACGTATTGGTGAAATACACCCCGGCAATGCCAAGGGTGTTGGCGCCAATGCACAACAACAGGGGGCGCCAGGCCGTGCGCAGCACTTCCATTACCGGTGCCTGCTCTTTGCGCTTGGCCTTGCTGGCCTGCTCGCGGCTGGCGAGAAACTCCGGCGATTCGTTAACGCCCAGGCGAATGGCCAGGCCAACCAGCAGCAACAAGGCACTGGCCAAGAACGGCAAGCGCCAGCCCCAGGTCATCAGCTGTTCTTCAGGCAAACGCGTCACCGCGCTAAAGGCCAGCAACGACAGAATCAAGCCTGCCGGGCTGCCCAGCTGTGCGAAGGAGGCAAAGAAATTGCGTCGCCCCTTGGGCGCATGCTCCCCGGCCATCAGCACCGCCCCACCCCACTCCCCACCCACGGCAATGCCCTGGACAATGCGCAGCAGAATCAGCAGAACCGGTGCCGTGGCACCGATCTGGGCGTATGTCGGTAACAGGCCAATGCACACCGTGACCACCCCCATCATTACCAGGGTAATAACCAGTGATTTCTTGCGCCCGATCCGGTCGCCGATATGACCGAAGACAATGCCGCCCAAAGGCCGTGCGAAAAAGCCCACGGCGAAGGTGCCGAAGGCGGCCATGGTGCTGAACAGCTTGTCGTCGGAGGGAAAGAACAAAGCGCCGAACACCAATGCCGCGGCAGTGGCGTAGATGTAGAAGTCGTACCACTCGATCATGGTGCCGATAAAGGCGGCAGCTGCAGCCCGGCGTGGCTGGGGAGAAGCGGAAGGCTTCATGGGTCAGGCTCCTTTGATTATTTTTCTGGCAGGAGAGAACGGTAGGTCCGCGGCATTCTGATGACGCCTGTATGACAACGATTTTTCGTCTCGGGGCTATGATTAGTCAATTTTCTATTTATTATTTGCACTATTAGCCATCGTTATATTCAAACAGCGGAACCCGCCATGCCTGACCGCCTGCTCAACGACCGCCTTGACTGGAACCTGCTGCGCACCTTTCGGGTCATAGGCCAGGAACTCAGTATCAGCCGCGCTGCAGCGCGCTTGCACCTGACCCAACCCGCAGTCAGCCAGGCCCTCAAGCGCCTGGAGGAACAGCTCGGTCGGCAATTGATCGCCCGCCGCGGTCCGCGCTTTGCGCTGACCGAAGTGGGCGAGCAGATATTTCATTTGGCTGGGGAAATCTATGGGCAGATGTCGCAGATCGGCGGGGTGCTCGAAGAACCTGCCGACGAAGTGATTGGCAAAGTGCGGCTCCTGATGATCAGCCGTATTTTCTGCGACTGGTTCGACGGCTTTCTTGCCGACTTCCATCGCCAGCATCCACGTGTGGACCTTGAGATCGACGTGATGCGCAGCTCCGACATCGTCAGTGCTCTACAGGAAAAAACTGCAACACTGGGCCTGAGCCTCAATCGCCGACCGCAGCCGCGCCTGCAACAGCGTTTGTTTCTGCGTCAGCGTTATGCCTTCTTCTGTGGCAAGCATCATGGGCTGTTCGGCAAGCACGATGTCGCTGAGGGCGATCTGCAACGTGAGAACTTCGTCAGTTTCACCAGCGATCAGATCGGCGGCATGCTCTCACCACTGACCATTTTTCGCGACCAGCAAGGCTTCAGTGGGCGCATCGTGGCTTCCTCTCCGAGCCTGGAGGAAGTGCGGCGCCTGGTCATTGCCGGGTTCGGCATTGGTTGCTTGCCGGCCCATGTGGTGGCAGCGGATGCCAAGGCCGGATTGCTCTGGCAACTGCCGCCCCATGAAGGCATTGCCGATGTAGACATTCATTTGCTGTGGAACCGCGAACAGCGCATGAGTCGGGCTGAATCGCTGTTCATCGATGCTCTGCAGGAGCGCGCGGCTAACGAAAATCCCGACTGCGCACATCCAGCCCCTGCAACAACGGACTGAGGTCTTCCAGGCGTTGGGCGATCAAGTGGCGCACCCCGCTTTCACACTCAAGGCGCCCACTCACGCGCATCAGCCTGGAGCCGACCAAGGCGCGGCGCTGACGCTCTGCCAAATCACGCCAGACCACCACGTTGACATTGCCGAATTCATCCTCAAGGGTGACAAAGGTCACTCCGCTGGCGGTGCCTGGGCGTTGTCGACCGGTGACCAGCCCGGCGACGCTGACTTTGTCGCCATGCTCGGCGCCCTCCAGCGCCTGGGAGCTGCGACAGCCCAGGGCGTCCAGGCGACGGCGCAGCAAGGTCAAGGGGTGCGGACCCAACGTCGTGCCGACGCTGGCGTAATCGGCGAACAGGTCTTCGCCAACCGAGGGCTGGGGCAAGTCAACCGGCGCCTCCTGCGCGGCTTCGACGCCTGCGAACAACGGCAGTTGTGCCTGTACCGCCGCTACGCTCCAGCGCGCCCGGTAACGGTCGCTGGCCAGCCCGCGCAAAGCGCCCGCATCGGCCAGCAGCTCACGCGCCCGGGTATCAAGTTGAGCGCGCAGGCAAAGGTCACTGACATCACGCCAACCCGCCTGGGTCCGCGCCTGCTCAATGCGTCGGGCATCGTCCTGGCGAAACCCGCGTATCTGCCGTAACCCCAAGCGAATCGCCAGCGCCTGCCCTGCTCCAGGTTCCAGGCTGCAATCCCAGTCGCTATGGCAGGCATCCACCGGACGGATCTCGATACGGTGCCGGCGCGCATCCTGAAGAATCTGGTCGGGGCTGTAGAAACCCATCGGCCAGCTATTGATCAGCGCGCAGGCGAAGATCGCCGGTTCATGACATTTGAGCCAGCAACTGGCATAGGTCAACAAAGCAAAGCTGGCCGCATGGGACTCGGGAAAACCATAACTGCCAAAGCCCTTGATCTGTTCGAAGATGCGCTCGGCGAATTCACTGCTGTAGCCGTTGCCAAGCATGCCGCGAATCAAGCGTTCGCGGTGCGGTTCAAGCCCACCATGACGTTTCCAGGCAGCCATGGCCCGGCGCAGTTGATCAGCCTCGCCCGCCGAATACCCTCCCGCGACCATGGCCAGTTCCATCACCTGCTCCTGGAACAGCGGCACGCCCAGGGTGCGCTCGAATACGGCCTTCAATGCCCCAGAGGGGTAGCTCACCGGCTCCGTCCCCTGGCGCCTGCGCAAGTAGGGATGGACCATGTCACCCTGAATCGGCCCAGGTCGAACGATCGCTACCTCAATGACCAGGTCGTAGAACTTCTTCGGCTTCAGGCGTGGCAACATGGCCATCTGCGCCCGCGACTCGATCTGGAAGACCCCAACCGTGTCGGCACGGCCAATCATTTCATAGGTGGCAGCACAATCAGGCGGAATCGTCGCCAGACTCAGCTCGCGACCGCGATACCGGTAGAGCAGGTCAAAGCAACGACGCAAGGCACTGAGCATGCCCAGGGCGAGGATATCGACCTTGAGCAGGCCGACCAGATCGAGGTCGTCCTTGTCCCACTGAATCACTGTGCGTCCTTCCATCGCGGCGTTCTCCACCGGCACCAGGCTATCCAGGGGCTGTTCGGAAATTACGAAACCACCGGGATGCTGGGAAAGATGCCGGGGAAAGCCAATAAGCTCGGCGGTCAGTGCCAACACCCGGCGCAGCAAGGGACTATCAGGATCGAAGCCGGCTTCGCGCAACTGTTCGGCCGGCGGTAAGCGATCGCTCCAGCGCCCGCAGCAGTCAGCCAGGCTGTTGATCTGCGCCACCGGCAAGCCCAGCACCCGGGCAATATCGCGCACCGCGCCTGCGGCATGGTAAGTACTGGCCACGGCGGTCAAGGCCGCACGGTGGCGACCGTAGCGACTGAACACATACTGCAGGACTTCTTCTCGACGCTCGTGCTCGAAGTCGACATCGATATCCGGGGGTTCGTCACGCTCGCGTGACAGGAAGCGCTCGAACAACAGGTGGCTATGCATCGGGTCCAGCTCGGTGATCCCCAGCACGAAGCAGACCACCGAGTTGGCCGCCGAACCGCGCCCCTGACAGAGAATGCCTTGGCCACGGGCAAAGTTGACGATGTCATGCACCGTGAGGAAATAGCTTTCGTAGTTCAGCTCGGCAACCAGCTCGAGTTCGGATTCAAGCGCCTGGCGGGCTTTTTCTTCGATACCGCCCGGCCAGCGCCAACGCTGCCCCTGTTCGCACAAGTGGCGCAACCAGGCGCTGGCCGTCTGTCCTTCAGGCACCAGCTCCCGAGGGTACTGGTAGCGCAATTGGCTGAGGTCGAAAGAGCAACGTGCGGCAATGCGCAAGGTTTCCTCAAGCAAGGCTGACGGGTAGAGTTCGGTCAGTTGCGCCATGGGTCGCAGGTGACGCTCACCGTTGGCGAAAAGCCGCTGCCCGGCCTCGGCCACGGTGCAGTGATGACGGATCGCCGTCATGCTGTCTTGTAAAGCGCGCCGACCGCGGGCATGCATGTGCACATCACCTGTGGCCACGGCAGGAAGCTGCAGGGTTGCCGCCAACGCCAGCAACTGCTGCAGGCGCTGGCCATCGTCGGCGCCGCGATGCAGTTGCACCGCCAACCACAAGCGCTCGGCAAAACGTTCGCGCAACCAGTTGCCGACGCTTAGATCCTGCTCGCTTTCGTCAGGAATCCACAGGGCCAGCAATCCCTGTGTAGAGGCGTCGAAGTCCTCGCGCACGACCTGATAAGCCCCCTTCGGCGCGCGTCGGCGCCCTTGGGTGATAAGTCGACAGAGGTTCTGGTAACCGCGCAGATTCTCTGCCAGCAACACCAACCTGGGGCCTTCGTGCAGGCGTATCTCGCTGCCGACAATCAAGGGTAGCGCGGCAGCCTTGGCCGCCTGCCAGGCGCGGACGATTCCCGCCAAGGTGCATTCATCGGTGATCGCCAGTGCCTGATAACCCTGCTGCTTGGCACGCTGGAACAGCTCCTGGGCACTTGAGGCGCCGCGCTGGAAGCTGAAATTCGATAGGCAGTGCAGTTCAGCATAGGCCGTGACCTTGCTCATGCAAACCAGCCCTGCAGCCACAATGGCCCCTCTTCCCCGATATTGCGGTAGGCCCAGGCGTACAGGCCGGTCGGGGTCTGTACCCGATAATAATCGCGCCGTACATCACCGCCATCCCACCAACCGGATTCGATCCGCTCGGCGCCTGTCAGCAATTGCATCCCCACTCCTGACAAGGCCTGGGGCTCGGCTAACAACCAGCCTGGACGCAGTGCTGCGGGGCCGAGCGGTGCCAGTTTGGCTGCGTGATCCAGACGCCAGGCACATTCGGGGCGATGATCAGCCTGGGCCGTCAAGCTGTGCACCGCCGTGTCGCCCAGGCGGGCACGCAGGCGCTCACGCAATTGCTCCCAGGGTTGACTCTGCTGCGGGCGTGGGTCAAACAGTTCGCGATGCTGCGGCACAAAGGCTGGCAGATCTTCGGCCTGCAGGCGCAGATTGCGCACCGGGGCCCGTAACTGCAGTTGTTCAAGACGCCCCCGGGCCAGTTCGAAAAGCATCAACGCATCGCGCTCGGCAGCCAACAGGCCAACCGGTACACAGGTGTCCGCTCCCTCGGCATGCTCCAGGTGCAGAGTAAAACGCTGTACCCCGCTGTCACGCCCTGCCAGAAATGCGACCAGATCGTTGATCAGGCGCCGCAATGGAAAGAGCAAGGCCTGGTGCGACTCGACATCGAAATTCAACTCCAGGCGCAGATCGAAGCGATCCGGCGGCAAGTAGAAACTCAATGCCATGGGCCGCACGCCCAGCAAGCGGTCCAGATGCAACTGCACTGCAGCAGCAAAACGCCGGGCCAGGGCCTCCCGGGGTAAGGCCATGACCTGGCCGAGTCGACGCAGCCCCATGCGGGCAAAAGCGTTGGCAGCCTCCGCTGGCAGGCCAACGCGCTCGATAGGCAACGATTCAAGGGCGGCGCACGTCTGCTCCGGGCAATCGAGCGCCAAGCCATCGTGACAGTTGGCGAGCATGCGCGCCGCTACCGGGTTACTGGCCAGGACTATACGGTGGCGAAAGCCCAAGGCGCTCAATTCAGCACGTAAACGCGCCTCAAAGCTTGGCCAAGGGCCAAACAGCCCGAGACTGGATTCGATTTCCAGCAACAACACTCTTGGATAATGCAGGCTGACCTGGGAACTGAAGCGGTAGGCCCAAGCCGCCAATAGCTGCTCAAGTGCCTCGACAGCGGCAGGGTCGTGATCGACACAGGTAAAATTACCTGCCAACGCCTGCGCGGTGGTCAACGCTTGACCGGCGCGCAGGCCCAGGTTGGCTGCAGCAGTGTTGACCGCCTGCAGGATCCGCCGCTGAGGCGGACCACTGAGCAGCACCAGTGGCGTATCAGGATCGGCGCGCCCACGCTGCACGGCGTCGAGTGCCAATTGTGGCAGCAGGATACAGGCCCAGAGCATGATCCATCAGCCTCGACCGGCGCAGGCAATGGGCATCGCGGGCGCCAGCCCACCCCGACACTTGAGCACCCGCCATTGCGCCGGGCGCGCGTCGATGGCAATGCGTAGTGCCGCAGGAGAAGGGTTGGCGGCTGCCTGCAGGGAACGCAAGGCAAAAGCCAGGGTCTGGCCACTTTCGGCAGCGACCTGCAAGCGACGCAAGGCGCGGTCATCGGCCTTGTGCGGCCAGCACAGCACCGCGCCGCAACTGCCGGAGCGCAGGCACTGTTCGGCAGCCCAGAGCACTTCATCGACGGGTGTCTCGACCAGGGTCAACCATTGCAGATCGACGCCCGCCGCTTGCCAGGCAGGGGCATAAGGAATGAACGGCGGTGAAATCAAAACCACCCGTTCTGCATTGGCTGTCAGCCGCGCCAGGCTGGGCCAGAGCAACTGCAACTCGCCACAGCCTTGCGCCGCCAGCAGCAACTCGGTGAGCGCCCCTGGCGGCCAGCCACCACCGGGCAATCGCGTGTCCAACGCGGCATGGCCTGTTGGCTGCACACCCTGAGGCTGCGCCTGGGGCCGGCCCTTCCAGACACGGCGCTGGTCGAGCAACCCATCAAGGCTGACTACCGCGCCCATCAGCCGCGCCTCACCAAGCCACAGAACACGCCCTCGATGGCAAAGTCCTGACCGGGGCCAATCTCTATGGGGGTATAGGCCGGGTTGCGTGGCAGCAGCCGATAGTGCTCGGCGTTGATCCGTTCGAAGCGCTTGATGGTCACCTCGCCATCGAGGCGAGCGACAATGATCTGCCCGTCACGGGCTTCAGCCTGTTGCTTGATACCGACCAGGTCGCCATCGAGGATGCCATCGTCGAGCATGGAATCCCCCCGCACCTTGAGCAGATAGTCGGGCGAACGGCTGAATAATTGAGCATCGAGCATGAGCTGCTCATGGATGTCGACATCCGGGCCAATGGGGCGCCCTGCTGCCACCTGGCCCAGCACCGGGATTTCCAGGACCTCGGGCCGACGCGCAACCCCGCAAAGACGGATGGACCGGGCCTGATTGCGCGTGACCTCGATGAAGCCGGCCTCGGTCAGCGCCTGGATATGCTTGCGCGCCACGCTGCGCGAGGCAAAGCCGAAGGCCGTGGCGATGTCGGCCAGGCTCGGTGGCTGGCCATGATCGGCTATACGCTCACGAATGAACGTGAGGATGGCGCTGCGTTTGGGCGATAGTGTATTCATGGAGTACATTTGTACTCTTTTCATCGTTCACTGACCAGCCCCGGTGATCAGGTTATGATGAGCGGCCACTGCAGCGGATACCCAGAATGCTTCAAGCCTTGTTGTTCGATCTCGACGGAACCCTGACCGACACCGACAAACTCCACCTGCAAGCCATGCAGCAGCTATTGCTGGAAGAAGGCCGGGTGTTCACCGAGGCAGAGTTCGACGCCCATGTCAGCGGACGGGCCAACGCCGACCTGTGTCGCTACCTGTTTCCCGACCGTTCATTGGCCGAGCACCAGATGTTTGCCGACCGCAAGGAAGCGCGATTTCGTGCCCTGTCGCCCACACTGCAACCCACCGCCGGCCTGCTCCGGCTGCTTGAGCACGCCGAACAGACCGGCATTGGTATGGCCGTGGTAACCAATGCGCCACGGGCCAACGCCGTGCACATGCTGGCAGCCCTGGGGCTGGGCGAACGTTTTGCGCATGTGCTGGTGGCTGAAGAACTGCCGCGGGCAAAGCCCGACCCGTTGCCCTATCTCAGCGGTCTTGGGTGCCTGCAAGCACACGCCGGTCACGCCCTGGCGTTCGAGGACTCGGTCCCTGGTGTGACGGCGGCCAGCCGCGCCGGAATATTCACCGTCGGCCTCTCTACCAGCCAGACGCCCGAGGCGTTGCTCGCAGCTGGGGCGCAATTGGTCGTGGCAGACTTCGATGACCCACGATTGTGGGCACTGATAAAGCGAATGCAGACAACTGTTTGAGCCAGATTGACCTGGCAAGAAGCTGCACCTGCGCCTGTTAAACTCGGATTACCCGGAAATGCAGCGCGTCGCCGCGGTTTTCACATCACCCAGGCGCAGGGGAAAGTTGTTCAGGCGCTCGTAGAGTTTGATGCTGCTGCCACTGCCGCGCTCATTGATGTCCACCAGCGCTGCCGGCCCGGCACCCACCTTTTGCGGAACGATCAGACGCAGGCCGTCGCGGTGCGGCTCCACCTCAAGAGGACCACGGCTTTCAGCCAATTGTTGCTGCACGCAGGTCGCGTACTCCTGGGGCTTTTTGCCGGAAATAACGTTCAAGGTTTCCGGCGTACTTTCGAGCTCGGACACGCTGACACAACCACCTAGCGTAACTGCCAACGCTGCTACAACCCACTTCATCAAACTGCACCTCCACCACGGAAAAATATTCAGACCGCGCCCAGACCATTTTGCTCCCTTAATTGGCAGATTTATCCTGGGTCGGGCACGAAGGGCGACAGTGTAACCGTTGATCATGGTATCGTTTTGATTTGGTCCAAGATCCAATGCGGAGAGCAACATGAAATTCGTACACCAGCGCGAACATCTCAACGAAGACGATATTGTCGTCATCGAGTGTTCCCAGCGCTGCAACATCCGCCTGATGAACGACGCCAACTTCCGCAGCTTCAAGAATGGCGGGCGGCATACCTACCATGGCGGTGCTTTTGTCGACTTCCCGGCGAAGATCACTGTCCCCAGCACCGGCTTCTGGAATATCACCATCGATACCGTTGGCCCGCGCGCGCTGTCGGCGGTGACCAAGCCAACGTTCACCCACAAGATCAAGTTCATCCGCCGTTCGTCGTCGAAACTGAGATAAGCCATGAGCCAGACCACCAAGTACGTCATCAAATACAAGCTTGACGGCGAGCAACGCTTCGATTTCGCGCAGATGAGCAGCGATGCGCCGCAAGAAGTTCAGGCCGCCCTGCAAAAACTGCACGGCGACGATGCGAAGAAAATCACCGATATCAAGGTGAGCAAAGCCCTGTAACGGTAACTGCGCACAAGGAACCCCAGGCATGAGTCATTGGCCAGACACCCGTCTTCTCGATCTGCTCGGTATCGAACTGCCGATCCTTCAGGCACCTATGGCCGGTTCCACCGGCTCGGCCATGGCCATTGCCGTGAGCAACGCCGGTGGCCTGGGTGCTCTTCCCTGCGCCACCTTGAGCCTGGAACAACTGCGCGCCGAACTCCAGGTGTTCAAGCAAGCCTGCAATGGCCCGCTCAACGTCAATTTCTTCTGCCATCAGCCACCCCAGCCCGACCCTGAACGTGATGCTGCCTGGAAGCAGGCACTCAAGCCCTACTATGAAGAACTGGGCGCCGACTACGAGGCACCGACGCCGGTGTCGAACCGTGCGCCGTTCGACGATGCCAGCTGCCGATTGATCGAGGAATTCAAGCCTGCAGTGGTCAGTTTTCACTTCGGCCTGCCGGAGGCGAGCTTGCTGGCTCGGGTCAAGGCTACCGGGGCGAAAGTGCTGTCGAGCGCGACCACCGTGGATGAGGCTATCTGGCTGGAGCAGCATGGCTGCGATGCGATCATCGCCATGGGCTATGAAGCCGGCGGCCATCGTGGCATGTTTCTAAGCACCGACTTGAATACGCAGGTTGGGACCTTGGCATTGGTGCCGCAGATCGTCGATGCGGTAAAAGTGCCTGTCATTGCAGCAGGTGGCATCAGCGACCATCGCGGCATTGTGGCCGCCCTGGCCCTGGGTGCCTGTGCCGTACAAATGGGCACCGCCTATCTGCTTTGCCCTGAAGCCAAAGTGTCAGCCGCCCACCGCCAGGCGCTGAACACGGCCAAAGACAGCGACACAGCCCTGACCAACCTGTTCACCGGCCGCCCTGCCCGCGGCATCAACACCCGGATCATGCGCGAACTGGGGCCGATCAGTAGCCTGGCCCCGCATTTTCCGTTGGCGGGGGGCGCCTTGATGCCGTTGCGAGCAATCACTGAACCTTCAGGCAACAGCGACTTCAGCAGCCTATGGGCAGGTCAGGCGGCCTCGTTGGCCCGTGCATTACCTGCAGGCGAACTGACCCATAGCCTGGCAGAAAAAGCCCTGGCACAGCTACTGCGCTAAAGAGGTACTTTCCGTTTGTCGGGTATTGGCTATATATTCACGTATATAGCGAATATCCCTCAATCAGTGGAGCTGTGTTTCATGAGTAAGTGCGCACCTCGCTTTGCCCTGGCCGCCCTGGCCACGTTCATGACGTTCAACAGTGCATGGGCCGATGAAGTCCAAGTAGCTGTAGCGGCCAACTTCACCGCGCCAATCCAGGCCATTGCCAAGGATTTCGAGAAAGACACGGGGCACAAACTGGTTGCCGCCTACGGGGCTACTGGGCAGTTCTATGCGCAAATCAAGAACGGCGCACCGTTTGAAGTATTCCTCGCCGCCGACGACAGCACCCCGGAAAAACTCGAGAACGAAGGCGCCGGCGTCAAGGGTTCGCGCTTTACTTACGCCGTTGGCACCCTGGCTCTGTGGTCGGCCAAGGCTGGTTATGTCGATGACCAGGGCGAAGTACTGAAGAAGAACCAGTACAAGCATCTGTCCATCGCCAACCCGAAAGCTGCACCTTACGGCCTGGCCGCCACGCAAGTGCTGGACAAACTACAACTGACCGACGCCACCAAGGGCAAGATCGTCGAGGGCCAGAACATCACCCAGGCTTATCAGTTCGTCTCCACCGGCAATGCCGAACTGGGTTTTGTCGCCCTGTCGCAGATCTACAAGGACGGCAAGGTAAGCGAGGGCTCGGCCTGGATCGTACCGTCCAACCTGCATGAGCCCATCAAACAGGATGCACTGATCCTCAACAAAGGTAAGGACAGCGCCGCCGCCAAAGCCCTGGTCGAGTACCTCAAAGGTCCGAAAGCCGCTGCCGTGATCAAGTCCTACGGTTACGAAATCTGATGCCACTCGATGCCAGCGACCTGGGTGCTATCTGGCTGACCTTTAAACTGGCCAGCCTCACCACCTTGATTCTGCTTCTGGTCGGCACACCCGTTGCCTGGTGGCTGGCGCGCACGCGCTCGTGGCTGCGTGGGCCCATAGGTGCTGTGGTGGCGCTACCCCTGGTGCTACCGCCGACCGTAATCGGTTTCTATTTGTTGCTGGCCTTGGGGCCCAACGGCTGGATTGGCCAAACCACCGAGGCACTGGGACTGGGCACCGTGGTGTTCAGCTTCACCGGCCTGGTGATTGGTTCAGTCATCTACTCGATGCCTTTCGTTGTGCAACCCCTGCAAAATGCCTTCAGTGCTATTGGCGAACGACCTTTGGAAGTGGCTGCGACACTCAGAGCCAGCCCCTGGGATACATTCATTCATGTTGTGTTGCCGCTGGCCCGACCAGGTTTCATAACCGCCAGCATCCTCGGCTTCGCCCATACCGTGGGTGAGTTCGGTGTGGTACTGATGATCGGTGGCAATATTCCCGACAAGACCCGCGTGGTGTCGGTACAGATCTTCGACCATGTCGAAGCCATGGAATACGTGCAAGCGCACTGGCTGGCCGGCGCCATGTTGGTGTTCTCCTTCCTCGTGCTGCTGGCGTTGTACTCCAGTCGCCGGGGCCGATCAGCCTGGAGCTGAACCTTGCAAAAAATGATTCATGCCCGGCTCAAGGTCGCGCGCGACACCTTCGACCTGGATGTCGACCTGCAACTGCCCGGACGCGGCATCAGCGCGCTGTTTGGCCACTCAGGCTCGGGGAAAACCACCTGCCTGCGCTGTCTCGCCGGGCTGGAGCGGGCGTCCGAGGCTTATATCGAGGTCAACGGCCAAGTATGGCAGGACTCGCGGCGCGACCACTTCATTGCCCCACATCAACGCCCTGTTGGCTACGTGTTTCAAGAGCCCAGCCTGTTTGCGCACCTGACCGTGCATGGCAACCTGACCTTTGGCTGGCGACGCGTAGCGCCGCAGGCGCGCAAGGTAGGCATGCAACAGGCCTGTTCACTTCTCGGTATCGAGCACCTGCTCGAGCGCAAACCCTCCACCCTCTCAGGCGGAGAAGCACAACGCGTCGGGATAGCCCGGGCACTGTTGAGCAGCCCACAACTGCTGTTGATGGATGAGCCCCTCGCCGCCCTCGACGGTCCGCGCAAGCGCGAAATCCTGCCGTACCTGGAACGGTTACACGAGGAACTGGAAATCCCGCTGATCTACGTCAGCCATGCCCAGGACGAGGTTGCCCGCCTGGCAGATCATCTAGTGTTACTAGAGCACGGTAAAGCCTTGGCCAGCGGCCCGATTACCGCCACCCTCTCGCGTCTCGACCTGCCGCTGGCCCAGGGCGATGATGCAGGGGTAATCATCGAAGGCCGTGTCAGCAGCCATGACGCAAGCTACCAGTTGCTGGGCCTGCAACTACCCGGCAGCACCCTGGAGCTACGCGTGGCCCACGACCCCCTGGCACTGGGCACAGCGCTGCGCCTCAAGGTTCAGGCACGAGATGTGAGCCTGAGCATGGGACGAGAAGCGCACTCCAGCATCCTCAACCGCTTGCCAGTGAGCGTGATCGGCTTTCAACCCGCGGATAACAGCGCTCACGTTCTGGTCAGCCTCGACGCGGCCGGCAGCGTGCTATTGGCACGTATAACCCGGTATTCTGCCGATCAGCTTGGCCTGCACAGCGGCCAGCACCTGATAGCACAGATAAAGTCAGTGGCACTGCTGGGCTGAGCCTGTTGTCCATAGCACAGACCCCGTCAGCGGATTTGTGCCATGGCCGAAGCTGCTTTACCCGAGAGTTTGCACTACGTCGAAGACAGCCAACCGGGGCTGCGCCGCAGCACCTTGCGCGGCCAATTCGTCTACGTTGATGCGCAAGGCCGACGCATCGAGGATGCGGCCACCCTCGACCGGATAAAAGCCTTGGCCATCCCCCCGGCCTATACCGATGTGTGGATCTGCGCCGACCCGCAAGGTCATGTGCAGGCTACCGGACGCGACGCTCGTGGGCGCAAGCAATACCGCTATCATCCAAAGTGGCGTGACTTTCGCGACAGCCATAAGTATGCGCGCATGTTGGAATTTGCCAGCACACTGCCCAGAATTCGCAGCCAGTTGGACAGCCATCTCGCCCGGCCTGGCCTGGATCGACAGAAAGTAATGGCCCTGATTGTCAGTCTGCTCGACGCGACCCTGATAAGGGTTGGCAATCGCCAATATGCCCGCGACAACAATTCTTTCGGTCTCACGACCCTGCGCAACCGCCATGTAAAAGTACAAGGCATCGCCATACGTTTTCGCTTTCGCGGCAAGAGCGGTATCGAGCACCAGGTCACCTTGCGCAACCGGCGCCTTGCCAACCTGATCAAACGATGTATGGATCTACCCGGCCAGGATTTGTTCCAATACCAGGACGAGCAAGGCAATCGTCACAGCATTGGATCGAGCGATATCAACGCGTACCTGCAAGAACTGACCGGCAGCGACTTCACCGCCAAGGACTATCGCACCTGGGCTGGCAGCGCGCTGGCCTTGAGTTTGCTGCGCAAGTTGCAATGGCAACCGGAGTCCGAAGCACGTCGACAGGTGGTCGAAATCGTCAAACAGGTCGCCTTGCGCCTGGGAAATACCCCAGCGGTATGCCGACGCTGCTATATCCACCCGCAACTTCTGGAGTATTTCGCACGCGGCGAGCTGGCCAACCTGCCACGCGCCCGCAAGCGCAAGGGGCTGGATGCAGAGGAAGTACGCCTGGCGGTGTTTCTAAAATCCATCCCGCCCCCTTGAAAGCCAATACAATCGGCCTCAATTTCCCTATCATGCAGAGAAATTTCCCATATTCGCTCAAGCCCCCTATGCTTGCGGGTGTGAGCAGCGTTCGTTGCCACCAAGCACTTATCCGCCCCAGTGGGCACATGCGACTAATGACTCACTACAGAATATGTGTTCGGGGGAATTAATATCCGCCGAAAGCGTCTTTAATGAAGGAAAAGAGGAACGCGCGCGGCGCATTCCCGGGCTTATGCGGGCTCAGTCTGCAAAGCAAATTACGTTACCAAGGAGATATACATGCTGATACTCACCCGTAAGGTTGGCGAAAGCATCGTCATCAACGATGACATCAAAGTCACCATTCTGGGCGTTAAAGGTATGCAAGTGAGAATTGGCATCGACGCGCCTAAAGATGTTCAGGTGCACCGCGAAGAAATTTTCAAGCGCATTCAGGCCGGCAGCCCGGCGCCAGAAAAAGGAGACAGTCACCACGAGTAATGCTCGCTGACCCAAGCCGCACGGATGCGCTTGACCCTCATCACGTCAGCCTTGATGGCGGGCCCAATGGCTCTATGACGACTTGGGTGGGCGAAGCAATTGATTTACCGCAGCGATCAACTTGGGGATATCGAAGGGCTTTTCGAACACGGCAGCAAACAGATCAGGGCTTTCCCACCCCTCGTGAGCTTGGGCACCACTGATCAATATCATTGGCAAATGCCGCAGCTGTTCGTTCTCACGAATTTTCATCGCCAGGTCCTTGCCATTGAGCCTGGGCATCATGTAGTCGGTGATCACCAACTCGACACGGGTACGCTCCAGCGCTTGCAGAGCTTGTTCGCCGTCACCTGCCCTGACCACCTCAAAGCCCTCATCTTCCAGGAACATGCCCAGAATATCGGCGATCAGATACTCGTCGTCGACGACCAGAATCGTGCTCATGATACTGCAACCTGACGGTTCATTTGCCCGCCGCCAGCACGGGAGTACCGGATAACACTGCCATTGCCTGGGTAAATGTCTTTTTCAGATCGATGCCGTGATTGCTGAAAGTCAACTCCAGCAGTGCCGGGTCATAGCCACTGTCGCGCACCTTGAGAATCGACAGCAAGCGCTTGAGCTGCGAATCGAATTCGACAAATCGCATCAACATGAGGTTATCGACAATACTCGACAGATCCGGCGCCGGGGCATTGATTTCCGAACCAAATATATCTCGCATCTCCCAAGTTGCGACGACGCTGACATCCAGGGCGCGAAGCTCACCAGCCAGCGCCCGGAAAAACTCATTGAGGCGTTCCGGAGTGGTGGCCAGACGGGTGAAGGCACCGAGGCTGTCGATCAACACCCGCCGGATTTTCTTCTCTCGAACCAGACGCAACAGGCGTGCGCCGACATCATCGAGAATACCCTCGGTGGTTGGCTGCCACGCAATATGCAGCGCGCCCTCTTGCTCCATGGCAGCGAAATTGTGCCCCAGGGCGCTGGCCTTCAAACGCAGGCGCGCAGGCGTTTCGTAGAAACCAAAATGCAGCCCCGGCTCCTCGGTAGTGGCCGCTGCCAGGAAACTCAGCCCAAGGGAAGTTTTGCCTATTCCCGAGGGCCCCATCACCAGAGTGATGGAACTGCCTGGCAAGCCGCCGCCCAAAAGCTCATCGAGAACTTTGATACCGCTACCGACTCTGGTCAGCTCTTCACTGCCCATACTGCTGGGGTAGCTGTACAGCGACTCCAGACGCGGATAGACCTGCAGGCCATCGGCGGTGATTTCACACTCGTGCAACCCTGACAATGCACCGCTACCACGGGTTTTGCGTACCTGAATACGGCGCACCGAGCGACTGCTGAACAACGTCTCGCCCAACTCGATAACGCCATCGACCATGGTATGTTCCGGGCTGCCGTCATCGAGCCGAGAACTGGTCAAAAACACCACCGAGCAACCGGCAAAGGCCGCGTGGCCTTGTAGGCCGGCAATGAACTTCTTGGTGTCGAGGGAGGATTCAGCCCGAGACCTTGCCGTCAGCAAGCCATCCACCACCAACAATGTAGCTTGGTGACGGCTTATTTCACCACGCAGCAATTTGACGACTTGATCCAGCCCATCTCTTTCCAATGTGTCGAAGGCGCTGACGAACTGAATCTGTTTGCCCACCAGGCTGGGGTCGAAAAAACTCAAGGTCGAGAGATATTGAAACAGGCGTTCGTGGGACTCGCTCAACAATGTCGCGACGAGCACTCGCCCCCCCTGACCGACATGATTGAACGCCAGTTGGTTGGCCAGGATGGTTTTTCCTGAACCTGGAGCCCCTTGAATGATGTAGGAAGCACCAACAATGAGCCCGCCCTTGAGCAGTGCGTCCAGCCCGTCGATTCCACTAGCGAGGCGTTTGAGTTGTTCCACGATACGCGTAACTGTTCAGTTCGACGTAACAATGACTGGCTGAAAAACCGGTAGATACAAGGTCATGCATGTGCCCTCTTGCGGCACACTGGCGACGGTCACGGCACCGTTGCTCTGCTTAACGAATCCGTAGACCTGGCTCAACCCCAACCCAGTCCCCTTGCCGAAGGCCTTGGTGGTGAAAAAAGGCTCGAAGATCCGCGGCAACACGCTGGGGGAGATCCCCCTGCCATTGTCAATGACGTCCAGTTGCACGAACGCACCATACAGATTTTCGATCTCGCCCTCGAGTTGGCAATTACGCCCCAACAAACGAATCACTCCATCGCTTTCTACTGCATCACGGGCGTTGAGAATCAAATTGAGCAGAACCATCTGCAGTTGTCCACCGTCGACCTCGATGTCCTGCAGCTCTGGCTCCAACTGTATTTGCAGCTCGACATTTTCAGGCAACGCATGGGCGAGTAACGTGCAAATCGACTCGATCAGAACCGGCACCTGCACCTTGCCTGACTTGAGCACTTTAAAGCGGGCAAAGCTGAGCAATTGCTGAGTCATCTGCGTGCCACGCTCGCCAGCATCGAGAATATGCTCCAGTAAACGTTGGCTGCGTTGTGGGTCGCGACTGGTCAGGGCCAGTTTTGCCGAACCGATGATGATGGTCAGCAAATTGTTGAAGTCATGCGCCATGCCTCCGGTCAACAGGCCGAGGGCTTCAAGCTTCTGTGCCTGAAACAACTGCGCGCGCATGGCATCAAGTTGCAGGGCGGCCTCGCGCCGATCAGTGATGTCACGGGTAATCTTTGCCAGCCCGATGATTTCGCCCCCCGGGGAGCGAATCACATCCAGCGCTGCCAGGGCCCAGAAACGCGTGCCATCTTTGCGCACACGCCAGCCCTCATCCTGGGCGACACCCGTGCGAATGGCACGCTCGAGCAGGAAAGCAGGCTTGCCATTGACGCGATCTTCTTCGGTAAAAAATAGCGAGAAATGCTTGCCGATAATTTCCTGCGCGTCCCAGCCCTTGATCCGCTGGGCACCTGCGTTCCACGACACAACCCGACCTTCAAGATCGAGCATATAGATGGCGTAATCCACCACCGCCTGCACCAGTTGTTCGTAGAGACTGGCCTGCATGGTGTGCAAATTCGAGTGATCAGGAGAACTCATAGCAACCCCATGCAAACTGCAGATGTATTCAAGCATAGACAGCCAACACTACGCGCAATTCCAGCAGGAGGGTATTTCTCCTTGAAAAGATAGACACAGATTGAATTCAAAGGATGGGCAACTGGTCGCCCATGCGCCTGTAAAGGCCGTACCAGCCACCTGCGTGCAGTTGACGCAAATATAACGATGAGTTATAAAGCTCGCTTGATTGTGGAGGAAATACATTTTCTCCAGGGCGCACGCCCCGGTTTCCGGACCCTGTCAAACTTGCGAGTGTGGTGGAATTGGTATACACAGCAGACTTAAAATCTGCCGGCGTGAGCCTTGCGGGTTCGAGTCCCGCCACTCGCACCATCTTTTGAGAAAAGGCGCCTGCAAGGCGCCTTTTTGCTATCTGCACCACCGCTCCACTGACGCAGTGGCGGCAACCAACTGCTAAGGTAAAATGGCCCTATCACAAAGGAAGGCGGCCATGCGCTATACCCTGTTCGATAACCAGCGTGATGTAATCATTTTGCTGGCACGTATCTTGTTGATGATTCTGTTCGTCATGTCTGGCTGGAGCAAACTCACAGGCTTCGAGGGTACGGTGAATTACCTGGCTTCCCTGGGTGCGCCCATGCCCGTCGTCGCAGCAGCGGTTGCGGTGGTCATGGAATTTTTCGTCGCTATTGTGCTGATCGTGGGCTTTTTCACTCGCCCATTGGCGTTTCTATTCGCTTTGTTCGTGGTGGGAACCGCATTGATCGGCCATCCATTCTGGAACATGGTCGATCCGGAGCGAGCAGCAAACAGCGTGCAGTTTTTCAAGAACCTGAGTATCTGTGGAGGCTTGCTACTGCTGGCGGTGACCGGCGCGGGTAGATTCTCGGTAGACGGGCGTTAGCGCGACGCCCCTGACCTACAGATCGTCCAGGGGATCGACACCTTCGTCCCAATCAACCTCATCCAGGACGTCGACAGGTTCGTCGTCCTGGGGGTCAAACAATGGATCAACTTCATCCTGATGCTCAGGATCGCTTTCGTAGAACTCATGATCGAGCAAATGATCGTGCTCAGGTTCGTGAATATCCAGCTCGTCGTGCATCATCAGTTCCTGCAATTGTGCTTTTGGTACAAAGGGATGCTTATATAAGCCAGGGCCTTGCAGTCGTCAACGCCAGGGGGGCGCTATGAAATACCTGCTGATTCTTATCATCAGTCACGCGGCAACCTACTATGCCGTCGGCGCCATTATCGATTCTCGACTTCAGCATCTTGCCGAAGACCTGCGACACAATCCCTATGCTCCCTCCCAAGCCCAGTACTTGGAGGACGTGCGCCTGCACGCGCAGCACTCCAAGATTGAATACTGCGCAGTACTGGGCACGCTGCTGGCTGCGCTCTTGTCATTAATAACGTGGGTAATGACTTGAGTTACAGCGTCATCCGGTATTCGAGTGAGCCGGCATTCTGTGCAACCCAGTCGTATAACTTCTGAGCCTGCTTGTTGCTATGGTGGGTATGCCAGTACAGCCGCCCACACTGCTGTTGACGGGCAAAAGCCTGCACCCACTCGATCAACGCCTTGCCAACGCCCCCTCCACGAACTGAAGGCAGAACATACAAGTCTTCCAGGTAACAGAAATCTGCCGACGACCACGTCGAACGGTGCAGTACTGCGTTCACCAGCCCGACAACCTCACCCGCCCTCACAGCCACCGCCGAGACCATTGGCTCGTCAGGGTCGAGAAAGCGATTGAAGGTACGTTCCGTAACCGCGTCCTCGAAGGCCACCTCGTAGAAATCCTGATACGCCAGCCACACCCCTAGCCACTGTTCGTAATCGTCAGGGTTAACCGCTCTTACAATTATCGTATTGTGATCACTGGTCATTGCTCGAACACTCCGTGTTGATTGGGAATGCTGGCAATGTAAGGGTTGAGGCCGTCGGCAATACCGACCAATTCGGCGACAAGTGGCAGGCCACTTGCTCATCCACTGCTGCGCTTATTAGTGGCGCAGCAACGCTGCATTGGCCTGGCGAACCATGTCCAGCCACTCACTGGCGCTCACCGATCCCGACCGCTCCAGGCGCTCGGCAGCCATCAATGCCTGGTCGTAGGCCGCTTCCTGAAGAACACCCTCCCCCAGGAAACGAGCACGCCATTGCAGAATCGCAACAGCCCCTTTTTTGTCATCCATCTCCATCCCCACGTAGCACTGATAAGGGCAACAAAACTGGGTTGCCGTCCAAGCGCCGGGGAGATTACACGACGACATCGGCCTTGAGAATAGTTTGCATTACCGTAATTAGTGTCATTAAGACCAACGGTAACACCCCCACTCCGTTGACTAAAAACCTGAAGGACAAAAGCGCTTTCATACCTCTGGTCGCCTCGCTTGAAGCTTTGTTGCAGCCACTCAAAAGGATGGCTAATAGTTAGATGTCTGCCTGGGGAGGCATAAAAAATGCAATCAAGATTCGTTATCGTTCCGGCAGTGCCGATAGAGCAGGAATCCTTCCGCGCTGGCACCCGTTTCTACGCCACGACCGTGCCTGGTGGTTTTGATATCTATGACAACCAGGAAAAAATCAGGCTAAAACCCAGTTATCAAGGCAAGGATGAAGCAATGCTCCATTGCGCTCGCCTAAATGCGGAGGACAGCTCGATCCCGATTGTCCGCCCGACATACCTGCTACCAACCTAACCCAAAGCACTAAGCGGCGCGCTCTGGTGCCGCTCATCCAGTGGCGCGTAAATGCCGATGATCAGCGGCAAAAATTCGCGGGATGCCCAAGAACGGATGTGTATAATGCTATCTCCAATGCAACTGATATTCAGTTGCATTGGAGATTCGCGAATATGCTGAAAATTTGCACGATCTATGGCCTAATTGCCGCGAATTTTCTTACATAACCCGTTTTCAACTTGAATGCGGCCAATGACACTCAACATCGTATGACTTCCATCAAACTCACTTTCCCTCTAAGCGCCCTGCTTGCATCGAGCATAGCTCCATCAAGGACGATCTCATGAACGCTCTCCAACTCGTGATGTCAGGAATTCTCATTCCTTCCTGTGCACTGGCAGCCGATGCCGTGCAGCTCTCCCCTTGGGCGCAGGAACCTACCTCCTTCATGGGCGTAGATCTGCAGGGAGACTTTCTGAAAGACGTGGAAGAATGCCCGACCGCACCGGTAACAACGCAAACGTTATGCCGCGTGAATACCGATACACCCGACCAGTACCTGATCCAGGGCGCGAACTCCCGCCGCGTGCTACTCGGTTATCAACTTGTTGCCCAGCTGTCCAACGGCAAAATCGAAAAACTGGTTTTTACCGGCCCTTCCAATAGCAGTGCCTTGGTTGCCGAAATGCTGCGTACCGATTACGGCCCACCGTCGCACAGTAAAACCAACTTGGTCAAAACCCGGTCTGGCACCATGTTCGATAACGAAGTGCTTCTGTGGAAAGGTCAGAAACTATCTATCGAATCGCAGCGTAACGACAACGACCTGAGCACCTACAACGTTATGTTCACCAATGCACCCGTTTCGATCAGCAACGTGCAGGACGCAGAACAACCGTCTGATGATGGCGTGTCACAGATTTGATTTCCCAGGAAGGTGACACAACAGTTGGCGCAGGATTTGGAGCAGGCACAGGATTGCTGGTAGGAGGAGCGGCAGGTGGCCCCATAGGTGCGTTGGTGGGGGCTGGCGTCGGGCTGTTGGTCGGGTCGGGCGTGCAGTCTGCCACCGGCCAGCAAGGACGAAGCTACACGGTGAGAAGCAGTACTGGCGAAGTAAAAACAGTGCGTTCACCGCGTGAAGAATTCGCCATTGGTCAACAAGTGGAAATGAACGGCATAAGACTGCGCGCCGCTGCACCCTGAACGCTTGGACACCCCAGGGAGAAGCCCGCTTCAGCGGGCTTTCTAACGCCATCCAGGCTTACATCGAGCCGGTTATTCTGTCGTCTGTAGAAGCGCCACCTGCGGCAACCTGACGGGCCCGACCTACTCCCCAGGCCAAGGCCCTGGTCATCGACTCGCCAGGGCGCGAATCAAAAGCCTCCTCATGCAACGCCATGCCGGAAGCTGCATACACACCAATAAACATCTGCGTAGTACCGGTACGCGACAACCTTACCTGCACCTCGATGTAAGTACCGTCATCAAGGGTTTCATCATGGGTTCGACTGTGAAGCGTAGGGTCTGCCCAAGACCAGAAAATGTCTCCGCGTGTTCTCATACAGCCCTCCTGCAACCGTCTGTTGAGCGTGTGACAAATACCAAGATAGCCAACGTGTCGCGATGTTCAAGGGCAACATGCAGCATTCAGAGCGCAGCCGGACAATCGGCCTGTGGAGGGGCGCAGATCATTTTTATCGTTTACAGAAAGGCCCGGCGCAGGGCCGGGCCTCCAAGCTGCTGCAGCGCGCTCCACCCCGGCGCCCGGTTATCTTTCATTGAGAGTTCAACAGCTCACCGCGGTATGCTGGTAGTGCCTTTTCAACCACCCTTTATGTTCTTGAGCACACGTAGGCTGCATCTAGAAGCTTTCCATGGTCATACCAGGCATCTCGCTGATAAGCAGCGTACTGATGTTGGTTGCCTGCACCATAAACCTCAACAAGGCCTGAGGCTTGGTTTGGGTCGGTACTATTAACGAACAGCTTGAGCGTATTGTCTCCCTTCTGCACGTAAGTGCTTGAACTGCCTCCAAGCTCCTTTTGAACACATCCTAAATAATCTGGCTGGCCTTTCGCGATGCTCCCAGAAATCTGGTCATGTCCAATACGGACATCCGGGTTGTGTGCACAACCGGACAGTAAAACAATGACAACAAACGACGATATCACTCCGTGGGCGGCCGTCCTTAAGCTTTTCATGCGGCACCTCCGACCCCCAACAAAAACTAATGGATAGCTCGGATGATATAAGCCCTTTCTAATTGTAAGACACTGCTGGATAACGAAATATCATTGCGCTTCTAAATGATAGTTCGTTGATAACAGCGCCATATTCAAGTTAGCTATATTTTTCCTTGGCAACCGAATCACAGAGCAGTCAGCCTATTGGGTGAGGCGCTGTTAACGCAAACAACAGGCTTGCACCCGACCAGCAACTTCAAAATTGGCCACGCAACGTCAGCATGTAGTTGCGCGGCGCTCCATAGTAGTTACCGTACTCCGCCGTGTTGACGGTCTCGAAGTATTTGCGATCGAACAGGTTATTGCCATTGAGCGCGACGGTCCAGTGTTCATCCAACTGGTATTCCACCATCGTGTCCCATACGGCGTAGCCGCCCTGGCTGAAGTCGAATGGGGTTGTACTGTAGGGATTGCCCTTGCTGTCCAGGCGGTAGGATTCACCACTGACAAAATTGGCGCTTTGCGCTGTTACACCTCCCCCGACTTTCCACTGGGACATCCTGTCAGGCAAGGTATAGACCGCCCAGAGCTTGGCCAGATGTTTAGGCGTCACACTGCTGAACGCCTTGCTGGTCTCTCGGTTTCGTGTATTGGTGTAGGTATAGCCGCCCATTACCATCAGACCGGGTAGCAGTTCACCGCTGGCCTCCAGGTCGACACCCTTGCTGACCACCTCCCCTTGCGGCAAATAACAGCAACTGCCACCGTATAGTACCGACTGCCCTGTGTGAGCTGGGTCCAATACCGCCTCGTGCTCGCGCTGGGTGTAAAACAGCGCTGCAGATACGTTCAGAGAACTGTTGAACAACTCACCTTTCAAGCCCGTTTCATAGGTTTTACCCACCATGGGTTCTACTGTCTTGCCGGACGTGACAGGCCCCTCGCGACGCTGAGCCTGGGGTTTGAATATCTCCGAGTAGCTTGCATATGCCGACCACTGCTCATCCAGGGCGTAGACCAGCCCGCCGAACGGTACCATCTTGGTGGGCTCGCGATAGTCGATTCCAGGTTGGGCCTCCCACGCGCCAGTTTTGGCGTTTACCGTCTGGTACTTCTGCTCATATTTGTAGCGCTGAGCGCGGGCACCAACGATTAGTTGCAGCGGGTCAGTCAGCTGCAGGCGCAGCGTCGAGTACAACCCGTACTGCTTGCGGGTGTTCGGGCTGTAGTCACGGGTCAAGTCATCGCCAATTGCATCGGGGCCCAGCGGCGTGGCATTTGGATTGTAGACATCTATGGGAATGATATCGGTCATGCCCCCGGTCGCACGCCAGCGACTTGTGACCTTTTGCGCATCGGCACCAACCAACAACTCATGCTCACGACCGAAGGCCGAGAACGTGCCGGAAACGTTTGCATCGAACAGCGACTGCTCGCTCCACGACTTGATGAAGCTGCCACCCCACGTGGCGCCTTGCATCGTCTCTGGATCCGGCGCCCCCCAAAGAAACGCGCTTTTGGCCTCGGTCTTGTCATAGGTATTGGTGAAACTGACGTTAAGCTTCCACGTCTCGCCCAAGTCCTGATCGTACTTGACGAACCACTCCTGCGAAGCGTTATCGCTGTACGCCCAGTTCGGGGTGTACCACGTGCTCCGCCCTAGTTTGAGATCCTTGCCGGTGCTGTAGCGTGGCAGACCGTCTCCGGTACCGTTTTCATGGATCCGCTCATAACGCCCGCCGACGGTCACCCGGGCGCTATCGGTAAGGTCAGCTTCGAGTACCGCGTAAATAAATGGCTTGTCGGTGCTGCGGTTGTCATAAAAGTACTGGCGGTCGGTGTAAGCCGTCACCACACGCCCACGCAGGCGACCATCGAAAGCGATTGGACCGGTGACATCGATTTCGCTGCGGTAGTTGTCCCAGGAGCCGGCGGAGGTGTTTATTTTCAGTTGGTTGTAATCCAACGGGCGCTTTCGCACAGCGTTGATGATGCCACCGGGATCGCCGGTTCCACCAAACAGCCCAGATGCCCCACGCAAAATCTCTATGTGGTCGAACTCGGCCATATCGTAGGTTTTATTGGCGTAGAACGTGCCGATACCCGAACCGATGTCCATGGGCGAGGCGCCATCGATCTGAATGTTGTCGATGGGGAAACCGCGCGATAAAAACTGCGGCAATCGGTAATTCGAATTTTTCACCGTGATGCCAGGCGCGCGCTTAAGGGCATCGCTCAGATCAACCATGCGCAAATCTTCGATTAACTGTTGGCTGACCACCGACACACTCTGCGGCGTATTTTTCAAGCTTGTCGGCGTCTTCGAACCGGCGCTGACCAAACCCGTCGTGTATGAACCCGAGTTCTCGGTTGCCTGGCCCATCCCCTGCCCGCTGATCATGGTGTTATCGAGTTCCAGCGCAGCGCCGGCATCCATCAACTGATACAGCATCCAATTGCCAGCAGCAGTACGGCTAGCGGCAAGACCAGAACCATTGAGCAGAATCTCAAGACCTTGCGCAACTGCGTACTCACCTCGCAGCGCAGGCGCGCGCTTGCCCTGGACCATCCCGGGATTGAACGGCAAATTTATCCCTGCAGTCTGGGCAAAGGCGTTGAGCGACTGTTCAAGCGTACCGGCCGGCAGATCGTAGCGATGTACTTGGGCCTGCTCGGCATAGGCTGGCGGAATGAACAGGGTCATGGCTGTGGTGCTGGTGAACAGCACCCCGCGCAGCGCGAGCGCAAGACGGGTTCGAGGCAAATGGGGTGGTTGGGAGGAAGCAGATGACATGAAACGCGAGCTCCTTTCGGTTGGCGAGTGGTTTTTCTTATTTGCCGAAGAGCTCAGAAAAACCCGCAATGCCATACCGCATTTTTCAGCTCACACTTAACGTGCAACCACCCTCCTCCACAGCGAGGTGAAGCGCTCGATCCGAACCGGCAGGGAGTCGCCGAGGGCATTGAGCGCCCGATCGATGTCATCAAGCTGGAAGACTCCCGACACCTCGACATTGGCGATCTGCCGGTCACAGCTGATCCAGCCACGCTGATAGCGCGCAAACTCGGCGACCAAATCGCGCATGCGCATACGGCTGGCGACCAGCTGGCCCCTGGTCCAGGCGCTGGCATCCATGTCGGTAGCCGTCACTTTGCTCAGTCCGTTGGCTGTAATCACATATTCCTCGCCCGCCTCAACGCGTTGCCGCTGCACGGCGTGATGGATGACCACCGCATGTTCCTCAACCCTAAGGCGGGTCTGGTCTTGCTCCTGGCGCACGGCAAACGCGGTGCCGAGCGCCTCTAAACTTGCCTGAGGGGTCTGAACCCAAAAGCCACGTCGCCCCCCAGGGGCACCATCGTCCGCACCAGTGTCGATAAATATCTCGCCACGCTGAAGCGTGAACACGCGCTTGTGTTGACTGAAGGCTACATCGACCGCACTGGAAGTATTGATCTGCAGCCGAGTGCCGTCAGCGAGTACAAAGCTGCGACGCTCGCCGACTTGAGTGGTGTAATCCGAGTTCCAGGGAGCAAGCGCTCCCCTATGCACCTCCCAACCCATGCCTCCCATTACCAGACCGCCGCCGACGACCTGCAGCAACCGACGGCGACCAATGCGTCCGCGTTGCATACGCTCAAGGGTATCCAAAGCGACACGGCTGCTGGCACCTGAGAGCGTTGCAAGGCCATGAAACGCGGACTCACTGGCTTGCAAGGCTTGCCAGGCGGCCTCATGAACAGGCCGCGCCTGTCGCCACTGCAAGCACCCCTGACGTACGCGATCATCGGCGTCGCCTGACTGCAGCCGAACCTTCCAGGCAATCGCCTGATCGAGAACCTCGTCAGGCAACTCCGGACGACCATCTGCGCTCATAGCGTCGCGAGGTAGCAGTGGCGGATGGCCTTTGCCATATACCCTTCCACCGATCTCAAACTAACCCCCAGATGTATGGCTATCTCTTTGTAGCCCAGCCCTTCCAGTCGCGAAAGCAGAAACGCGGAGCGCACTTTAGGCGGCAAACCGTCGAGCAATGCATCGATCCTGGTGAGGGTTTCCAGCAGGATAAATTGAGTCTCGGGTGATGGGGTTTCGGCATCAGGTAAACCGGCAACAGCGTTGAGGTAGGCCCGTTCAACGCGCTGGCGACGAGCACGGTCGATCATCAAAGCCCGTGCAACAGTACTTAACCACGCCCTAGGCTGGCGCAAATCCTGTAGCCGTTCAGGTTTGCCCAATATGTTCACAAAGGTGTCTTGAGCCAGATCGGCAGCGTTATCTCCCTGACGAAGCCGCGTGCGTAACCAGCCAACCAACCAAGCGTGATGATCGAGGTAAAGCGTGTGGATATCAGCCTGCGCTGACGGTGAGACAGGCTGTGAAGACACGAGAAATCCCTACTTGATATAACAGTGCATTTGCGAATTTATCGCATTCTATACAGCACTGATCTCGAATGACAAGCGCCCCCCTGTATTGAAAACGCTTGATCCGACTTCCTCATTGCCTTGTGCCAAGCCCTGTGTGCGCCCTCAAGCTGAACATTCGTTTGAACTTTGCCAGGCAGCTCGGCTTCCTCTCTAAAGATGCCCAAAAATCCATTTTGAGGAGTACAGCCCATGCGAGCATTGACCTACCACGGTGCACACGATGTCAGGGTGGAAACCGTTGCCGACCCCGCGATCCAAGAGCCAGACGACATCATCCTTCGAGTGACCGCTACCGCAATCTGTGGATCGGACCTGCACCTGTATCGAGGCAAGATCCCGTCTACCGAACATGGCGACATCTTCGGCCATGAGTTCATGGGAATAGTGGAGGACACTGGCAGTGCCGTGACCGAATTGCACCGCGGTGATCGGGTGGTTATTCCTTTCGTCATCGCCTGCGGCAGCTGCTTTTTTTGTCAACATGAGCTGTTTGCCGCCTGTGAAACCACCAATACAGGACGCGGCTCGATCATCAATAAGAAAAGTATCCCGCCAGGTGCGGCGTTGTTCGGCTACAGCCATCTGTACGGGGGTATTCCTGGCGGCCAGGCTGAATTAGTAAGGGTTCCGAAAGCCAATGTCGGACCATTCAAGGTACCCGCAGCCCTGACCGACGATAAAGTGTTGTTTCTCTCGGACATCCTTCCGACCGCTTGGCAGGCGGTACTCAACGCCGATATTGGCCAAGGCTCCTCACTTGCCATCTATGGTGCCGGCCCCGTTGGCCTGCTCAGTGCCGCATGCGCAAAGATGCTTGGCGCACAGACGATTTTCATGGTCGATGACAACGATTACCGGTTGGCCTATGCCCGCGACACTTATGGCGTCATTGCGATCAACTTTGAACAAGATGACGATCCCGCCGATACCATCATTCGCCAGACGCCGGGAATGCGCGGCGTCGACGCGGTGATCGACGCAGTTGGCTTCGAAGCCAAAGGCAGTACAACCGAAACCGTCCTCGCAGCCCTTAAGATCGAAGGCAGCAGCGGCAAAGCTCTACGCCAGAGTATCGCCGCCGTTCGCCGCGGCGGTGTGGTCAGCGTGCCAGGCGTCTACGCGGGGTTCATTCATGCCTTCATGTTCGGCGATGCCTTCGACAAGGGTCTGACGTTCAAGATGGGCCAGACCCATGTGCAGAAATATCTGCCGACGTTACTGGAGCACATTGAAGCTGGCCGCTTGCAACCTGAACTGATAGTCACCCATCGGTTGGCGTTGGAAGAGGCAGCCCAAGGCTACAAAATATTCGATAAAAAAGAAGATGAATGTCGCAAGGTCATTCTTGTCCCAGGCGCTGCGCAAGGCACTTAGGCCCAAAGCTGCAACAGACCCCGGCTTCGAGGTCCATCGCTTACCCTTGCAATGATGTGGGCTCTGTCTTCGAGGGCGAACGGACCTTGCTGTTTGCAATATGGAAAAAGCGTATCGGGCAGCTTGCACGAAGCAAGTCGCCACTACACTAATCCAAGCAATTGATTTTTCAGGATTAATTATTATCAAACGGTAGGCACAAATGCTGCGTGGGTCTCAGGGTTGTTTAATCGGCATCGGCACCTTCGTTGATGCGAATCGAATCCCGAGGAGACGATGATGAACGCCATCGAGTTGTTGAAAGAAGACCACAAACGTGTGAAGTCGATTCTTGAAGCGCTGAGTGAATCAACCGAGCGCGGTATCAAAAAGCGCACTGACTTGCTTTCCAAGCTGGAAATGGAAGTCGCGATCCATACCCAGCTGGAAGAGCAAATCTTGTATCCCGCTTTCAAAGCCGCCGGGAGCAGAGAAGAAGATGTCATGTACTTTGAAGCCAAGGAGGAGCACCGTACTGTCGACTCATTGGTGCTGCCGGACCTGCAGCAGACTGATCCGGGCACACCCGAATTTGCCGGGCGCGTGAAGGTCGTCAAGGAACTCCTCGAGCATCACATCGAAGAAGAGGAGAAAGAAATGTTTCCTAAAGCCAAGAAGATACTCGGCAAGGCAAAACTCGATGAAATCGGAATGCAGATGGAAGCGATGAAAGCTGAGCTCAAGAAGTCCATGTCTGGGATTGCTGTCGGGGCCTGAACTGTCTTTCTCGATAAGCCCGCGTAAGCGGGCTTATTGTTGATAGCGGGGTAACCTTTACGACGTCAGCCTTTACTGTGCTCGGGTGAACTCGGCCCCGTGCCGGGTTTGATTCCGCGAGGGCCGAACAGCGCCCAGACAATCAGCCCCAGAACGGGGAAAATAACGATGCCTAGAAACCACAGGACTTTAACGCCATCTGACTTATCACTACGGAAAACACTGATGATCGCCCACAGATCGACGAGCACGATGATTGCTGCAACGAATATCCAGAAATAGATAACGACATCTGCCATGGCTGCTTCTCCCTGGGATTGATATAGGGTTGGCAGCGCGTTATCCGAGGCGTTCAAATTTTCGACTTCTGTTTAACGGCCACCAAACCACGTACGCTCTCGACCAGGTCATTGAGCTGCGCAACCACCCGGCCACCCACGTCGCTGCCACTGCCAGCCATGGCCTTGTTGCGCATGAAGTCGCGCTTGATCTGTGCCCAGCGCTCAGCCTGCTCGGGCGTCTGGTTGCCGCGCAGCTCGGCAAGCTTAAGCAGGTTTTCCTCAGCACCCGTGGTGAGCAGTTGCGATTCGCCCTGGTAGTGATCAGCGATCAGTTGCAACAGTTCGGCGTCGTTCATGGCTGAGCTGATTTTCTCCGCCATCTTGTTCATATTGCGATAGCTGCCCTGCAGCTTGAACGCCGGCTCGCAGCGGTAGCTATCGGCCTGCGCAGCGCTGACGATGTACTGCTGGTTGACCCGACCGACCACATCGCGAACCTGCATCAGACGCTGTAGGGTCGCACTGATTTCGTTGATCTCGGCGGCGCTGTAGGGGTGCGATAGCTCGCTCGCTGAGAAGGGTTTTCCCTCAGCCTTGGCCACAAGACAATAGACATCGGCCATGTCGCGAGTGGCCAGTGGTGCCAATACGGGGTTGGAGGTCAGGGCGTTCTCGATATAGCTTAAGTCGAAGGATTCCTGCATTCCGCCCAAAGTGTCGCCGAGGTTGTAGATATCGGCACGGTTGGCAAGCATGTCGGGAATTTTGAACACGTCACCGGATTCGGTGTAGGGGTTGCCCGACATCACCACGCAAAACTTTTTGCCGCGCATGTCGTAGGTCTTGGTCCTGTCTTTCCACACACCCTCAATACGCCGTGTTCCGTCACACAGCGAGATGAATTTCTGCAGGAACTCCGGGTGGGTGTGCTGGATGTCGTCGACGTAAAGCATCACGTTGTTGCCCATTTCCAGCGCCAGGTTGAGTTTTTCCAACTCCTGGCGCGATGTGGCGTCGGGTGCCTGCGCCGGATCCACCGAACGCACCTCGTGTCCCAGCGCCGGGCCATTGATTTTCATGAATATCAGACCCAGGCGATGAGCAACGTATTCCATCAGCGTGGTCTTGCCGTAGCCGGGCGGCGAGATAAGCATCAGCAGCCCCATAAGATCAGTGCGTTTGTTCTCGCCAGCGGTGCCCATCTGCTTGCTCAGGTTATCGCCGATATAACCCAGATACACATCATTGATCAGTTTGTTGCGTACGAACGACGACAACGGCCGCGGCTTGAACTCGGCCAGGCGCAGGGCCTGACGCTCGCGGTTGATCACTTCCTGGCGCAGCGCCTGATAGCGCTGCAGTTGCGGCACGAATTCGTTGCGGTGCTGTTGCAGGCGAGTGAAGTAATCATCGATAGCCAGCACCAGCACCCCGCTTTGCACGCACGGATGCTCACCGAGCAAACCGCCAACGCCCAAACGCAGATCGACCTCGGTGAAGCGATGCGGGAATTTATCGTCCAGCAGGCTGATGGCAACGGCTTCGGGAATATACTCGGCCAGCCCGGTGAGCGTCTCGTCCTTGGCGCAAAGACCCTCGAGCCAGGACTGCACCAGCGCCCAGCGTTGCAGCGTGCGGCCACGCAAGTTGTCCAGCGCCTCGCGATAGTCGTCCCACATATGGTTGGCCTGCAGGCGCAGTTGCAGACAGTCGAGCAATTGTCGGGCGTATTTGCTGAACGTGAACTCGATCGACTTGGCCGCCAGTTCCTCAACCAGGTAGGCCGCCGCAGCCTGGCGCTGTGCCAGGCCTATCGGCAGCGAATGCTGGCCAAGGAAGCTCAGCATCGCTGCACCGATTTCTTCCTGTAGCCGCAGCACGCCATCGCTGCTGGCAAACAGCTCGCGCAGCTGCAGGCTGCTGCGGGCACGTTCTGGCCACAGCTCGGCCTCGATGCCCTCGCCACAGCGGTTCCAGAACAACGCGGCAAAGCCTCTCGCCGCGGGTGTGTATCGCAGCAGGCCGGCGCTCTCGCGCAGCGCCAGCAGTTGGGTAAGAATCAGCGCCGCGTCGTGGTCGTGGATGCCTTTCTCGTAGGCATCCTTGTAACGCGGCGCGGCGAAATCACGGATCAACCGGGTCAGGGCATCCGGCTGCGCCAAATGCGTCTTGAGCAGATCGAGACTAAGTCCTTCGCGCCCACCAAGGGCAGCGTCCAGAGCCAGCCCTGCCAGATACTCGGCGCGGTACAGCGACGGCGACTCCGACTCCGACTCCAGCGACACTTGCCAGTAGTCACGCAAGCTTTCCATGGCTTCATCGCGCAGCGGTTCGAGGAAGTCGGTTCCGGTCAGGTGCAGGTACAGTCCATCGGCGCGCGGCAGCAACGTCAGGTCGAGCTCTTGGGTATTGACGCTGAAGCGGTGGCGCGGGCCCAGCTTGATGACATTGCCGCCCTCTTCGAACAACTCGCTCTTGTCGCGCAGGGACCGCACCGCCTGATCGCGGGCAGCCTTCAGACGCGCTTCGACGTCGTCGGCCTTGACGCTGTCCTTGAGCTCGCGCAGGCGCTCAGCCATCTCGCGCAACTTCAGGATAAGCGGGTCGGCGGCAAAGAAGGCGTTCAATGATTGCATCTCGGGGAGGCGCGCGGTGCGCCGGCCCAGGCTGTCGAGAATACGCAGGGCAGCGTCGAGCACCCCTTGGGCGCGACGCTGGCGCTCGTCAAGCAGCCTCTGCTTGTGCGTCTCAAAGGTTTCCAGCAATTCTTCGCGCTTACTGAGTATATCGCCGAGAAACTGTTCCTCATCACCGAACTGACTTTCCAGCTCTTCCAATTGCACCAGCAGGCGCGACAATTGTTCGTCGCAGCGCTCCGGATCCGACGCCTGTGCCAGCGCGTTGGTGATGCCTTGGCCGAACAGCTTGAACTGGGCGCCGAACTGCGCGACCGTCTCGGCCGAACCCAAGCCCTTGCGCCGTTGCTCGGCGCGTGCCTTGGCTTGGTTGAGGCGTGCGTAAACCTCGGAAATCGATTCGACGATGTGGGTGCGCTGGGTGGCGTCATCGATCTTCAGCGACGCCATCAGACTGGACAGCATATCCAGGTTTGCGGCGATGTCCTGCATCTGAGCCAACGGCTCGTTCAGTTCGGTAACGGTCTCAGCCTTCTGGGCCCAAGCATCCAATTCTGCCAGGCGCAGCAGGTAAGGCTGCAGCGCCACTTCGCTGGCCAGAAAGGCCGAGGTGGCGCTGGCCACACGCTCCTGTGCCTGGAGCAAATCGGCTTCCATGGCATCAATGCTTGCGACGTCGATATAGCGATAATCGCGGATGGTCAGCAATTGTCCGCGCTGTGAGGTAATGGCATTGAGCGCGTCGACGAAATGCTGCACCTCATCCCAGCTGTCGGGCAGCAAGCCGGACAGCAGATTTTTCTGTCGCGACTGCGCCTCGGCCATGGCCCGAGTGGACTGTTGGCGAATGCTTTCGACCTTTTCGAACTCGTCGAGCACTCGCTCGGAGGTCGCAGCCACCTCACGCAGCAGCGGCGCCAACTCGGCGCACTGGGTGTCGCCCAACCAATGATAGATATCGAACAGGCGCCGGGTGTTCTGGCACAGCTGGGTGTAGCGCGCCACTGACACATCGCGGCTGTCGATCTCGCGACTGAGATTGAGTAGGTCGGACACGCCGCGCACCAGCTCAGCATTGCCGATACGCCCGAAGAAACCGCTGCGCGCCGGCTGGCGGTCAGCATACTCCTCGCTTTCGAACGGGGTCTGCCAGATCTGCATCGGGTGGATGCGGGTCGGCTCGCTGCCCTCGGCGCTAAAGATCACCATGCGCCCGTCTTCCAGGCGTGCGTAGCCGTGGCCGAAGATAGGATGGTGCAACTGGCGGTTGATCATGTTGTAGGTGAACAGCGCCGAACGACCTTCCTCCGGGTGGTAGAAGATGTACTGCACGTCTTCCCCGTTAGGCGAGCTTACCGAACGCTTGAAGCGCATGCCGTCCATGGGCTGTTCAAAGGTCTTGTATTCGCCGCTCTGCAGGTAGTAACCGCCGGGAAAGATGATGCCGTGATCTTCCGGCAGCTGCACGCAGGCAAGACCGATGGCGTCGATGCGCTCGACCTGCCGGCTCAGGCTGTTGAATACCAGGTAGCGCCACTGCTCCTCGCGGTACGGCAACACCTTGAGCAGAATCAGGCTGCCAAGACGGACATACTCGATTTGCGCATCGTCCAGCGACTGGGTCTTGTCCACCACCGCTTCGCGGTAGATACCCTGGCCGTCCTCGGTGTTGTTCTCGACTTTGATGGTCAGGTCGCCGCCGAGGGTTTCGACGAACACCGTGTCGAGAATGTTCATATGCGGATGGCGCCCCATGACAACCCCCTCGCGGGAAGTCTTCTGCCATTCGAAATCAAACGGCGCCGGCAGCGCGATATCACGCTCACCGCGGTTGTCGATGTAACGGAGGTTGTTGCCGTCACTGGAGATCGACCAGCGGAACACACGGATGTCGCTGATCCGCTCACCGATCTGGAAACTAGCCAACAACCTGCCGTCACGGATGGCCAGTTGCAGCAAGCGCGTGTTCTTGTAATAGGTATACAGTTCATTGAAGTCGGCGACGAAACTGGTTTGGGCGAGGAAGCTGCCCTCCAGCGGCACCGGTTGAGCTTCATAGCCTTCTTCAGCTGCCACCAGACGGTAGAGGGAGAACACGTCGGCGACATTGGTTTCGCGTTTTAAACCGATGAACACGTTGTAGCCGAACAACAGGCACTCCCCAACCTGGACGATGTCGCGGGCGATGCAATTGTTTTCGGTACGGATGCGCACCCTGCCAATGGCGTTCATCTGAGTATTGCCGAACTCAGCCAGACGCTGGCCATTAAGGGCCTCGGTCAATTGCTGCAGGCGCTGACCATGTTGGCGAAGCCGTTTATGCAGAACCTCGTAGGCACCGCCCTCGGCGACTGCTTTGTCCACTACGTTTTCCAGCGATGTGTTATGAGCGTCCGACATTCTGAATGTCCCAAGTCTGCGGTATTCATACAGTGAGAAAGCCCCTGCTAGCAGGGGCGATTCTTGCGGCTTGCTGGCGTTCAAAAAGAAAGCCGGCGACGCTGATCAGCTTTCGCTTTCGGCTTTTTCCACAGCGGCCACAGACGCAGTACTCTTACCGCTCAACACGCGCGCCAGGATGTCTTGCATAACCGGGCTCTTGCCAACAACACCCTCGATAGCCTTACCCACTGACAGGGACTTGGCGAAGGAGTTGAAGAAGTCGCCCTCACCGCCAACGATTTCGATCTTCGCTTTCGACATCGCGGCAGCCAGCACTTGGGCCTGGTCTTTGGCGATATCCTTGTTGGCAGCAATCGTAGCAATGGCTTCGTCGAAGTCCTTCTCCAACTGCATGCGGAACTCTTCATGCTGGCGAGCGCTGTCGCTAAGCGAGTCGAGTGCACCGAACTTCTTGCCCAAGCCTTCGGCCTCGGCATTCAATCGCTCTAACAGATTCGATGCTTCGGCCGCGCCTTGTTCCTTGGTCGCCTTGGCCTTGGCCAGACCAAGTTGCTCTTCACCGCGGGCCTGAGCACCCAGTTTTTCCTCAAGCACTTTGGCCTCAGCCAGACCGTCTTTCTCCTTGGCTGCTGCTTGTGCCTCGGTAACACGCGCCTGGGCCAAGCCCTTCTCTTGCTCACCTTTGGCATCGGCTATCAATTGTTCAGCGTGTACGCGAGCCTCGGCCATGCCCTCTTTCTCCATGGCAGCAGCGGTGACTTCACGCACACGCGCATCGGCCAGCCCAGGCGCGGCGCGTTCGGCTTCGATGCCTTCGGCCAGCTTCTTCTTGGCTTGCGCCTGTTTGGACGCTGATTCCAACTCGGCTTGAGCCAGTGTGTTGATTTCGACGGCCTTGTGCTTGGAGCGGGTTTCATCGGCTTCCGCTTGTTTAACCTGGCGCACGAGGTCTTGCTCTGCTTCAGCCTGGGCCTGCAGCACAACGACCTGTTTGTCTCGCTCTGCTTCGGAAACTACCCGCACCTCCTTGATGCGCTCCTCTTCCTGGGCCACAGTCTTTTCCACCGCAACGCGATCCCGGGTCACATTGGCGATTTCCTTGCGTTTCTCTTCGAGCGCTTTCTCGGCATCAATGCGTTGCAACTCCACTTCTCGCTGACGAGAAACAACTTCCAGATCCTTGGCGCGCGTCACCTTCTCAACTTCAATCACCACCGCTCGCTCACGGTTCTGCTGAGCAACCTCCACTTCCCGCTGATGATTCTCGGCACTGATGTCCAACGCCTGCTGGGTATTGATTCGCGCCTGCTCGAACTTCAAGCGCTCTTCTTCCTTGACCTTGAGGGTTTCAGCTTCCTCGCGGGCGCGGATAGTTTCGACCTCCCGCTGTTGGCGGGCCTCTGCATCAGCCTGTTGGCGCTCCAGCGCCAAGGTCGCTTCACGGGTCTCGACGTTTTTCTTCTTGATCGCAAGCTCTTCATTGCGTTCGAATTCATTGGTGATGACGTTCTGAGCCGCGGTCAGTTCAGTGATCTTGCGGATACCCTCGGCGTCGAGAATGTTGCTCGGATCGAGCGAGCTCTTCGGCGTCTGCTCCAGGTAGTCGATTGCAACGTCCTCGAGAACGTAGCCGTTCAGGTCGTCACCGATCACTTCGAGGATACGATCACGGAAATTCTGGCGTTCCTCGAACAACTGGACAAAATCAAACTGCTTGCCGGCTGTTTTTAGCGCCTCGGAGAACTTGGCGTTGAACAGCTCGTTGACCGCCGCACGGTCGGATGCACGCTCAGCGCCAATGGCCTTGGCAACCTTGAGGACGTCAGTTGTCGTTTCGTTAACGCGCAGGTAGAACGCGACGGTAATGTCAGCACGCAAGTTATCGCGGCAAATCAAACCGTCCTTGCTTCGGCGATCAATTTCCAGAGTGATCAATGAGATCTTCATGAACTCTTTCTTGTAGATCACTGGATAGACCAGGGCCCCGGTGAAGTGCACTTTGGGTATCGTAGACATGTCGTTGACGATCAGCGCCGTACCCTGCGGAACCTTGATATAGAACGCTTTGAACAGAACAAAGAAACCAAAAACCACAAGAAAAAATACGCCAACCCCGACCAGGAAAGGCATCACCATTGCTAGGTTCACTAGAGACTATCTCCTTGAAAATTGCGGGTCAGAAAGCTGCCCTGCACCTTATTTTGTAGGTGTCACATATATTCGCCGCGCCTGGCTCACGGGCCGTTGAACTCTTCCAGGCAAACCACTCTGTAGGCGTGTTCGTTTTCCAGGTACTCAAGAATCACGACGTGGTCACCGCGTTTGAATCCTTGTGCCTCCTCTGCCCGTACTCTCAAAATCAAACCAGCGCCGCCGTCTTCCAAAATTGCTTCGCCAAACACCGGTGTAACCTTTCCACTTCGCACAACGGCGGTCTGCCCTAGAAGCGATTGGGTGTCGGTTGTTTCAAGCTTGCGAAACAAAGGCCGTAACGGACGTATGACCAGGCTTACCGGCGGCGCAGCTAACATCAGCGCAGCGGCCGCAAGAGCGACGCCAAGTGGATAGCGAAAAACCCCGAGCGGAATGTGACGCAGCAGCAATAGCTCCACGAAATAACAGGCAGCCCATGCCACAAAAAACAGGAGTGTGAGCACCAACGTTACCGGCACCCCGTTCAGCCCAAGCTTCAGCAGCAAGCCTGCTAATCCTTCCGGTTGTAGTGAGCCTCCCTCCAGGCTTGAATCTGCCTCGATATCCAGCAGGTCGACCTCAAGAATTCCAAGGGCCGCGACAATCCAGTAGAGGATTGCAAAACACAGCAGGAAGCTGAGCACTACCACGGGAAAAGACAGCGAGGTTTTGAGGAATAGCTCCATCGTTACATCCCGGTCATCTGGAAATAGGCGGGGTGGCAACCCCGCCGCTGATTTAGACGTTTGCCTTTTCTCTCAGGCGAGCCAACACACTGTGGGCGCTCGCTTCAGCTGGCGCGATGCCTGCACCGCGCAACTTGGCGTCCAACGCCTCATCAGACGATTCTTGCGCTGCCAATTCAGCATCGGCTTCCATTCGTGCCTTGCGTTCTGCCTGCTTCTGCTTGATACGCTCCAGCGATTCCACAGCTGTTTGCATCGTTGCCTGCGAGCCGCCAAAGCGCCGAGCAACTGTCATCTGCGCCCTGTACACACTTTCCGTCGCTTTGACGGTGTCCACTTGTTGCTGCAAACGCTTCACGTGACCTTCGCCCTGAGCAACTGCCTTGCGCAGTTCAGATACGCTCTGCGATAGCTCACGCTCTTGCTTGCGGTCATCGGCCACGCTGATTTCAAGCGTGCTGATTTTGTGCGCCACCTCGCCAGCCAGCGCTTCATTGCCTCCCTCAAGCGCTTTGATAGCGTACGGCTCGTACTCCTCGATCTTTGCCACACTGCCTTTCAATCGCGCGTTGGCCAGCTTCTGTTTGGCCAGGACTTGGGCAAGCGCCTCCCTGGTCTTGCGAATGTCTTCATCACAGTCGCGGATTTCCTGATCAAGGATGCGAAGGGCCTGGTTATCAACCAGCGCCTCCCCCACTTCGTTGGCCCCGCCACGCAGGGCAGTCAGCAGCTTGCTCCAGACATTCATCTCAGCTCTCCTGTTGGTGCTTGGGCTTAAGGAAGTCTTCGTAGGCTTGAGTTGCCTTGATGACGTTGCCCGCCAAGAGTTCGACTTCGAACACGACATCCGAGAGGTTTGCGGACGAACTCAAGGCGCCGAACATGATGTAACCGTCCTGCCCATTCGGCATCTTCTCGAGGCCTATCGAAGACAGCGGGAACAGTTTGTGAGAGCGCAGCACCTCTTCGTTGAAGGCGGATGGTTCTTTTACATCGCAAACAGGCCAAAGCAGCGCTTCGACGACGATCTGCTCACCCATGACAGCCAGGTATAACGGCAGATCACCATGGTCATGCATCGTTGCATGGAGACTGGGATCGGACCCCTGGATAAGCTCCAGCGCAACGTGGTCAGCCTTGACCCACTCAGTTTCCGACAACGCTTCGTACAAAACCTGGGCAGTCCAAATTGGCTGCATGCTCATCCCTCCTTTTCTCCGCAAGAAAGCGAAATACGCGGCACTGGGCCGTGCAAACTAGATCGGAAAAAGACCCTAACAAGAGTCGAAAGCGATGGATGTAGGACGCTTCCTAAGCGATGTTAAGATGCGTCCCCAGCGAAAGACGGACGACATAATTAATGTATTAATTATGAGAATAAGCGTCGCACAGATGTTGGACTTGGCCGCCTTTTCGATAGGCTTTGTACAAGTTTTTTACATCTACACATCCAGGCCCAACAGACCGGATAAATTCCGAGCTGTATAATTTTTTGAGCATGCAAAGAAAAACCCCGCGATTGTTAATCTGCGGGGTTTTCGATGATGGCGACATACAGGACGCGATCTACTTTATCTAGAACGCATCACCAGGCGCGTTGTGCTGACAAGGAAAGCACGGAAAATTTAACCAGGACTGTGCAGTTCAAAAAGCCCTGAGCTCATTCTCCAACGCCATGATCGCGTGCTCCAGTTCCGTAACCGCCCGACTGAGCGCTTCAAATGAAGCATGTGGATCTGCGCAGATAACCTCTAGACGCCGACAGGATTCAACCAGTTGCTCGCCTTTCACCACCCGAGCAGCGCCTTTTATCCTATGAGCCAGCGCCTCCAATTTGCCCGTCTCTCCACTCTGCAGGAGAACTGTCAGCAATTGGCAATCTCTGCGATTGTTAGCAATCAACTCATCGAGTATCTCTCGAAACTTCACGGGGTCGCTACTGATGAGCAGCTCCAGGGGACCGAGATCAACTAGCCGTGAAGGCTCGGGCGCCACCGTAGTTGATGTAGTCTCAGGAGACTCAGTCTCTATCTCGAAATTCAGATGCAGCGCCAACAGTTTCGCATCCAACTCGTCGAGGCCGATTGGCTTGATCAGACACTCGTTCATCCCTGCCTGAATACACAGTTCCAACTCCTCAGGCTGAGCATCGGCTGTAAGACCAATGATGACGGTGGGTGCCAGTCCTTGCTCCCGTTCGACCGTGCGAATCGCGCGTGTGAGATCAGCACCATTCATGACCGGCATGTGGCAATCAGTGATGACGACGTCAAAGCACTGTTCACCCCAGCAGTCGAAGGCCTGCTTTCCATCCTCAGCTTCGTAGACGTCATGCCCAAGAAACTGCAGTTGTTGGTGCAGTACCTGACGGTTCACCCTGTGGTCATCCACCACTAACACCTGCAAACAATAGCGTTGCCGGGTCGGTGGCAAAATTGGCAGCGGTTTGATGTTAAGGCGTTCCAACACTTGTAAGTGCAGTTCTACAGCGACTAGCGTTCCACGCCCCAGACTACTCTTCATGGTCACGTGCCCCCCCATCATTTCGCACAGCGACCGACAGATTACTAAGCCGAGCCCCGTCCCTTCAGCAGGCTTTGTATTACGCTGTGCCTGGGCAAAAGGCCTGAACAGCTGTTGCTGATCGTTCGGACTGATACCAACGCCAGTGTCTTCTACCGTGAGTTCGACATTGAGCAGGCTGGCAGTCACCAAGTTTCCAGAGATGCAGATTTTTACCGAGCCTTCTTCGGTAAACTTGATAGCATTACTGACTAAATTCGACAAAATCTGCTTGAAGCGCAACGCGTCAACTAACACTTCGCAGTTAATACTGGAGTCAATATCGAGAACAAGATTCAGCCGCTTCTTTCTCGCCAGCCCTTCAAACACTCTCGCCACTGATTCAACCAGCTCACGCAGGTTGGCGCGCTTGGGTGATAAGCTTAGGCGTCCAGACTCAATGCGCGCGATGTCGAGTATATCGCCGATGAGTTCCAAAAGACTTTTCGCCGAAGTATGGGCGATTTCGATACTGGCTCGGTCGATGGGTTGAGTTTCGGCGCGTTTAAGCGCTAATTCCAAAATGCCAATAACCGCGTTCATCGGCGTTCGGATTTCATGACTCATGGTCGCCAAGAAGCTGGTCTTGGCACGGCTGGCGTCGTCCGCTTGGTTCTTTGCTTCCTGAAGCTGCTCCACCAACCTATGATGATCAGTGATATCCAGCCAGCCGCAGATGACACCTTTGATGTTGCCTTGGGAATCCTGGAATGGCTGAATCCAGTGATTGATCCATGCTTCCTTACCATGCAGCACAATAGTATGGCGCGACTCGATAGTGCGATTTTCCCGCATGGCGAGTAGGTAATTAGAGTGAAAATCCGGAAAGTTTTCAAAGCTTTCACTGGGTAACGCCTGCAAGGTTTCGTTCAATACCTGTTCGGCGCTCAAACCCAGACTTTGCAGATAGCTTCGGTTACACGACAGCATCCGCCCTTGCACATCACGCACATATAAAGGGGGCGGCATGCAGTCAGTCAACGTCTCAACAAATTGCAGTTGATCATTGAGCATGCGTTCGGCCTTGAGGCGCGCCTTTATCTGGCGCCTCAGGTAAACGACCCAAATAAGCGACAGCAGAAGAAGGGAACCGGCAATGGCAATGATTTCTTTAATCAGACGCTCGTAATCGACCCAGGTCTGACCACTCATTCCCGGCGGAGAGCGCCAGCGATTGGAAATTGCATTGAACTCATCCGGAGGGACGCTCTGCAACACCTTGTCGATAATGGATTGCAACTCGACATCACTGCGGCGCATGGCAAAGTTCACCGTCGAAGGCCCGACATCCAGCACCTGATTGATGGCCAGGTTGTCGCGAAACAAACGCTCTATGTAATAACGCGCAGCGGGCAACGACACGACCGCGGCGTCCACCTCACGCCGATAGAGCAGGTTCATGGCGTCTAACGATCCCCCGGCCTCCACCACAACAGCTTTGGGATAACGCTTACGTAACTGTTCCATTGCCACATGCTGCGTGGGAAGCGCTATACGCCTACCGGCCATATCTCCCAGTTTCCCTTGCTGGTCAATGTTGCTGAGCAATACAAAAGGAGTGTCGAGCAGGGGTCTGGAGAACCGCAGATACTCTTCTCGCTCTGGACTCGCCGTCATCAACGCCAAGTCAGCATTGCCCTTTTGCACCGCGTCGATTATTTGAGGGAATCCGCCGCTACGGGGGGTGACCTCGAAATGCAGTCCAGTACTGAGGGTTATGACTTCGAGTAGATCGGCGATTCCACCTGAGAAGACGCCCTTTGCATCAAAATAAGCGCCAGGTGCCAAATCATCATTGATGACTAGCTTGACGACTGGGTTCCTCTCAATCCAACGTACTTGCTCGGCAGTAAGATCGATAGGCTCCTCCCTTGGAAGGAAACTATTCCCAACCCAGCGCTTGGCCACGTTACGCAGTTGCTCGGCGCCTATTGCCTCAATGGCCACGTTGATAATTCGTTGTAGTCGTATATTGTCGGCACGTAACGCGTAGCTGTAGCCACTGCCGGGCAGATCGATGAATCGCTCAAACCCAAGATAACCGTAAAACGAGCGATTGATACGGTAATAAGCGCTGTACAGGTCGTCCAAGTACACGTCGGCCTGGCCAAAGGCTACCGCACCGATTGCCTTGGCATGATCAGCGAAGACTTGAAAATCTGCTCGTGGAAAGCGCTTTTTCAGCTCAGCACTGTGTTCGTCCGTAATTGCTACGCGCAATCCTGCAAGATCCGCAGGTGAATAACGGGGCTCTGCGCTGCGCTTGAAAAGCGTCAATTGGTCTCGTGCATAGGGAACGGTGAGAAGCGAGGACTGCCCAGGTGCACGGTTGCCGTGAACAGCAATGAAATCGACGCTGCCTGCCTGCAATGCCTTCTCTGCATCATGATCATTGGCAAAAAACACGACCTTCACTGGCATGCCTAATAACTGCGCAATCAAAGCGGTTACATCGGCGCTGATGCCTTCGTACTGCTGGGGATCTGCATTGATAGAGAATGGCGCTGACTCAGCAGCCGATACACCGACCCTAAGCTCAGCCTTGTGGCGCAGCCAATGCCAGTCCTCTGCGTCGATGTCCATTTCGTGACGGTCAATACGCAGTTGGCTGGAAAGCAATTTCGGCGACTGCGGCAAAGGCGCAGCCGTGGCCGACAAGGCCCCCAAAAGCATGCCGATAGACAGGCAAAAGCATCGTAGGTACATAAGAGATAAAAGACCGAAAGTGCCTGAAAGAAGGAGATTCAATGAGTTGATGACGGCTTGCTATTGCCAAAGCAAACAGTTAGCGCGGCACCTGGCTGATGCAATGATAGTTCACAGCCAGTGGTCAATTGGTCATTTATCCACGCTCCCCTTCTGTTCATCATAGAAGTCTATAAAGTGCTTCTCCGGCATGGGGCGAGCAAATAGAAAGCCTTGGGCAATGGTGCCACCCAGCTCAATCAAACGAACCTGCTGCTCGGTAGTTTCTACACCTTCAATGACCAGCGAGACACCCAACGCCGCGGCCAAGGCTACCGAGCAACTGATGATGGCGGCGCTTTTAGGCTGGCCATGCAATTTTCTGACAAACGAACGATCAAGCTTGATCTCGCTAAAGGGCAGCTCGCTCAGCCGATCCAGCGAAGAATAACCCGCACCGAAGTCATCCATGGAAAGACCACAACCGAGCATTCGCAAGCGAACCAGGTTCTCCAGACTGCAAGCGGGCGCACCGACGACACTCGTCTCAGTGACTTCGAATATCACGCTCGCTGCCGGCACCCGCGAGCGCTTGAGCAGGATAGCGATACGCTCAGTGAGTGCGCTACAGGCGAGTTGTGTTGGATGTAAATTAAAAGCCAGTGTCATTGCCCGACCTTGAGCTGTCAGTTTTTCGTGCAGCGCCAGACCTTGATCGAATAACTGCCAGAACATCCTGTCAATTAAGTTGTGCTCTTCCATCACCGGTAAAAAATGTGCCGGTGATAATACGCCCCACTGCGGATGCGTCCACCGCGCCAACACCTCTGCCCCCACCAACAACTCGCCCTCAAGAGTAACTTTGGGCTGGTAATACGCCTCGAATTCACCGTTATCTAAACCACGCTGCACGTCGCTAAGGGACGGCAACTCTACAGGCGACAACTGTCTGGGGGCTGTACTGCAGTGATTTCGGTAACGCTTGACCAATTGACTGAACCCTTCAAGCTTGAATGGCTTGCCCAGATCACCCAGAAAAGTCAGGCCTAGGAAGTGGATCATCGCCACCGTGGCTTGCCGCAATAACGGATCCAGTTCGCTACACAGCACGATGGCCCCCACTTTGCCGCTGCTGCTGGCATGGCGCAGAAACGCCAAGCCATCCATACCGGCCATTTTCAGGTCACAGAGTACGATATCCACGTAGTCACAGCTGGCCATTACCGCGACCGCTTCCTCACCATCAGCTGCTTGCAAGATGGGTCCCGGCAGTACTTTTTGCAGTGCTGTCACGGTGACAAGTCGCTGAAAAGGTTCGTCCTCCAGCACCAAAACAATCAAGTTTTGCATTGCAGATCTACACGCGCACAGTTGAGGGATGTACATTGTGCAGGGCGCCAAGCCTGCCCCCTATCGGAAATTTCCTACGCTGCAGAGGAAATTTCCCAAGGCTGGCCCTACTCTCTACTCCCTATGCTTCTCACTACGACGATGGTGTTAACCTTGTTAACATCAACGGCATACGTTCCGTAATCGCGTTATTGAGGGTGGGTTTTACCATGCACAGCGTCCTGATAGTTGACGATCATCCGGTCATTCGACTTGCCGTCCGGATCTTGCTGGAAAAACACGACATGCACGTAGTGGGCGAGGCAGACAATGGCCTCGACGCTGTACGCCTGGTACGTGATCTGACCCCGCAAGTGGTCATCCTCGACATTGGCATTCCCAAACTGGATGGTTTTACGACCATCTCCCGCATCAAGGCTTTGAATGTACGTAGCGAAATTCTGATATTGACTTCGCAACCCGCCGACTCTGTGTGCCGACGATGCATCCAGCTAGGAGCCCGCGGTTTTGTCAATAAAGAAGAAGACCTCGGTAGCCTGGTTACCGCCATCAAGGCAGTTGATGCCGGTTACACTTTTTTCCCTCCCCTGTCCTTCGACAGCGTCCACCCAATGGAACAACTTACAGAACTTGAGCAAATTCATCAGCTCACCGACAGAGAAGTGACTGTTCTTCAGTATCTGGCACAGGGGTATTCTAACAAGCAGATAGGTGAAAAATTATTTCTCAGCAATAAAACAGTCAGCACCTACAAGACACGCCTGCTGCATAAACTTGGCTTGCCATCCCTGGTGCACTTAGCTGACTTTGCCAAGCGCAACGCATTAGCCTCTTGACTCCGCGAGAATAAGATCCCGAAAACTTCCCGTAGCCTGTCGCCACGCTCCCGGGCGCCTTTACCGCTCAGCCCATCATAGTCATTGTGGCTGGGCGACTCCTGAGCCACCATAAACTTCACTGCTAGCTTTAGCTGAGCTTGCTAAACGCAACCCCCTATCGTTCTCGTTACACCTACGGCAACGCGGATGTGGGAAATTTCCTACAGCCTTGCCGGAAACATCCCACTGCCCTCAATCCCCCTTGCCCCTAGAATTATTCCAGCCAAACGGTACAGAGATGCTGTGGCTTCAACAGTGTTTCGCTTAGTCCCTTCAAGGACATCATAATCTAGGAGTATGTAATGAAAGTTAGTTCGTTAGCTGGCGCTATCATGGCAATCACCTTGGCAGCGACCTCTGCTGCCAGTTTTGCGAAAGATCAGGGGCACGGTGTTATCACCTTCAAGGGCGCGATTATTGACGCTCCATGCTCCATTGCTCAAGAGTCCCAGTATCAAACTGTCGATATGGATCAAATCGCCAACGTTGCACTGAGGAATGGCGGAAAATCCAACCCAACCACGTTCAAAATCCAACTGCAAGGATGTGAACTAGGCGCCCTGAACGCTGCAACTGCAACCTTCACCGGCTCGCCTTCGTCGAACCCTGATCTGATCGCACTAAAAGGATCGGCTCAAGGCGCTAGCTTGGCCATTGCCGACCACACCGGCACGCTTATCAAGCTCGGTGATGCTGCACCCGCTCAATCACTCTCCAACGGCAATACCTACTTGCAATTCAATGCGTATCTTCAGGGTGACATGATAACTCCGGAAGGCGGTGGTACACCTTCCGCAGCCGAAATCGTGCCGGGCAACTTCGAAACGTTCGCAAACTTCACCCTCGCTTATCAGTAATAAAATAGGCACTGAGGTGCCCCGCAGCACAACACTGTGCTGCGGGGAGCATGCGGAGGTTTAGATGATTCGCTCAACCGCACTGCTGCTACCGCTACTACTGTGCGTTTTTATCGAGCCGGTAGGTGCTATGGAGCTACCGATTAAAGCTGCATTAAAGGGTCGAGTACAACTGACCGGCAGCATTGCTGACAGCGCCTGTACGATTCGTGTAGGCAATGACAACCAAACGATAGTTTTTAATCCCGCAGCATTAAACGGGTTAGTCAGCGGCGATAGCTCAGCGCAACAGCCCTTGAATATTTATATTAGTGATTGCATACCTCCAGATGCACTGAGGGGTCTTCGCGTCTCCCAACGTTTCAAAATTTCATTTGAAGGTGAATCCGAGGGCAAATACTTCGGCACTCAGGGAACCGCACAAGGTATCGCCATCCAGATAAAAGACGAGCTTGGGAAATCAGTGTCGCCCGGCATGTTGCTTAATCATGACATGTCAGCCACTGACATATTAACCCTTAATTACTCGCTAACGCTTGTTGGTAGCGGTTATGCGCTGAAACCAGGCGATTATACCGCCACGATCAAACTCTATATTCAACACTTCTAACTGCAAATATTGAACACGCAGATTACCCAAGGACTTATTCACGTGGATCACCGTAAGGTACTGGCTACCACGGCGTTGTGCTGTATTGCGACGTGGGTAAGTGCAGCCGAAGAGTTCCAATTCAACACCGACGTACTCGACCTCAAGGATCGCGACAACCTTGATCTTGGGGTGTTTGCATTGGCAAACTTCATCATGCCTGGCCAATACAATCTAATGGTCCACATCAATCGCGATACGCTCTCGGAGTTCCCGATCGATTACTTCTCGGCCGAGGATGATCCGAAAAGCAGTGTCGCGTGTCTTTCACCGGAATTAGTCCATGAACTGGGCTTAAAAGAACAAGTCATGGCATCTCTGGCCTGGTGGCACGACGGCGCCTGTCTAGATCTGAGTAGTGTTCCCGGAATGCAGGCACGGGGCAACCTGGGCAGTGGGGGCCTATACCTGAGCATCCCCCAGGATCAACTGGAGTACACCGCGCCCAACTGGGATCCGCCTTCACGCTGGGACGAAGGTATTGCCGGGGGACTGTTCGACTACAACTTCAACGCTCAGACCACCGAGCGTAAACAAGGTCGAGGTCGCAGTGACAGCCTCAGTGGCAATGGTACGGCCGGTATCAACCTGGGCGCGTGGCGCTTGCGCGGTGATTGGCAGAGCCAGATGCAACACGATTCCAACCAGCCATCCCAGCAGCAATTTGCCTGGAGCCGCTTTTATGCGCTGCGTGCTGTCCCTTCGTTGCGCTCGAGCCTGATAGTCGGTGAGGACTACCTGGACTCCAACCTGTTTGGCAGTTTCCGCTACACCGGCGGTAACTTGAGCAGTAACGACAATATGCTACCCCCTAACCTCAGGGGCTATGCCCCTGAAGTCACTGGCGTAGCCCGCACCAATGCGCGAGTAGTAATTCGCCAACAGGGCCGAGTGCTTTACGACACCCAGGTACCGCCTGGCGCCTTCCGTATCCAGGACCTCAACGATGCGGTCTCCGGTCAGCTTGACGTACGCGTGGAAGAGCAAGACGGCAGCGTGCAGCAGTTCCAGATGGATACTGCCAGCATCCCCTATCTGACCCGTCCAGGCACAGTGCGCTACAAGCTTGCTGCTGGAAAACCGTCTGATTGGGAGCATCAACTGGATGGACCAGCCTTTGCCACAGGTGAATTTTCCTGGGGGGTGAGTAATGGCTGGTCATTGTATGGCGGAGGCTTGGGCGCCAAAGATTACGGCTCCCTGGCAGTGGGCGCGGGCCGCGATCTCATGGCATTCGGTGCATTGTCGTTCGACGTCACCCAGTCGCGGGCCACCCTACCGGATCACGCCACACTGAGCGGTAAATCTTACCGCGCCAGTTACTCCAAGCGCTTCGACGAGTACGACAGCCAGGTCACGTTCGCCGGCTACCGTTTCTCCGAGGAGAGCTATATGAGCATGAACGAGTTCATTGAAGCCCGACGTGGCGACCAACCATTGAACCAGAGCAAAGAGCTGTACACCGTAGCGTTAAGCAAGCAATTTCGCGACTCTGCGCTCAGCGTCTATTTGAACTACAACCACCAGACATACTGGAGCAGTCAGGCGAGTGATCGCTACAGCCTGTCGTTGTCGCGCTACTTCGATGTCGGTGGATTGAAAAATCTCAGCCTGTCGCTGACCGCTTACCAAAATAAGGCAAACGGCACTTCCGATGATGGTGCCTACCTGTCGGTCAGCATTCCTTGGGACAGCACCGGCTCGTTAAGCTTCAGCTCGTCGACTAGCAGCGGTGATACCACTCATAGCCTGAGTTATTACGACAGTATCGATGAGCGTAACCACTACATGCTCAGCGCCGGCACGTCCTCAAGCGGTGAAACCGCCAGCGGCTTTCTCTCCCATGACGGAGATCAGGCTCAGGTAGTGGCGAGTGCAAGCTACCAGGCTGGTGAGTACACCTCAGCCGGACTATCCCTTCAAGGGGGCGCCACCTTCACGGCCCAAGGCGCAGCGTTGCACCGCAGCAGCGTCATGGGCGGTACCCGGCTGCTGGTCGATACCCAGGGCGTAGCCGATGTTCCGGTGCGCGGCAACGGCGGGATAACTCGAACCAACCGCTTCGGTAAGGCAGTGGTAGCGGACGTCAACAGCTACTACCGCAACCAGGCGAGCATCGTGCTGGACAGCCTGGCTGACGATGTTGAAGCGACCCAGTCAATCACCCAAGCAACGCTAACCGAAGGTGCGATTGGCTATCGCCGTTTCGATGTGATTGCCGGCCACAAGGCCATGGTCATCATTCGCATGGCCAACCGCAGCGCGCCGCCGTTTGGCGCCACCGCACAGAACAGCCGCGGCCAGGAAACGGGCATTGTCGGCGAAGATGGATCGACGTACCTGAGCGGTATGAAACCGGGCGAAACCATGTCGCTGCAATGGGATGGCCGCGCACGCTGCCATTTCACCTTGCCAGATCAGGTGCTCTCACCTGAACGACAACTGGAGCTGCTATGCCAGCCCGTCAGCGCCGCAGACAACTCCGCCGCTTAATTTATTGCAACAGGTACCTGTATGAAAACTCGCTTCAACCGCAACACACTGACCTTGCTGGCCCTGTTCGGCTCCTGCGCGGCGCAACCCAGCCTGGCCGCCGTATCGCTGGATCGCACCCGCGTTATTTTTACTGGTGGCGAAAAATCGGTCAGCCTCAGCGTGAGCAACCAGAACAACCAGTTGCCCTATCTGGCCCAGGCCTGGGTCGAGAACGAACAATCCGAGAAAATCACCAGTCCGCTGGTGGTTGTACCGCCGATCCAGCGCTTGGAAGCCGGGGCCAGCAGCCAGGTAAAAATCCAGGGCCTTCCGGAACTGGGCCAACTGCCACAGGACCGTGAATCGCTGTTCTACTTCAACCTGCGCGAAATTCCACCACGCAGTGATAAACCTAATACCTTGCAAATTGCCCTGCAAACGCGAGTGAAGCTGTTTTATCGACCCGCGGCGATCGCCCCCCGAGCCGGCGTCAACGAAGCCCCCTGGCAGGAAAAACTGACCCTAACTCGGCAGAACGACCGCTATTTGGTGAACAACCCAACGCCCTACTACATCACGCTGATCGATGCCGCGCCAGACCTCAAGGCCGCCAGCTCAAGCCAGTTCAAACCTTTGATGGTCAGCCCGAACGGCCAGCTCGATCTGGGCATGAGTAGTAAGGCGTTGGGCGAGAAGCCGGTGCTGACTTACGTCAACGACTACGGCGGACGCCCGCAACTGCAGTTCAGTTGTGCGGCAAATAGCTGCACCGCCAGCCCCGTTGGCAACCGCTGACATCCGATGACCTATTCCAGTGAGGGCAAAACATGATCCCTGGATCCCGTAGCTGCCTTGTAACCTTGCTCTGTAGCGCCAGTGTCTCGACTTACGCCGCTGACAACCCTACGCATTCGGCCGAATTCCAGGTCACCGGCACTTTGCTTGAAAGCGCCTGCTACCTGGATCCCAGCTCCGCCTACCAAACCTTGGCACTCGGCGACCTGAGCACTACTCGCCTGCTGCGCTTGGGCGACCAGGGAACACCCATGGCCCTGCACTTGAAGCTGCAAGGCTGTGTGCGTAGCGACGGCGGTCGACGTGATAGCCAGCATGGCACCCTGGTTTGGAGCTCGATCGAGCCGGTGGTGGAACTCATCTTCAACGCGGTATCCGACCCCGACACACCTGAACTGATTAAAGTAGTCGGCGCCGAGGGTTTCGGCCTACGTCTGCTCGATGTTCAGGGCAACGACGTACGATTAGGCCGGGTCGCCCCCGCATGGTTCGTCTCGCCCGGCGCCAGCCAGCTGACCTATTACATCCGACCTGAGCGCACCGCGGCGTTTCTGCGCCCAGGCGCCTTCCGGGCCAGCCTAAATGTGAACCTGGCGTATGACTAAGCCCACTGTAATGACTGTCGCACGTCTCGCATTGCTGGGACTGCTGCTTGGCTATGCATCCTTGGCACCTGCTGCAGAGCAGCAGATCCTAACGATCAAAGGTGTTATCTATGCAGCAATTCCTTGCGTCATCAATAAAAATGCACCGATCAGCGCACCGTTTGGCGATGTGCAGACTGCCCGCATCGATGGTAATTACAAAACCATCACCTTGGAGTACACCCTCGACTGTACCCGCTCGGTGACCAATGAACTACGGATGCAGGTTCGCGGTAATCGAAGTTTCGACCCCGCGCTACTGATGGTGCCGGGCTACGACAGCCTTGCCATCGCCCTTAAAATGAACGGCTACCGGTTTGTGCTCAATACCTGGGCTGACTTCGACGCCAACAAAAAACCGGTGCTGCAAGCGGTGCTAGTCAAACGAGAAAACAGGGAAGTCGAAGCCGGCGTGTTCAAGGCCAGCGCGACGTTGGTGGTGGACTATCGATGAACATCCTGCACCGCACATTGACAATACTGTCCATGACCGCTCTGCCCCTGTCATGCGTTGAAGCGGACAACATACAGTTCACTGGTAACCTGCAAGCCCCGCCCGGTTGCACCGTCAGCGACAAGAACGGGCGAATTGATGTGCGGTTCCAGAGCAATATCGCTGTCAATCGCATTGACGGCGATCGCTACCGCCAATCGATTCCATACCAAATCGAATGCCCGGGGGCGTCCGGTACTGGCGTCAACTGGCACATGCGCTTAACCCTCAAAGGTGACTACGCACATTTCGATCCTGCTGCACTAAAAACCTCGGAGAATGACCTCGGCATTAAGGTGCTACTCGGCGGGACCCCGCTGATTCCCAATCAACCTCGCGAGATCGATGTCAACGCATCTACACCCCCTGTGCTGGAAGCCGTGCCGGTAAAGCTCACTGGTGCGGCGTTGCCTAGCACCCACTTCACCGCTTCGGCGCTACTGATGGCCGAACTCTATTAGGAGGACCTATGGGCAAGTGGGCCGTGACCCTGATCGGTTGGTTAGCCGCCAGCTTGTGGTGGCCGCCAGTATATGCGGCAGAAGACAACCTGTACTTCTCCGGCACGTTGGTGAACGAGCCTTGCGTACTGGCCGAGGAGGACAACTTAATCAAACTGGACTTTAACAACGTGGTGAATAAGGAACTTTACCTTAACGGCAGAACCAAAGGTCTCCCCATCAAGCTGCGTCTGAAAAATTGCGATCTTGACGTCGGCAATCACAGCGTAAAAATCACTTTCAGCGGTGATGAAAGCAGCGAACCACCGGGCTTTTTGGTGCTGCAAAGCGCCACGGTGAAGGGCCTGATGGTCGGGCTGGAGACGACGACTGGCACTGCCCTGCCGTTAAACCAGACCCACTCGATGGGCGAGTTGACCAGTGGAAACACCACGCTCAATTTCAATGCTTATCTGCAAGGCGAACCTGAGGTATTAGCCAGTCGCACGCTCGGCGAGGGTGAATTCGCAGCGGCCCTGACCTTCGCCCTCAGTTACGAGTAATTACCCATAAGCAGTTCTTTTTAACCCGGCGCTGGCCAGGTCACGGGTTTTGTAGATGCGCTTACGTATCCGGCGTATTCAAAGATGGATGGTTAGGGATCACAACCTGGCACAAGCGCTCTTGTTATTTGACCCTCTCTGCTGTGTTGATGTCTGCAAATGCCAATGGGCAAGACGTTATCTGGATCGGGAAACCTGCGGCCGAAGATTACATACCCTTCAACGTGCACAAGGCCGTCGAGCAATATGCCGAGCTGGGTCAGCAGATAGCGCAGTTCGAGCTACAGATCGAAGAAGCTCGAGGTGCGTACTTTGATGCTTCCACTGGCAATCGCGAGGCCGCTGGAGACAAATTTGGAGAGATACTCTTTCAGAAAGATATGCTGATTGCCTGGCCGCGAGTGGCTGGCAATGACGGCTCAGCGAGCTTAATGGCCAACCTCAATGCCCTCGCAAACAATGGTCGCCCACCCGATGGCGGCATTCCTCCAAGCGCCAGGGCGGCCTTCAACAACTGGGTAAACGCGTTGAGATTCAAGACCGGCGGCGGTCTGGGAATGACGCCCAATCCGATACAGGCTGCGGCCGCCCTCCAAGATGGCTCCAGCCTGTAAGAGTACGAAATGTACCGACGCCTAAGAGACCAGGCGGAATGGGATGAGTGGGAGTCTGGGCGCAATGGAGGGTTGCGCAAGTTACTCGAAAGCCATGTGGTAATCCCACGTACCTACTTCGGTGAAAACCCAATGAAAAGAGGGTTCGACCACCAAATCACCCAGCTTGAAAATAACATCCTGCAGTGTGAGTACACAGGTCGCCAAGTGGCCGGAACCGTATTCCACTTCTGGGAAGAAAACCCACCCGAAAATATCGCAATATTGATAGCAATGAACCCATGTGCTTTCGTGGGGTTGGCCGATCACGCGGTAAAGGAATGCCCTCCAGACAACCTACAAGCAAGCGCACTCGCCTCGGCGCAAATGAACGTGACCAAAAGACAAGGTGGCCCTGAAGGAAGTGCGGGACCGGCATCGCGAATGCAACATGGCCGTACGTCCGTCTTACGAACTTGATCAATCGCTACATATCTATCCGCACAAAACTAAAAACCCCGGAGAGGTTAGTCTGCGGGACTTTCAATCACAAAGGACGAAGTCGGAATCGAACCGGCGTAGACAGATAAAGTGTAGCCGCCGAAACGGGATTAACTTCTAAAATTGCTACCTTGTCAAATAGTTGGCAACGCAATTAGGAAACTTAATACCACTGCCGTAGGCTGCGAAAGTTTGGCAAAATGGCTGCCGTGCAGCTTGGTAAATAATTGCACCGAAACGGATTAGGGTGGAGAGACCGTGAGCACAGAAAATCCAGAAAAAGCACCAGGCCGAGCACTCCCTGCTGTGGTAAACAGCGTCGACTTGACGAGGATCGGCTTTGCAGGATTTTCTGACGCTGGAATATTAACTCCTTCTGCGCCATCTTGGTTATTAATTGTTATTTTTGAGTACAAGCCCTCATCACCTCTAAGTTTCACCACTGCTTTGTCATTACCACCGATAGCGACATTCACACTAGAAGGACCAGTGCAGGTTATATACATATGAGTCCATGCTTCATTCCCTTCAACCTTGGCATCACTTATATCACCATGATTTATTATTGGATTCCCCTGTATATCGCAAACCAACGCTGGCAATATTACAGGAGCGCATGGCCCCGTAGGCACTACAAAAGATATACCTCCCGGTTGATATTTTGACTCGGCAAAAGTAATACAGAAACTTTTGGATATCTTCCTATCTTTCGGAACAAATAGGCTCCCTTGAAGTGGAATTGAAAAACCGCCCCTTGCTTCCAACTGCTTACGGACCTCTGCCATCGAAGCATTTGGCTTGAGATGCTGCCAGTTGTAATCAGAACTGTACACTACATCTTCCCAATTTCCCGAACCCTTATATTGCGCCCCCACTATACTAACGCCACATGTACTAAATGTTAAATCGTTACATATCTTATCACCACCCTCCCAAGCAGTAACCGTAAAAAAAAATCGCCTCCCCCCAACTTCGTATTGGCTCCCAGTCGACACAATCGAGATAGCACAAGTGACATTCGACATAAACCCGAGCACAATAAATACTAGAACCTTATGGAAGAATTTATCTTTCAAAATATTAGACCTGCAAGGATGATCAGGAATGGTAGTCGCCCTGTCCGCACCAATATCTAGGATCCTTCCGAACGATCTGTAGGAATTTTCCCAGAGGCCACCAACGCGCCTTACAAAGCGGTCCCAGGCGATAGCTCATCGCTCCATCGGGCTAAGTGACCTTGATACATCATTAACCATGGCATTGAGTTTCGAATAGATTCATGTAGGGTGCGCCCTAGCTTGGTGCGGTAGGCTCCAACCAATTACCTGCAATGCCTTCAACAAGATTGATGGCTGTTAAGCAGAGGGCATGCTCACACTACTTGCAAAAAGAGGCCCGACAGAGTTCAAGCACGATAACCGGCTGTTGAAAGGCGTTTATAGGAAACTTCTTACGAGCCTTAGGAGATTTCCTAGGGTGATTTGCTGCACTCGCCCATACACTAGTTTTAACTTACCCCCAGCCAGGTGGGAAAGCAACGGTCCATCGGGGCTTCTGGTGCTCTAAAGCGCCACAGTACAGGGCATGTTTGTAGCCCTGAAAACAACGAGCGGCACCGCCCTACCTTTAAACAAAAACCCACCGCATGAGCGTTCTGAATAGCGGTGACAACCTGCTCAGCTTCAATGCTTACCTGCAAGTGCAGCCGGAAACTCTTGCTGAGCACGCGATGGGGTTAGCTGATTTTGACGCGCCTCACACCTTCGCTTTAAGTTACGAGTACTCTCAATGAACAAATCTTTCGTATCTGCGCTAGGCACCATCGTAGCATCGCTGCTGTTGATTGGAGCAGCGCCCCTAGCACGGGCCTACAGTATCACCACAACAAATAGCAAATATGAATCAGGCGGGGTACGTTATTATTTCGAAGTAAGAAATTGGACAACTGGCGACACTGGCTATAGCCCTTGCGTATCGAGCGATCTACAATTGACTACTTGTCACATTTTCTTAGGTTTGAGGCTACCTGGATCGATGCTTTCTGTAGGAAAGGATTACGAATGGCGTTTCCCCATCCGCCGAGGCTCGTCTAATTTGGGCCAACTTCTTTCAGACCTCCAAGGTCAAGGTTTCAGTATACCCTTTAGCGGATCTATTCTAGTTCCTAGTGAATCCGCCAGCAATGACCTTTGCGTCGGATTTGGTTCTGCCCGTACCGGCGTCAACATCGCAGGCGGCATTGGCTATTTCGGCCCATGCATTTCAGTTGCCACCGCGACGGTTGACTGCAAGATTACAGGAAATACTACCATCGACCATAAAAGTCTAGCAGACAACGCATTGGACGGAGCGAAGGCGTCAACCCAACTCTATTTGCATTGTCAGGGTGTGACAACCGTGACCGTTTCAACATCAAGATCGAATTATAATGGCGTGATGCTAAGAAAGGACGGAAGTTTATATTCGAAGTTAACCATAAACGGCAAAGATGCGTTTACGGGAATAAATGTGCAAGTTTCGGGCGGCCAGTTCAGCCCACTTTCTATCACTTCAACATTGAAAAGTAACGGAACTGTCGCGCCTGGAGGTTTCTCAGCTTCCTCCGTGATCACCGTATCCCCCCTCTGACTTAGGCGTAGACAAAAACGCATGAGGCCTTCTGCGCTGAATCGTCACGGAGCACGGAACGTCAGCATTAGAACTGCCACGTGGCAGCGGCACCGAGAATGTGCAGGGCGGCATTGCGATAAGTGCCAGACAACGTGGTGCCTGAGCGCGCCTTGGTTTGCTCCACGTCCATGTCGCCAAACCAGACTGTGTGTACTCGGCGTGCACGTCAAGGCCCTGGTCAACTTGATAGTTGACCCCGGTAGCCAACCGCCAGGCTTCGCCCATAGGGTTGTCGACCGTGCGGTGTTTGTCGTCCACCGCAGAACTGTCGTAACCCAGGCCTAAGTTCAAGCGCAGGCGCGGATTGATCTGGTACTGCGTACCGACAGAGGCATGCCCGGTGTCTTTATATTCGCGATCGGCAGTACGACTGACGCCTAGGGCATCGACATTCACTCCAACGCCGATGTTGCCGAACTCGCTCCAGTCCTGCCAGCCGAGACTGCCCAATAGCTTCCATTGCGCATTGAGTTCGTGGGCAATACTGAACAGCGGTTTGTGGCACCGCCATCCCCAGCTCCAGCGACTCTGTACCCAAGCGGCTCAGTGCGCCATTGATGATAAGGTTGTCGACCCTGTCCACATCAGGCTTGTCCTTAAACTTCAGGTCGATCTTGCTGACTCATGTCAGAAGTAGACGAGGTGGGATGTGGCCTCTTTTTCAAAAGAGCCGCATTCACTCGCGGCGGATGGCCGTGATATCACTTTCCACTCGTCACTCTGGTCCACAATCGGGTATTAAAGCGCATACCGGCCGGCGACAAAGTCTTTATCGGGAATAGCGAATCAAGGATCGATTCCGGTGGGTAGATCGCTGGATTGTCCCGCAACTCAGGCTTGATGAATTCCAGCGACGCCGCGTTTCCATTCGGGTAATTCACTGCATTGCTGATATTAGCGATCACCTGAGGCTCCAACAGGTAGTTCAAGTATGCAGACCCATTCTGCCGATGCGGAGCCCCCTTCGGCATCACTACCATGTCCACCGCCACGGTCGAACCTTCATGGGGAATGCTGTAGCCCACATCTACTCCGTTCCCGGCCTGTTTGGCACTGCCCATGGCCTGCAACACGTCGCCACTGAAACCGATGGCCACGCAGATATTGCCGTTGGCCAGGTCGCTCACGTACTTAGATTGGTGGAAGTAACTGATGTAAGGCCGCACCGCCAGCAACGTCGCCTCAGCCTTCTTCAGGTCTTCAGGGTTCTCGCTATGCGGATCCAGGCCCAATGCCTTAAGGGTGATGGAAACGATCTGCGTTGGGTTGTCGAGGAACGCCACGCCACACCGGCTGAGCTTCTGGATGTTTTCTGGCTTGAGCAGCAGGTCCCAAGATTGGGTCACCTCGGTGCTGCCGAAGATCGCCTTGATCTTCTCCACGTTGTAGCCAATGCCGGTGGTCACCCACATGTACGGAATCGCGTATCGGTTGCCCGGGTCGCTGGCCTCCAGGATCTTCATCAGCTTCGGATCAAGGTTATGCCAGTTGGGCAGTTGACTACGGTCCAGCTCCTCAATGGCCCCCGCCTTGATCAGGCGCGGCAGGAAGTGGTTCGAGGGGCTCACCAGGTCGTAACCGCTGTTGCCGGTCATCAGCTTGGCTTCTGTGGTCTCGTTGCTGTCGATCAGGTCGTAGGTGGTCTGGATGCCAGTGCGCCGGCTGAACTCGGCCAGGGTGTCATCGGCAATATAGCCGCTCCAGTTGGCGATATTGACCCGTTCTTCGGCGTGCGTTGCTGTAGCCAGCAGCGCTGAGGACAACAGGGCCACGCAAGTGTGCTTGATCATGGATTCGCTCTCTTGTTCTTGTTTGCAAGGTAATTGGAAAATCAGCGCTCGCCCTGGGCGCGGCGTACTTCCCAGGCCATGCGTACGCTGGCACCTAGGTCGAAAAAAGGCCGTGGCGGCAGGTAGCCCGGGCGAGCCTGGCCCAGCACATCACCCAGTAGGGGCGAGTCAGCTCCAATGGCCATATCCACCAGCAAGCGCCCCCACAAGGTGCCGCGGGCGACACCGGAGCCATTGCACCCAGCCACGGCATGCAGCCCGTCCTCGACCCGAGCGAAATACGGCTCGCCGGAGCGAGTCCCGCTGAGGTGACCAGTCCAGGTGTATTCGAGATCTTGCTCCGTGATGCCCGGGAAGCGCTTCTGCAGGCCCAGTAGGTGTTCGCGCTGGCGCACGGCCAGGCCAGCGGCATCGATGTCGCGGTGGCGATATTCCACGGTGTTGCGGATCAACAGCCGGCGCTCCGGCAGCAGGCGCAAGGTGCAGCCACCAGGCAAGGTGGACAGCACGCCCCAACCCTGCGCGTCGAACAACTGCTGCCAATGCCCTTCGGTAAGCGGACGGGTGATGCTGGCGCTCAGTTCTAGTGGGAAGGTGCCGCTGCGCTTGAGGCCAACCCTTGGCAGGAATGCGCCCACACACAGCAGCACCTGCCGGGCCTGCACTTCGCCAGTTTCGGTTTTCGCGGTCCAGCCTTTGTCGGGGCGACGGCGCAGGTCGGTGACGGCGCTGTGCTCGAAGATTTCCACCTGTTCCGGCAGGCTGTCGGCCAAACCTTTGACGTAGCGGGCCGGCTGCATCAGCCCGTTGCCACCCGCGCAGTGGATGGCGCGGGCATAAAACGACGTGCCCAGGCGCTGCTGCAGAGGCGCGCCTTCGAAGAACTGCACCTGGGCGCCCACAGACGCCAGGGTTTCCAGCGCCTTCTCGACTTGCTGCAGGTGCGCCGGTTCGTGCACCGCGAAGTGGTAGCCGTTGTCACTGAGTTCGCAGTCCAGCTTCAGCTCGGCGATGCGTCGACGCACTTCCTCCCCAGCCGCGACGCCAATGCGCGACGCAACCTGATAGCCGGCGAAGCCGGCCGTGCCGATCAGTTCGCCAGCGCCAGGCAGCTCGTGGCTGACCACAAACCCGGAATTGCGCGCCGACGCGCCTTGGGCGACGCGCTGGCGGTCCAGCAGCACCACCCGTTGCGACGGAAATCGCCGCGCCAGGGTATGGGCCGCCGAGAGGCCGGTGATGCCACCGCCGATGATCAGCCAGTCGACCTGTTGCGTGCCTTCAAGGCGCGGCTTTACCGGCGACTCTCCAGCTAGAGCGATCCAGCCACAGTGGTTGTTCATTGTCAGTCACTCCTTCACAATCGATGCGCAGGCGTGATTGACAAGGTACTCGGTAGCCCGCTGCATTCCTTTAATCTACGGGCATAATGCCGAGCTTTCTAACGCTAATAAATCATCCATCTATTCGGAATTTGCATGGATAGAAACCTTCGCACGCCCTCGCTGCAAGCGCTGCAGGCGCTGGTCCAGGTGGCGGACACCCGCAACTTCACTGAAGCCGCCCGCCAGCTGCACTTGACTCAGAGCGCGATCAGCCGACAGATACAGCAGTTGGAGGAGCACTACCAGACAGTGCTGTTCGACCGCACCAGCCGCAAGGTAGCGCTGACCGAGCACGGTCGCGAGGTATACGAGGTGGCGCGGGACCTGCTCAAGTCCCTGCGCACGCTGGAACAGCGCCTGGCTCCAGCGCCCTTAGACCGTCCTTTCCGCATCCGGATATTTGTATCCCTTGCGGTACGCTGGCTATTGCCGCGGCTGAGTTCGTTCTATGCGGTGAACCCCGGACTGACCCTGTCCATCGAGACCGTCAGCGGGGAACTGGTGGATGAAGGCGGCGATTGCGATGCCTATGTCTTGTACTTGCCTGGCGGCCTAGACGATCGTCGACTGACGCCCCTGTTCGACGAATACTTAATCCCGGTGTGCGCTGCGCAGCTAAACGACGGACGCGCCCCACCCTGCTCGGCCGAGGCACTGGGCGGGCACTCACTGATCCATGGTTCCACTTCACGCGGCGAATGGAACTTGTGGCTCAAGGCGCAGAAGAACTTGCCGGCGCACAGCTACCAGCACCTGCTTTTCAACCTCGACGATCTGGCGCTGGACGCCGCTGCCCGTGGCCTGGGCATCGCCATGACCGACCGCATGTTGGCCCACGACGCTGTCGTGCGCGGTGATCTAGTGGTGCCCTTCGGCGAAGCACTGAAGACCGGCGGTGTGTATGCCCTGTGGCTACGGGACAGCGGTGTTGCTCATCCCGCGTGCCAAGCAGTGTTGAATTGGTTTGAGGAGCAGGTGGAGCAGACCGTGCAGCCGCGAAAGGGTCTACGGTAATTGTTCAGACCAACGCAGAGTTGGCGCATTAGCGCCCGCCTGTCCCCATGGTTTGGAGTAAGCAATTGACCATTCGCTATAGGTCGTAGCAGGACGCTTCTATCGAGCTACTTTCGACCCATCTCGACCCTGCTCCTAGACGCTCGCAACCTTCCCCAACCCGCTTGAAAAATCTCAAGGCTTATTTCAGAACACCCCCTAGTGCATCGGGGGTCCAGTTCAGAATCATCAACTCACCAGTGAGCTCTGCCTTGCCTTGCCGCTGGTTGGTCGTTGTGTATCCAACGCTTCGGTCAAGGTCGTGCTTTCCGCCTCGCGCATATCAACGAATCTTGCCCGCGACATATCACCCTCGATCTCGGCCGCCTAGCGCTGGGCCTCTGCCTTGGTGTCAAAGGTACCGGAAAGTTGGGGGTATCCCTTTCGGCGGATCTTTGCCCGCCATGCGCCGCCTGGACGCTGTTCATAAGTGGCCATGCTGCGGAATTTGCCGGGGACATGTGGGACACGCAATTTCCTTTGGTGTCCCAAATTTGTCCCAAACCCAGATGGCCGTAACAATCCGCAGGCATGAAAAAACCCCGCAGACGTTAATCTGCGGGGCTTTCAATAATGGAGGCCGAGGTCGGAATCGAACCGGCGTAGACGGATTTGCAATCCGGAGCATAACCACTTTGCTACTCGGCCTCAAATGCCCGAAACCCTTGAACAAGCGATCTCAAACATATACAACTCTTTAAGGAAATAACTCATTACAACTGCTATCCCCTTGAAAACGCTGAGCTTTTCAGCTGCCTCGTTTTCGATGGACGCAATTATGTACTCATTCGTTTGAGCTGGCAAGCCCTTGAATTCAAAAAGTTTATTTTTTTCCTCAACACGGCACGACGAGCCTGGGTACACGGACCATACCCCTGAAACCAAGGTCACGCACCACTGCAAAAGGGTCTTATCATAGTGCCTCCCCCTCTGCCTGCCTGATCAACTGTCGTCGACCATGCAAACCGAACTGGATCTTTTCGACCCCGAAAGCCCGCTGCCGCCCCAGTGGGTTGCCGCGCAGGCTGTTGTTTTGCCCGGGTTTGCCTTGCCCCAGGTTGAGGTGATGCTCCCTCTGTTGCGTCACGTGGTCGCTCAGGCTCCGTTTCGCCACATGCTGACACCAGGTGGCCTGAAAATGGCGGTTGGGCTAACTAACTGTGGCGCGTTGGGATGGGTCAGTGACCGCCAGGGCTACCGCTACAGCCCGGTCGATCCGCTGAGCAATCGCCCGTGGCCGGAATTGCCTGGTGTACTACTAGAACTGGCCAGTCGTGCAGCGCTGGTGGCCGGGTTCACTGACTTCCAGCCTGATGCCTGCCTGGTCAACTGCTATCGCCCCGGCAATCGCTTGAGCCTGCATCAAGACCGCGACGAGCGCGACTTCACTCAACCCATCGTGTCGGTGTCGCTGGGGTTGCCCGCAGTGTTCCTCTTGGGTGGGCATAGCCGTAGTGAACCCACTCAGCGTATTGGTCTACGCCACGGCGATGTACTGGTCTGGGGTGGCGATGATCGGCTGCGCTTTCATGGGGTATTGCCGCTCAAAGCCGGCGCACATCCCCAGTTGGGCAGCCTGCGGATCAACCTGACCCTGCGCAAGGCTGGGTGACGGCAACCGTCTTGCACCTCTCTTCCTTTACCTCTACAGTCCTGTGCGCTCACACAATCAATAATGAGAATTGCTACTAGCACCTGACAGGAGTCGCGGTGGAGATGCAACGGATTAAGGAACTCGCAGCCGTGCTGGCTCTCTCGCTGCCTCTCACCGCTGCTGCATCAATGAAAGAAACAGCGATCCAGATTTCAGGCCCTCAAGGGCCGCTTGCGGGCAGCTTGCTCTCCAGCGAGCGCAATGCTGCGGTAGTGATCATTGTTGCGGGCTCCGGCCCCACCGATCGCAACGGCAACAGTCGTGAAACTGGCCTCACCCCCTGGACCTACAAGATGCTGGCTCAAGGCTTGGCTACACAGGGAATTGCCAGTTTGCGTTTCGACAAGCGCGCGGTGCGTGCCAGCGCCGGAGCGATTGTCGATATTAGCCAAATCATTATTGAAGATTACGCCAGCGACGTGCGAGCCTGGGCAGACCTGTTGCGCCAGCGCTTGCCTGGCACCCCGATCTGGATATTGGGCCATAGCCAAGGTGGCTTGATCGCCCTGCTGGCGGCACAGGACAACCCAACTATCCACGGCGTGGTCCTCGTCGCCACTGCGGGGCGCAGCCTCGATCAAGTAATGGTCGAGCAACTGCAAAGACACCCTGAATACACCTCGCTCGTCGCGCCTGCGTCTTCAATACTGCGCCGTCTGAAAGCCGGCGAGCCAGTGGAAGACCAACACATAGTACCGGCGCTGCAGCCAATCATGCGCCGAGAGGTGCAAAGCTTGCTTATCAGTGAGCTGGCTCGCAACCCGGCACAACTCATTGCCCGCACCCCCCAACCGGTCCTGATTGTGCAGGGTGGCCAGGATTTGCAGATAACGCAAACCGACGCAAATTTGCTCAAGGCAGCGAAGCAAGATGCTCACCTGGTGATCCTTGAGCACGCTAACCATGTGCTCAAGGATGTGCCTGTTGATGATCGGCAGGCCAATTTTGCCGCCTATAGCAACCCGCAACTACCATTGGCCAAAGGCCTTATGCAGGCATTAAGCAGTTTCATTCTCGCCAAACAGCCTGCGCATGACCCGGAACCCCATCAACGATGAACGACGAAATCTCAAGCCAAGCCAACTACCACCTCGCCGCTCAAAAAATCCCTGTATATGCACACCTAAGGCAGGCTGTTGAACAGTGCTACTGGGCTGCCGGAAGCAGGGCAATTGACGTTGGTTGCGGTGCAGGTCGAGATAGCCGTTACCTGCTTGAGCAAGGCTTCGTTGTTCATGCCTTCGATCAAGATGCCAATGCACTGGCCCACCTGCAGGACCTCAATGCGCATCCTCGACTAAAGGTGCACCAAAGCAGCTTCGACGCCTTCGATTACCCGCAAGCCGATCTGATCACCGCTTGCTCCAGCCTGTTCTTCTGCCCTCCTCAGGTTTTCCCCGCGGTCTGGCAGAAAATAGTCCACGCCTTGCGGCCCAATGGCGTGTTCTGTGGTCATTTCATGGGGCCCGAAGACAGTTGGGCGCAACTACAGCCTAATGATTTGAGCGTTCATGAATATGAGCAGGTCGAGCAACTAATGCGTGGCTTCGAGGTGCTCGATGTATACGAGCACAATCAACCAGGACAAACCCTGCTTGGTAAACGCAAACACTGGCATAGCTGGTCGGTTCTGGCGCGCAAGACCGACCGCTGTGGGTGAACATCTTTTGCAGAAACACTTGACTGTATATACATACAGATAAAGCTTGCCAGCCCAGTCAATCCTGCGCATTCTATGCCTCACTCCAGCCATAGAATGACTTCAACGCCGGTATGCGTCTGTTTCTTTGCGAAAAGCCCTCCCAGGCCAAGGACATTGCCAAGGTTCTCGGCGCCAACCGCCGCGGCGATGGCTGCTGGGTTGGCACTGATGTCACCGTCACCTGGTGCATCGGCCACCTGCTGGAAACCGCCCCGCCCGACAGCTACGACGCTCGCTACAAACGTTGGGTACTGGCTGATCTGCCAATCATTCCAAGCCAGTGGAAGATGCTGGTAAAACCCAGAACCGCCAGTCAGTTCAAAGCTGTCAAACGCCTGCTGGGAGAGGCCCGAGAACTGGTGATCGCAACCGATGCCGACCGCGAGGGAGAAATGATTGCCCGGGAGCTGGTTGAGCATTGCCGCTACCGTGGGCCGATTCGCCGCCTGTGGCTGTCGGCACTCGATGATGCATCGATCCGCAAGGCCTTGGCTGCTCTCAAGCCAGGTAACGAGACATTCAGCCTTTACCATTCGGCATTGGGCCGCTCACGCGCGGACTGGCTGATCGGTATGAACATGAGCCGTTTGTTCACTCTGCTCGGCCGTCGATCTGGCTACCAGGGTGTTCTGCCCGTAGGTCGGGTGCAAACGCCAACATTACGTCTTGTAGTGGACCGTGACCGCAGCATCGCCGACTTCGTGCCGGTAGCATTCTGGGCCATTGATGTGGTGCTCGACAGTGCCGGAACGCGCTTCACTGCACAATGGCGCGCCAGCGAAGACACCTGTGATGACCAGGGCCGCTGTCTGAACCAGTCACTGGCGCAGCAGGCTGCCTCCGCGCTCAGCAATGCCGACTGTGCGCGGGTGATCAAAGTTGCTACCGAACGCGTGCGCGAAGCGGCTCCCCTGCCCTTCGACCTCGGCACCTTGCAGGAGCTGTGCTCAAAAAAACTCGGTCTCGGCGCCCAGGAAACCCTCGACATTGCCCAGGCGCTTTACGAAACCCACAAGCTGATCACCTACCCGCGCAGTGATTGCGGCTATCTGCCATTGAGCCAGCACGCCGAAGCTTCGAGCATCCTCGGTGCCTTGCTGCGCGCCGACTCCAGCCTGGCGCCGCTGCAACAGCACCTGCAGGCCCAACGCCGCTCAAGGGCCTGGAACGATGCCAAGGTCAGCGCCCACCACGGCATTATTCCCACCGCAGCAGCGAGCGATCCTTCGCGCTTGCCACCCAAGTACAAGGCGGTCTACACCTTGATTCGCGCCCGCTACCTGGCGCAGTTCCTGCCTAATCACGAGTACGACCGCACCCAGGCCGACTTTGATTGCGCAGGCCAGGCTTTGCGCGCAGTGGGCAAGCAGATTGTCGAACCGGGCTGGCGCCGCGCCCTGCCTGAAGCCTTGACCCCGGCCAAAGGTCGCGAAGCCCCGATTGCCCAGGTGTTGCCCGCCTTGCATCAAGGTCAGGATTGCGCAGTAGCCGAGGTCAACCTCAAGGACTTGTGGACCCAACCGCCGAAACCCTTCACCGAAGGCGACTTGATCAAGGCCATGAAAAACGTGGCCAAGCTGGTGGATGACCCACGCCTCAAGCAAAAGCTCAAGGACACCACCGGCATCGGTACCGAAGCCACCCGCGCAGGCATTATTCAGGGCCTGCTTGACCGTGGTTACCTGGTCAAACAGGGCAAGGCGCTGAGTGCTACACCCGCTGCGTTCAGTCTGATCGACGCGGTACCCCGGGCGATTGCCGACCCTGGTACCACGGCCATCTGGGAACAAGCGCTGGACATGGTCCAGAGCGGAGAGATGAGCCTGGAAGAGTTTGTCGCCAAACAGTCCGCCTGGATGAGCAAGCAAGTGGAGCGTTGCGCTGGATTGAGCCTGACCATCAGTGGCCCGGCGGTGCCGAAAACACCCTGGAAGAAAAAGCGCAAACGCAGCACCGCAACAGGTAAAACTGCGGCGAAAGCGCCACGCAAACCGCGGGCAAAAGCGCAGTAAAGCCGTGCGCTGATCAGCCCGCCTTTACCGCCTGCAGGGTATAGCTCAGGGGCAGACGCCAGGGGTCTTTATCCAGCGACCACTCTCCGGCCGAGTTCTTACTCATCTGTCCCGGCAAGGCCTCCCAGGGAATACTGTCGTGTTCCACCAGCGCGGTGATCTGCATGCCTTGGCGCAACAAGGCAGTAACCACTTCACCCAGGCCATGACTCCACTCATGGGTGACCGTTTCGCTAAGCGCTGTGTCGGTTTCGACATAGGTCTGGTCGCTGTCCCAGACCATCGGCGCTTGTCGCTCGAAATAGGGGTACTCGATCACCAATCGATCCTGGTAATCCTCATTGACCGCCAGCAGCATTGGATGACCTTCACGCAAGAACAAGCGCCCTCCCGGCTTGAGCAACGTCGCGACCGTTTGCGCCCAACGCTCGATGCTGGGTAACCAGATCAAGGCGCCGATGCCGGTGTAGACCAGGTCGAAAGCACCCGGGGCCAACACCGTATCGGCTGCGTAGACATCCGACTCGACGTATTCGATTGGCTGGTCGCAACGCTGGGCCAGGGCACGGGCCTGTGCCAGCGATTGCGCGGAAAAATCCAGCCCGCTCATCTGCGCCCCCAAGCGCGCCAGCGACAAGGTATCCGTACCGATATGACACTGCAGATGTACGGCGCGCAAACCGCTGATATCGCCAAGGCGCGGCAGGTCGAAACGTACCACTTGCGACAGGTGCCGAGGGTCGGCAATGAACTTGCCGACTTCATACTCTTCAGAGGCTGCGTGCAAAGAAGCTCGTTCATCCCAACTGCGGCGATTCAGGTCCATCGAGTCGCTCATGGCCGGCCTTCCTTTGGCAAAATGTTCAAGCGCCCGACTATAGCCCCCTCAAAGCGCCAGGCTCAAGCTGACCATCAAATTGCGCGGTTCTCCAGGCAAGTTCCAGACTGCGTTGTATCCACGCTCGTAGTATTTGCGGTCGAACACATTGTTCAGGTTCAGGCCCACGGTAGCGCTTTCGTTGACCTTGTAATGTGCCAGCAGATCGAGAGTGCTGTAGCTTGGCAAGCGAAAGCTGCTACCTGCCTGACCGGAACGGTCTCCTACGTAGTTGGCCGCAGCACCCACATCGGAGCCCTGCAACAGGCCGTCCTGAAACGCATACACCGCCATCAGGCTACCGCTGTGCCGGGGGATACCCAGCAGGTCGCTACCCTTCGGCAAGTTGGCATCGCCTTTGGTGACCTCGGCATCGATGTAGGCGTAAGCACCGATCAGTCGCACGGCATCACTGAGCTGTCCACTGAACTGTACGTCAACGCCCTGGCTGCGCGCCTTGCCGGCAGCGATGCTGTCGCCAAAGGCGTCGGTGGTGATGACGTTTTCCTTATCGATCTGGAACAGTGCCAGGGTTGCGCCCAAGCGGCTGTCGAACAAGTCCAGTTTGAGCCCGGTTTCATAACCCAGTCCCTTCTCCGGTTTGTACACCTGCCCCTGGGTGCCAATACCGTTGGGCTTGAACGAAGTCGAGGCATTGGCAAACACACCGACCTCAGGCGTGAGTTGATACAGCAACCCTACGCGCGGCGTGGCGACGTCTTTTTCCTGGGTATTGCTCACGCGACTGCTACGGTTTTGCGCCGTCTGTTCGATGTGTTCCAGACGCACTCCAACTAGGCCGCGCAAGCGGTCGGTGAAGGTGATCTGATCTTGCAGGTTGAGCGCGTAGCTCTGCGTGCTCTCGAAGAAGTCATTGGCTCGGGTCAGAGGTGGCTTGGGTTTGCCATACACCGGGTTATAGATGTCCAGCCCATACGCCAGTGACGTGGCGCTCTGCGGATACTTCTGGCTGTTGCGGTAGTTTTCGTACTCAAGGCCAATCAGGCTCTGGTGCTGCCACCCGGCAAAATCGAACTGGCCATGCAGTTCCGCCTGGGTGATGGAGTCATTCCATTCAAAATCACGCTCTCGATAGAAGCGGCTCAGCGTAGTACCCACCAGCCGCTGAGGCTCGGAACTGTTGCCCTTGAGTCGACCCTGCGTGTAATGATTGGCCAGACGCAACTTCCAACTGTCGTTGAGGTAGTGCTCCAACGTCAGGTCCAATGTCTGGTTGTCGTTGCGGATGCGCCCATCGTTGGGTTCGCCAAAGAAGGCCGAGCGACTGACAGCGCCAAGCGCGTTGTTGACTGCCGGAACACCACGGTCGAACACCGACTCGGTGCGCGAAAATTCACTGTCGATCGACAGCAGCGTGTCCGGGCTCAACTGCCAGCTCAGCGACGGGCTGACGATGCGTCGTTCACTGCCAACGTAATCACGAAAACTGCCGTTGTCCTCCACCGCCAGATTAACCCGCGATAACACGCGGCCGTCGTCGCTCAATGGCGTATTCACATCCAGGCTGCTGCGGTATCGGTCCCAACTTCCGGCGCTGGCCTTGAAGTGAGTGAACGCATCGGCCTGGGGGCGCTTGGTGACAATGTTCACCAGGCCACCCGGGTCGCCACGGCCGTACAAACTGGCCGCCGGCCCCTTGAGCACTTCGATGCGTTCGATATTGGAGGTGTCCGGGGCGCTGTAGCTGCCACGGTTAACCGCAAAGCCGTTCTTGTACAGCTCGCTGGTGGTAAAGCCACGCACGCTGTAATTGAGGAAGGTCAGCCCACCAAAGTTGTTTTGTCGGCTCACCCCACCGGCAAAATCCAGTGCGCGGTCGATACGGGTGGTGTTGAGGTCTTCAAGCACCTGGCTCGGTACCACGGCAATACTTTGGGGAGTGTCGCGAATATCGGTATCGGTTCTGGTTGCCGTACTCGAGCGGTTGGCGCGATAGCCCTGTACGGGACCATTGGCGGACTCTTGGAATTGACGCTCACTCACCGTCAAGGTGTCGAGCAAAACAGGCTCGGCCGCAGCAGCTGGCAGCGCGAGCAACGAGGCAGACAGGCCGAGCGGCAGCCTTCCTGGGAAGTAGTTCATGGGAGCTCCTTATGAATTATGTAATAACATAACAACTAAAGCAGCCATTGGAAATCGAATAATCGAACCAAACGCGGGGCAAGCCCGCCTCTGACGCGCCGAACCGATGCGCCCAAGGTGAACTTGCCCCGCTACCCATCACACATTGCCTACCGCTCAGGCATGGACCCAGCGCCGGTGCAAGCCGCGGGCCAAGGCATCAAGCATGAACCCCAGCACCCCGATAAGCAGCACCATGGCCATCAACTCCGAGTACGCCAGGCGATCCCGGGTATCGAGAATGAAGTAGCCCAGGCCGGCACTCACCCCGAGCATTTCGCATGGCACCAGCACGATCCACAGAATACCGATCGCCAGGCGCACCCCGGTAAGCACATGGCCAATAACGCCCGGGATAATCACCTTACACAACGTCTCCCAGCGGGTGGCACTGAGGCTACGGCTCAGTTGCAGCCAGCGCGGATCGAGTTGGCGCACACCGGCGGCAGTATTGAGCAGAATCGGCCATAACGCAGCAAAGGCCAGGAGGAAGTAGATCGGCTGATCGCCCACCCCCATCAACATCACCACCACAGGCATCCACGACAGCGGCGAGATCATGCGCAGGAACTGGAACGCGGGCGTAGTGGCCGACTCAAGGTGGCGATAACTGCCCACCAACAAACCCAGCGGCACACCGATCAGCAACGCCAACGCCAAGCCCACCAGAATACGCTTGAGGCTGACCCACACATGCTCGTAGACCTCGCCCTGCCCCAGCAGCTCCACCAGGCTGGTGAGTGTGGCCTGGGGCGAGAACCGCGCCGACAGGCCATCGACTTCGCCAAACAGGTGCACACCCAACCACCACAGCAGTAATAACCCGAGCAAACCGCCCGCACCCAGCGCACCATGCAATAGATGCTTACCCATCAGATCGCGAACTCCTCGTTACGCTCGAAGCTGTCCGGTAAACCGAAAGCCTTCAGTCCACCGACCGCCTCGATGCTGTTGCGCACGAAGCGGTCATCCACCAGGTCGCGGGCAGTCTGCTGCGGATCAAGACCGGCGAGAAAGCCCTTGTCACCTTCAATCAAAGTGTTTTGCAAGCGTCGCACCAATTCCTCGGTATAACTGGGGAAGGGATAGGGCTGGAAGTCGATGCGTTTTTCGTCCCACTGCGCATGTTCAATTGCACCACTGGCGATATAGCGGGCCCGCGCTTCGGCAGACGGTGCCAACACCTGGCTGAGCACCTGCGGCGTGTGTGGGGTATAGCGGTTGGGACCCGCCTTGGACAACAGCGCCGCTGCTTCGGCGCGATGATCCCGCGTCCACAGCTGGGCTTTGACAATGGCGTTGACGACCTTCTGCGACCACTCCGGGCGGTTGTTGAGGTCATGCTCGTGCATGAACACAACGCAACAGGCGTGATTGCGCCAGATGTCACCGGTAAAGCGCTGCACCCGACCCACCTTTAGGTCTTCGGCCAGGGCGTTGAAGGGCTCGGCGACGATGTAGCCGGCAATACGCTTGCTGGCCAATGCCGGCGGCATATCCGACGGCGGCAGCACCACCAGGTTCACCTCGTTGGCCGCAAGCTCGGCGCTGGTCGGTTTCGACACCGGGGTCAGGCCGTGATCACGGAACAGCTGCTGCACCACAACGTTGTGAATCGAATACCAGAACGGAATCGCTACGGTTTGCCCGCCGAGTTGCTTGACCTCGGTAATATTCGGGGCCACGGTCAGACCCGAGCCACCGACATGGTTCCAGGCCACCACCTTGGCCGGCACCTTACTGCCATAGCGCGCCCATACGGTCATCGGCGACAGCAGGTGAATCACGTTGACCTGACCAGAAATGAACGCCTCGATCACCTGTGCCCAACTGCGCAACAGCACCGGCCGCTCGGCCTTGATGCCCTCGGCCTCGAACAGGCCGTTGTTGTGCGCCACCAGCAAAGGGGTGGCATCGGTGATGGGCAAGTAGCCGATACGCACTGGCGCATCCGGATCGCTGGCCGCCCGTGCCTGCAGGCTGCTCAGCAGCGGCATGGCACCGCCAGCAGTCAGCAAGGCGCTGAGTTTGATGAAGTCACGACGAGTGTGGGTGAAGTCGTCCAGGCACATGGGCAGTCTCCGACGGCAGCGGCAAAGGTTCAGGAGTAGGTTCAGGTGTGCGGCTGGCCCGCCGAAGGGTTTTGAGGATGTCGATACGCAACGCGCCCAGTTCCTCGACCCGCTGCTCGCGAGGTTGCGGCAGGTCGATGTGCCATTGGCCGAGGGTGCGCGCCGGGTGGTTGCCCAGTAGCAGCACGCGATCGGACAGCAGCAAGGCTTCGTCGATATCGTGGGTAATCAGGATCGCCGCAGTATTGTGCTGGGCGATCAGTTGCAGCAGCAGTTGTTGCATGTCGGCGCGCGTCACTTCATCAAGGGCGCCGAAAGGTTCATCGAGCAGCAGCACCTGCGGTTGTCGCGCCAGGCAACGGGCCAGCGCGGTGCGCTGGGCCATGCCCCCGGAAAGCTGCGCCGGATACTGTTCGCGGGCATGCTGCAAACCCACTGCTTCAATGGCGTGATCGATCCGCTTGCGCCGCTCGCTGGCAGTAATCTTCGCTTGGCGGGCGAAATCCAGGCCGAAGGCGACATTCTTTTCCAGGCTCAGCCAAGGCAACAGGCTGGGGTCCTGGAAGGCCACAGCCAAGCGTGGGTGCGGCCCTTGCAGCGGCTCACCCAGCAGGCTGACGCTGCCACTGCGTGCCTGCTGCAGCCCAGCCAGCACCCGCAGCAGGCTCGACTTACCCACACCACTGGGGCCGAGAAGGGTGATCACCTCACCCGGTGCCAGTTGCAGGTCGAAGTCCTCCAGCACACTTTGCCAGCCTTGCTCACGCGGGTAACCAAGACTGATTGCGTGGGCTTCGAGCAATACTTGGGTCATACAGCCGACGCCTGGCGCTGCAGTTCGGCTCGCAATTGCACAAGGCTCGGGGTAACGATCGGCACGAATGCCGACTCACGCCAACGCCGCGCAAAACCTGCGCCATACGCCCTCAAGTAAGCCTTGCCACCGCTGGCCTGCAGCTCAAGCTGCACGGCAGCGGCGGCAGTTTCAGCCAAGGTGATGCGCACGTTGAACAAGGCCGCGGGCTGGGCCAGGAAGCGACCATCGAGCAAGCCATTCTTCAACTCGGCAACAGTGCTCTCCAGGCGCTCCTGCAACCCACTCAAGGTCTCGCCGAGAAGCGAACGCGTGCCCTGCAGATGCGCTTCGACTTCGTTTAACGAACGGCGTGCCAGGCCGACGGCCATGCCACATTGCAGGCCCAGGAACGAAGGACGAACCGCCGGTAGAAATTGCCTGGCATTCTCATGCAGCAGCCAGTCGCTGCTGACGGCTACCTGTTCGAAGTTCAAGGCCGCGGTATTGCTCGATTGCAGCCCCATCAACTGCAGATCATCCGAGCGCGAAAGCCCAGCTGCGCTGTCGGGGATGGCCAGCACGAAGGGTGGAGCGCTCTCTTGTTCAATCGCCGCAGCCACTACAAAGCCACCTTTGCGCAGGTTGGTCACCCAATGCAAGCGACCCTCAAGGGTCCAGCCCTGCTCATCGGCAAGCCCCCTGACCTGTAATGCTTCAATACCGGATAGATACTTCATGGCGTTGGACAGTCCGGTAGCGCCCGCCAGTTCGCCGCTGAGCAGGCCTGGCAGCAGACGCTCGCGCAAGGTGCTGTTGGGACTGTGCAACAGGTATTCGATGAAGGCGCGCTGGCCCCAGAACACAAAGGCTGCAGCCAGTGAATGGCTAGCCACATTGGCGACGGCTTCCACCGCGTCGGCCACCGAGCCAGCGCTGCCGCCCTGGGCTGGATCAATGCCAACACGCAACACCTGTGCTGCCGCCAGTTGCCCCAGCACTTCCTGCGGATCGCAGTGCCCCAGATCGAGGGCTTCGGCCTGTGCATCCAGCCACGTGACCAATGCAGGATCGAGCATGTCGTTTACTCCTTTAAAAAAAGCGCCAGCCTGCGCCGGCGCCCAGGGATCGTTATGCCGAAGGCTGCCAGCGGTACTTGCTCAGCTCATCATTGAGCGGCGTCTGGGCAAACACATTAGCAAAGTTGCACAGGGTGGCGAGGCTCACGCCGAGAATCACCTCCAGAGCGTGGCCTTCACCATAACCAGCGTCGCGAAAAGCGCTGTACGCGGCATCACTCACATTGCCGCGGGTAGCGATAACTTCACGGGTGAACGCGGCCAGGGCTTCGAGTTTTTCCTGCGGCAGTTCGCCACGGGCGCGCAGGGCGTCGACCACCTCTTGCGGCAGTTTGGCCTTGTTCAGGGCGACAGCCGTATGGCCGGCCACGCAGAAGTCGCAACCGTGATTGGTGGCCGCCACCAGTTGCACCACTTCGCGCTCGGCCAGATTCAGTTCAGCCTTGCCGTTGAGGGCAGAAACGGTAACGTAGGTTTCCAGCGCGGCCGGGGCATTGGCCAATACGCCCAGCAGGTTGGGAATGAAGCCGGAATTTTTCTGGGCATTTTCTAGAAAAGGGCGAGCAGCTTCAGGGGCGCTTTGCAGCGTGTGTAGAGTAACGCGCGACATGGTGTGGTCTCCTGCATACTAGGGTGTCGCACAAGTCTGTTGGTTATAAGAAATACCTTCCATATTCTAGAGTCGCTATTACTTGCTCCTGAGTCTTTCCATTAGATGATTTCATCCAGCCCTGTTGTCGATTGGTTATTAGAAAGCCTTGAGCTAGACGCCAGCCTGTTCCATGTCGGGCGCTACTGCGGTGGTTGGCACGCCAGCACCCACGGTTTGGCACGGGCCAGCTTTCACCTCGTGGTGCAAGGACATTGCTGGCTGCATATCGCCAGTCAGCCCCAGGCCTTGGCCCTTGAGGCCGGTGATGCCGTGTTCCTGCTGCGCGACCTTGAATACCGGCTTTCTGGCACTGGCGACTGCGAACTGGCACTGCAGCAACCGCGCATGGCCATGCTGCCGCTGGACAGCGGGGCCAACGACGGCGTGGGATTGGTGTGCGGATTCTTTCACTTTCAGCCTGGGCTCTCGTCGCTGATCATCGACGGCCTGCCCGACTGGATTATCCTGCGTGCCGGGGACCCGGCGTTGAGCGCCGCAACCGCTCTGTTCGAGCTGATCCTCGCTGAATGCCAGCGCCAGCCCGCGCCCTCCTCGGCCTTACTCGAACGCCTGAGTCATTTGCTGTTTCTCTATGTGCTGCGCCAGCAAGTCCAAGCTGATCTGCCAATGGCCGGTCTGGTAACCCTGGCGCGCCACCCGCAGTTCGCTGCGCTGGTAGAGCAACTGATCGCACACCCGGAGCAGCCCTGGCCGCTGGAAAGCATGGCAGCCTGCACCGGCCTGTCGCGCTCGGCCTTCTTCAAACGTTTCAGCGAACTGGCCGGGCAATCGCCTGGACAAGTGTTGCTGGCGCTGCGCATGCGCCATGCCTGCCAATTGCTCAAGGCTCACAACACAGTCGAACAGGTATGCGCTAGCGTGGGCTATCAATCTATTGCGGCTTTTACCCGCGCCTTTGGCAAGGCCATGGGTGTACAGCCGGGCGCTTACCGGCGTCAGCATGAGGGGCGCTGAAACAATCACCGCTCTGTAGTCGAACTCAGGCCAATTTAGGCACCAGAGTCCGTACTGGAAAGTTCTGGTTGCTGTAGATGTTTACCCTCATTCTGCTGTTCCCCACCGTCAGTGCCTTGCACCGGCATTGCTACACATCCACCAAAATGTTGAAGCCACCAAAGATCATCCGCTGCCCATCAAACGGCATCGGGTTCTTGTCCGGCTGCAGGCGTGGGTCTTCCATCATTTTCTTCATCCCGGCATCACGCACCTGTCGAGACGGCCATAGAATCCAGGAAAACACCACGGTTTCATCTGGTTTGCATTTGACCGCCATCGGAAACGAAGTCAGTTTGCCGTCAGGTACATCATCCCCCCAGCACTCAATAACGCGCTGGGCGCCGCACTCCTTGAACACCACCGCCGCTTCCTCGGCATGCTGCTTGAATTGCTCCCGATTGGCAGTAGGTACGGCGATCACAAAACCATCGACATAAGACATAGCGTGTTCTCCTGTGCAGGGATTGAAGCGATCCGTTCGATCTATGCAGTAGTCGATTCACAGCGCACTGTTTCGACACAGCCAGACGGACACCGACAAGCGGTACGGCATTCTTTGCATTCCTAGTAAAAGAAGCGCCAGCACCTAGCCCTGACCGCACCGACCTTTGCACTCAATCACTACGCCCAGATAAAAAGTTGACTAACTGACGACCGTGACTGCTGAGCGACGCCCATCCCCGAATGCACAAGCGCAGTTCAAGGGTGGCCCACCCCTCTTCGAGTAATACCATGCGTACCGGCAGCTCCTGCTCCATGCGCAGCGCAATGGCCTGCGGCAGCATGGCAATACCAGCCCGTTGGGCAACCAATTGGGCGATGGCTTCGAAGCTCGGCGCACGCACGCGAATATGCAGGGGCATGGCTTCCTTGATGGCCCGCTCTTCGACAAAGCGCTGCATGGCCCGCTCGGCCGGCATGCCGATGAAGGGATAGCCCAGGGCGTCGCGCAAGCGGGTCTGCTCGCGCTCGGCCAGAGGGTGCTCATGAGGCACCAGCATCACCAAGCGTTCATTGCAAAAGGGCAATGACATCACCCCATCGCTGATGACACTGCCATCAAACACACCTATCTCGCATTCACCAGAAAGCACCGCACGCATCACGTCCGCGCTTCTGAATTCGCTCAACTGCAAGTCAACCTCGGGATAGTCGGCAAGAAACTTTCCCAGCACCGCAGGTAACAGACTGCTGGTGGTCACGGTGGTTGCGGCCAGCCGCAAAGTGATACGGCGCTGTCCGGCAAGTTCCTTGAGTGTGTCTTGCAGCTTTTGCGCTTCGGCCAGCACGCTGCCGGCTGCTTCCAGCACCAGGCGGCCGGCCGGGGTGAGCTGCATGCCGTCGGCCTTGCGGGTGAACAGGATGACGCCACAGCGCGCTTCCAGCAGGCGCAGTCGCGTGCTGGCGGCTGAGACGGCAACCGGGATGCTGGCGGCGGCCTTGCTCAAGCTGCCGGAAGTGGAAATGGCCGTGAGCAGGCGCAAATCAGCAAGATCAAAATGCACAAGGTTTCTCTTTTGGCGAAGGCCACGTTCGTAGAAATGCGATTCTGCGCCAACGGCGTTCACTTTAGAATAACCCCAATGAACCTTCTTTATCAGGCCGCCAATGAATCGTTTGCGTGGATTGTTCCAGCGTTGTGTCCAGAACGGCAGCCTGTTTGCGGTGTTGTCGGCATTGGGCTTCAGCCTCAAGGCGATTTTCGTCAAGCTGTCCTACGCTGACAGCCAGGTGGATGCAATTACCCTGCTGGCCATGCGCATGGGGCTTTCATTGCCGCTTTTTGCCTGGCTGGTATGGGCCAGCCGCGGCCCAAGCAACGCGCCGCTGGGTCTCGGTGATGGTGTGCGGGTGATGCTCTTGGGGCTGTTCGGCTATTACCTGGCGAGCTTGTTCGACTTCTATGGTCTGCAGTACATCAGCGCCGGCCTCGAGCGGCTGATTCTGTTCATTTACCCGACCCTGGTATTGATCTTTCAAGCCATTGCCCTGCGAGAGCGCCCTACCCTGCGCACGCTGGCGGCGATGGGTTTGTGCTATTTGGGCCTGGGCATCGCCTTCGTGCATGACGTCAGCGTTGCCGGCCTGGGTGGTCAGGTGATGCTAGGCGCGGCGTGGGTGTTTGCGAGTGCGGTGACCTATGCGCTGTATTACTCGGGCACCGGCATCATGCTCAAGCGCATGAGTTCCATGCGCCTGGCCGGATTGGCTGGCGGCGCTTCGGCGGTGATGGTTCTGGTGCATTACCTGTTGGTTGCCGATTTCAGCGTGCTCTGGCAATTGCCGGGTTCGGTGTGGGTGTATGCCGCCTTGATGGCCCTGGTCTCCACCGTGTTGCCTATCTATTGGGTGGCGCTGGCGATCCAGCGCATGGGCGCTACGCATACTGCTGCCGTCGGAAACCTGGGGCCGGTGTTGACGGTGTTTGCGTCCTGGGCAGTGCTGAGCGAAGAGGTTTCGATCTATCAAATTATCGGCCTGGCCCTGGTGCTGGTTGGCGTCTCCCGCTTGAAGCCGCGCCAGGCAACAACCAAGGCGCGGACAAATGGGCCATCCGCCACGGTTGCGCAAAAAACATAAGGGATCAGGTCAACTAAACTTCAGGGTTCTGGCGCCGAAAATTACGCCAGTTTGCCAACAGTAGTTACATCCACTGAGTTGACCTGAGTACACACCATCATGTGTAAATCATGTGATTCAACTTCCTCTTCAAACTCAACTGATCGTCGTCGTTTTCTTCGTATTGCCGGACTTGGAGCAGGCGCCCTGCTGCTCGCCGGCACCCTGCCAGGCAAACTTGCCACGGCAGCCGAGAAAACCTCTACGCCTCCAAAACCTCAAAACGCAATCGACCCCGAGCAGGCGTTGCAGCGATTGATAGCTGGTAATGAGCGGTATGTGAGCGGGAATTCGCAAACCCATGATTTCAAGGATGAGCGCGAAGCGTTGGTATCTGGCCAGAACCCGTTTGTCGCGGTGCTTAGTTGCTCCGACTCACGGATCGCTCCCGAGTATGCGTTCGACACCGCACGCGGCGATCTTTTCGCCATACGTGTAGCAGGCAACTTCGTCACCGCAGAAGGACTGGCCAGCCTTGAATACGCCGTCGCCGTACTCGGCGCCCCGCTGATCCTGGTGCTGGGTCACGAAAGCTGTGGCGCCATCGAGGCAGGGATCAAAGCGATTAAAGATCAAACCGTGTTCCCCGGGCACATTCCGAAACTGACTGAGGCGCTCAAACCCTCAATCGAAAAGGTGCTCAAGCAACCCGGCCATCTGATGGAAAATGCCATCGCGCAAAACGTCAAAGACTCGGTCCAGAGTCTCAACAATGCCACGCCACTGCTTACTGAGGCACTTGGAAAAGGAAAGTTGAAGATAGTCGGTGGCGTCTATCGTTTGAGCACCGGAAAAGTCGAAATGATCGCTTGATCGCAAACCGGGCAAGGAAGCCCGGCCAACGCATAGGGCTACACTGATTGTCCCAGTCCCGGTTTCGGAGACCTACGATGACCAGCAAAAATACAATATGCCTGTGGTTCGACGGCACGGCGTTGGACGCTGCGCAATTTTACGCCCAGACCTTCCCCGACAGCGCCGTGGTCGCCGTAAACCACGCCCCAGGCGATTACCCTTCGGGTAAGACCGGTGATGTGTTGACCGTAGAGTTCACGGTAATGGGCATTCCCTGCCTGGGCCTGAATGGAGGCCCCACATTCAAACACAGCGAAGCGTTCTCCTTCCAAGTAGCGACCGACGACCAGGCCGAAACCGATCGCTTCTGGAATGCGATTGTCAGCAATGGCGGCGAGGAAAGTGTCTGTGGTTGGTGCAGGGACAAGTGGGGTATTTCATGGCAGATCACACCGCGAATTCTGACCCAGGCAATCACTCATACCGATCGGGCAGCGGCCAAGCGCGCATTCGAGGCGATGATGGAAATGGGCAAGATAGATGTTGCGCGGATTGAAGCAGCACTCAAGGGCTGAACAGCATTGCACTAGACGGTGAGCAAGGTGAGTCCTTTCACGCTCGCCGTTTTTTCTTTTTCGATTTTCAAACCCTGGAAGCTAAAGGTTTTAGCGAATCAGAATTTGTACTTGGCAGTCAGCATGTAGTTACGCGGATTACCGTAGGTATCGGTGGAGCCCCAGGTCACGTCGGAACCAATCGCTGAGTAGTAGACGCGATCGAAGACATTGTTGGCGTTGAGCTGCAGGTCTAGATGTTTGTTCACCTCATAGCCGGCCATCAGGTCGGTAACTGCGTAACTGCCTTGTTCGACCCGATAGCTTCCCCCGGTGACATCCACATCGTTATACATACGGCTTTGCCAGTAGACATTGCCGCCGACACGCAGCTTTTCCAATGGGCCTTTGAAGCGGTAGAGGGTCGATACTTTGAACAGATGCTCCGGCTGTTCAGGAAGAACGGCCTGGTTCTCTTTGGACGGGTCCTGGTCCTTGATGTAATGGGCACGGGTATAGGTGTAACCGGCACCCACCTGCCAGTGCTCGGTCAACGCACCTTGCAACTCCAGATCAAACCCTTGGCTGCGCACCTTGCCAGCGGCCTGGTAGCAGTCGAGCTTCGGGCAACCGACCGGATTATCCACTTGTACAGCGCGGTTCAACTGATCGACCTGGAATACCGCCAGACTGGCGTTGAGGGCGCCCTCGAAGTATTCGCCCTTGATGCCAATTTCGTAGTTTTCGCCGACGATCGGCTTGAGCACGCTGCGCGACAGGTCTTTCTCGGTTTGCGGTGTAAAAATATCGGTGTAGCTGGCATACACCGAGTAGGTGTCGTTGATGTCGTAGATCAGCCCGCCATAGCGCGTAACGTTACGGGTGACTTTGTAGTCGCCATCGCCGGCTTGCGGGTCAACGACCTCTGGCCTGTTGTCATAGTCGTACCAGTCCAGGCGACCACCGAGAATCAAGGTGAGCGGGTCGGCCAGGCTCAGTCGGGTGGTCAGGTAAACCCCCTTCTGCGTGGTGACTTCATGATCGTCGTTGGTGCGCACAAAGTTCGGCTTCGGCGCACCGATGGGCAGGCTGAACACATAGGGGCTGTAGTTATGCGTGGTCACGTCGGACTGGCGGCTGCTGGTGCCGATGACCACTTCATGGCTGCGGCCGAATGCTTCGACCGGGCCACTGGCAAACACGTCATAGGCCGTTTTGACTTCATCGTAGCGCGCTTGCCAGGCAGTGGTGGCCAGCGGGCCGCTGTAGCGTGACAGATAGGTGCCGGAGAACAGTGCTTTCTGCGTCGCTTGCGAAGCCGCCAGGTGCAGCTCCCAATCGTTGGCAAAGCGATGTTTGACTTCGCCGAACACGGTATTGATGTCTTGTGTCTTATCTTCCCAATCGGTGCCCGGGTAAGTAGAGCGTGGCAGGTCCAAATGATGGCCGTTGGTACCGATTGGCAGGCCACCCCAGAAGAAGTTGGTGCGGTCATGTTGACGGGAGAAACCCAGGGTTGCGGTGGTGGCTTCGCTCAAGTCAGCCTCGCCCACGGCATAGAACACACCGTGATCGCTGTTCTCCTTGTCGCGGAAGGTGTCGGCATCGCGGTACGAGCCTACGACCCGACCACGCAAGGTGCCGCTTTCATTCAGCGGGCTCGAGGCATCGATCTCACCGCGGTTGTCATCCCAACTGCCGGTAGCCCCGGTCAAGGTTACTTGCTGATCGGCAGTCGGGCGCTTGCGCACCATGTTGATCGCCGCCGAAGGGTTGCCGCTACCGGTGATCAAACCGGTTGCCCCACGAATGATTTCGACCCGATCAAACATCGCCAGGTTCGGCTGGACACCTACCCCCCACCCCGAATAAGACGTCGGCAGACCGTCGTACATGATGTTATCGATGTCGAAACCGCGAGAGCTATAGGTTTGCCGCCCCGGACCGCTGGACTGGCTGAGAAACAGGCCGGGAGTCGCCTTGACCACGTCGTTGACACTGGTCATGGCTTGGTCGTCCATGCGCTGACGGGTAATCACCGTCACGGCCTGCGGGGTTTCACGCATGGTCAGGGGCAGCTTGGTCGCGGTCTGCATGGCGCCGGTGGTATACGAGCCGGTGCCTTCGGTGGTCTGCCCCAAACCAGTGGAGTTGATGCTCAAGGAGTCCAGGATCATCGGTTCGCCATCACCGGCCTGAGCAGCAGGTTTGTCGTCAGTCGAAGCAACCGTGACCGCCTCCTGGGCAACAGCGAAGGGGGCGGCGCTTGCCAGTGAGACAGCAACAGCGAGGGCGCGGGGCCAAAAAGGGTGCACGCAGACTTCTCCTTACATTTGCAGGTGTGTGATTCAGCGATTGGGGTGCGCGGGTGTCTCAGAGGCAGGCGTACCGGGTAGGTCAGACTGCGGATTGAAACGACTGCTGCCGAACTAATGAGCAGCGAATACGATTACTTTTGATAATAGTTATCATTAGCTTGTCAGAATGTGTCGCAAATAAAAAGCCTTGGCGGCCTGTTTGTTGACGAATTTTTCACATCCCCTGCGCACTACCCTGCCCGTCTCTCGAAAATGGGAAGGCTGCGCGTTTCGCTGATGGCTGCGCTGGCAAAGAAAAGGGGCCGTAAATGGCCCCTTTCAGACAACTACTGCTCTTTACCCGTCAATTGGTGTAGATCGTCTGTCCGCGGAATACGGTCCGCACGACCTTGGTTTCGGCGATTTGTTCGGGTGTACCCTGCTCGACCAAACTGTACAGGTTGCGATCAAGCACAATGAAATCGGCTGACTTACCCGGTTCAATCGAGCCGATAATCTTGTCCTGGCGAACCGCTCGAGCGCCGTTGATGGTGTAAGCGTCAAGCATCTGCTCCAACGTGGCCGACTGCTCCGCGTTGTAGGCGGGCTCACCAGGAATGGCGCGGGTGATACCGGCAGCGATATTCATGAATGGACGCGGGTCGCGCGAGTCGACTGGCGCATCACTACCCGCGACCAGAACCGCCCCGGCCTTGTAGGAGCTTTGCACCGGGTAGGTGGCATTCCAGGTGTAGTTGTTTTTGTTGTAGAGCAGGTCGTTGATGTCCTGGCCCTTTTTACTCTTCTCCAGAAATGGGGTGATCAGCACGTCATACTCTGGCTGCTGATTGATCCAGGCGTAGGTATAGGTCAAAAAGACGCCCAGTTCGCCGAGGCGGCGTTGATCGTCCGGATGGATCACCTGCCAGTGGGCAAGGGTATGCGGGATATGGCTGTTGCCATTGCGTTGCCGCGCAGCCTCAAGCGCATCAAGAGCCACCCGCGTGGCACGGTCGCCAATGCTATGTACATGGATGGCGAAACCATCGGCATCGAGTGCACTGGCGTAGTTCTTGAAGTCCTCATCGCGGTAATTGACGATACCGTTATTCTTGGAATCTTCGCTGTCGGCGCTGACAGTGATCGCGCCAGTGTCCTCATTGAGTTTTAGATGGGGGGTTTGGTAGGTATGCAACATCCCGGCGTTGGGTGAAAACGGCGGATTACTGAACGAGTCGCCTTCAAGCACACCATCGGCAAATATCTTCACCGCATCGGCCTTGATCAGCGGGTTGTCAGCGAACGCGGCGCGTACTTCCTGGGCTTTTTTCAAGTGACCGGCAATATCGACCTTGCCCTTGTAGTCATCGTCAATGAAACAGGTGGCAGCCGTGACCCGCATGTTCAGCAGGTTCTGCGTTTGCATCTTCACCAACTGTTCACGGATGAAATCGTTGCTACACGCATCCTGGATACTGGTGATACCACTTTGCGCCATGACCTTGGCGACGTCCGGAAGGATATCGCCATAGATTTTTTCACCGCGCGGATCGCCCGGTTTTTGCGCGAACATGTCGAAGTTGCCCACCGGGATCTTTTCTTTCGCCGCATCACGTACCACCCCGGTGTCGAGGCTGACATAAGGCGCCAACTCGGCGAACACACCGCCCTTGCCCAGCGTCTTGGGGTTGAAACCGACGCTGTTGCCCTGCTCGTCTTCAGCCATGCTCAAGGCTTTGGAGTTATAGGCACTGGCATGGCCGTCGACCCCGGACAAGATGATCGGATGACCATCGGCAGCTGCATCGAGGGCTGCAAGAATGGTCTTGTATTGGGCCGTCGGTTCGTTGCCTTCATAGGGAACCCACTGGTCGATCTTAAGCCAGGCACCCGGCTCACTCGCGTAACGAGGGAGGCACTCCTTCACCTTGCTGGCCAATTGATCGAGATTCACCGCCTTGCCTTGCAGATCGCAGACATCCAGCGCGACCGTACCCAGCACATGGATATGGTTGTCATGCAGCCCCGGCAGCACCATTTTCCCGCCCAGGTCGACGACCTGAAAGCCTTGCTTGATGAAGCTTTCTGCCCCCTCTCGGTTACCGGTATAAACAAATTTGTCATCGGCCACGGCGATGGCTTCGACCTTTTGGTGCTGGCGATTCTGGGTGTAGATCTCGCCATTGAGGTACACCGTGTTCTTACCGCTGTCGACGGTTGCAGCCAACGCTTGTCCGCAGCCAACAACCCCTGCGATCAGGGCGATGGAGGAAAGCGATAGGTGTTGTTTTTGTTTTGAGCGCATACCTTCTCCGTTAAATTACAGTAAATACTGTAATTTGATCTTCTACCAGCGTTGCGCAACAGCGTCAATTGTCGAGATTTGACTCCATCGACCGAGTCAATGTGAAATGCGGGCCAATGAACGATAAGGCTGGGTGCTGGATGACTTCGCAAGACTTGAGAATGCGCCGCGAGCCGCGGCAACAGCGGACCTTGGCGATCATCGAAAAGGTCGAACAAGCAACGTTGGCGCTGCTCAAGGAGGGCGGCATCACCCAGCTCAACACCAATGCCATTGCCGAGCGCTCCGGCATCGACATCAAATCGCTCTATCGGTTTTTCCCCAACAAGGAAGCAATCGTCTATCGCTTGGCCGAGCAATGGCTGACGGAAATCCGCAGTCGAGAAAAGGCACTGTATGAAAGCGAACTCAGCCTGGTACAAATCTGGGACGCGCTGGATGACATGATCGATGGCATCGAGCAGCAGTACTCGGGTTACAGCGCACTCTGGCAGGCAATGGATGTGATACCCGCCCTGCATGGCCTGGAGCAGGAGCATGAAGCGATCCACATAGACAACATGGTGGAACTGCTGAAAAAGCATGGCTGCTGCTGGCCACAGAAGGAAATCACCGAACTTGCCCGTTATCTGTATCGAACCTGGGATGTGGTCAAGCAAGGCAGCATCGAACAAGGCGAAGCACGTGGCCTTATGTGGCGCGCACATAAAAAATGGCAGCACCGGCTGCTATTGTCGGCGGTTGAATGCCAGGACTGCGCTGCGTTTGAACGGGATCTTCTGGTTTAGACCGCGCGTTATGCAAGGCCCGTTCTTACCAAACCTTCATCCCAGCGCAGGCAGGCTGTAGCGCTCGGCAAAGTATTGTCGGAAGAACTCCACCGCAACGCGCACCTTTGCCGAACTTGCCAGTGGCGAGGTATAGACCGCCCAGATGTCCGCCGGTTGGTGGTAGTCGCCCAGTACCTGAACCAGTCGCCCGTTTTCCAGGCTGTCGTGTACATCCCACCACGAGCGCAGCAATATCCCGCGACCATCCAGGCACCACTGATGAGCTACTTCGCCATGGTTGCTCGACAAGCTGCCAGTCACCCGGACGCTCTCCTCACCATTGGGTCCTTCTAACTGCCAGATACCAAAGGGGTGGTCGCGTTCCTTGATCACCAGGCAGTCATGGCTGCCCAGCTCGGCCAGCACTTTGGGCGTGCCACGGCGCGCCAGGTAGGCGGGTGAGGCACACAGCACCCGGCGGTTCCGGGCCAGGGGTTTGGCGATCAGGTTGGGGGCAATGATGTTGCCAACCCGGATATCCAGGTCCACGCCCTCCTCGATCAAATCCACCAAGCGGTCGTGAACATCCAGCCTTATGTCCAGGCGCGGATACCGCTCGGCCAATTCCGACAAGGCCGGGGCCACGAAGCGCCGCCCCAGGCCCAGGCTGCTGGCAATGCGCAGTTGTCCTGCCGGCTCGCGGTGCTGGGCGCTGATGTCGTCACCCATGCGCTGCACCGCATCGAAAATCTGTTGCGCCCATTGGTAAACCCGCTCGCCCTCCTCGCTAATGGTCACCCGGCGAGTGGTGCGATGCAGCAAGCGTACTTCAAGGGTTTGCTCGAGCACGCGAATGCGCTTGCTGACAAAGGCCGCCGACATGCCCAGCTCATCAGCCACCGCGGCGAAGCTGGCGCGCTTGGCCACCTGAAGAAAGATATTGAGATCGTCGAGGCTAGGAAAATTATTCACGTTTCGTGTTCTAAGAATCAATGAATGGCGAGATTATCTCTGAATCAAGCCCTTATAGCATGGTCGGCACCTGTTCCCTAGACAACGAGTGCGCCCCATGAGCAAGACTTTCAGAATCGCCGCAATCCCTGGTGACGGCATCGGCATCGAAGTTCTCCCCGAAGGTATCCGCGTGGTCGAGGCTGCTGCGCGCAAGCACGGCCTGGACATCAGCTTTGAATTCTTCGAGTGGGCCAGCTGCGATTACTACCTGGCTCACGGCAAAATGATGCCGGACGACTGGTTCGAGCAGCTCAAGGATTTCGATGCTCTGTACTTCGGCGCAGTGGGTTGGCCAGACAAGGTTCCGGATCACATCTCTTTGTGGGGCTCGCTGCTCAAGTTCCGTCGCGACTTCGACCAGTACGTAAACATTCGCCCGGTGCGCCTGTTCCCGGGCGTACCTTGCCCCCTGGCCGGCCGCGAGCCAGGTGATATCGACTTCGTGGTTATCCGCGAAAACACCGAAGGCGAATACTCGTCCCTGGGCGGGCGCATGTTCGAAGGCACCGAAAACGAATTTGTCCTGCAAGAATCGGTGTTCACTCGCCGCGGCGTTGATCGCATCCTCAAGTACGCCTTCGATGTGGCCCAGACCCGCGAACGCAAGCATGTCACTTCGGCGACCAAGTCCAACGGCATGGCCGTGAGCATGCCGTACTGGGATGAGCGCACCGCCGCCATGGCTGCCAATTATCCGGAAATCAGCTGGGACAAGCAGCACATTGATATCCTCTGCGCCCGTTTCGTGTTGCAACCGGATCGCTTCGACGTCGTTGTAGCCTCGAACCTGTTCGGCGACATCCTTTCCGACCTCGGTCCAGCCTGCGCTGGCACCATTGGAATCGCGCCATCGGCCAACCTCAACCCAGAGCGCAAATTCCCATCCCTGTTCGAACCCGTGCACGGCTCGGCGCCGGACATTTTCGGCCAGAACATCGCCAACCCGATCGCAATGATCTGGTCCGGTGCACTGATGCTCGAGTTCCTCGGTAACGACGGTGCCGACGCCCGCTATCGCGCAGCCCACGATGACATTCTCAAGGCCATCGAACAGGTCATTGCTGCCGGTGACACCACGCGAGACATGGGTGGGCAGAAATCGACCCAGGAAGTCGGCCAGGCCATCACAGCACTGATCGAAGCCTGAGAAAGCAGGGCCGACCATCAGAATTGTCTGACAAACCGGCCCTCACCCTCTTGCTAGCGGCGTGGATTAAATGCAAAATCTGTTAACCAAAAGATTCATGTCAACTTTTGGTTAACAGCCAAGGAAGGAGCGAGACCGCAACACCCCGGAAATGCCTGCCGGGTATAGATAAGTACGCCAACGTCCAGGAGACGATGATGTCGCACAAGAATAAAAAGATTGATGTGTTCCTGATTACAGTGAGTCTGATAGCCGTGCTGCTCACTGTAATAGGCCTTGCAGCTTTCCCTAGCGAAGCTGAAAGCGCTGCCAACCAGTTGTTCGAACTGTCCACCCGCACCTTTGGTACCAGCGTCCAGGTACTGGTGTTCGGTAGCTCATTGGCCGTGCTGTACCTGGCTTTCAGCAAGTACGGCAATATCCGTCTGGGCAGTGGCAAACCCGAGTATGCAACCGCTACTTGGGTGTTCATGTTTATCTGCGCCGGTATGGGTTCGTCGACCCTTTACTGGGGGGTGATGGAGTGGGCCTACTACTACCAGACCCCTGGCCTGAACATCGCCGCAGCCAGCCCGAAAGCGCTCGAGTACAGCATCAGCTACTCGTTCTTCCACTGGGGTGTCAGCGCCTGGTCGATCTACGCCCTGGCGTCGCTGGCCATGGCCTACCACTTCCATGTGCGCAAAAAGAGCGGCCTGAACCTGGCCTCCATCGTTGAAGCTGTTACCGGTTTCAAGGCTACCGGCCCGGTTGGCCGCAGTGTCGACCTGATCTTTCTGCTGACCATGATGGGTGCACTGACAGTGTCGCTGGCGTTGACCGCCTCGACCTTGACCCGTGGCTTGCATGACCTCACCGGCACCCCGGACACCTTCACTGTACAGCTGATGGTGATCGGCGCCGTCGCAGTCATGTTCTCGCTCAGCTCCTACATCGGTATCGATGGTGGCCTGCAGCGCTTGAGCAAGATCGTCTGCATCGGCGCACTGGTTTTTGCCGCCGTCGTGCTGCTGGTCGGCCCTACCCAGTTCACCATCAACAACACCGCCAACTCGATTGGCTTGATGATCCAGAACTACGTGCACATGAGCCTGTTCACCGACCCGGCCGGCGATGGTGCCTTTACCCGCAACTGGACGGTGTTCTATTGGCTCTGGTGGGTGTCTTACGCCCCAGGCGTGGCAATGTTCGTGACCCGCGTATCACGTGGCCGGCAGATAAAGGAAGTGGTACTGGCTTTGCTGCTTGGCGGTAGCTTCGGTTGCTGGTTCTTCTTCGGCGCCCTGGAAAGCTACAGCATGCACCAGTTCATTACCGGTGCCGTGGATGTGCCGAAAATGCTCAGTGAACAAGGCGGTGAATCAGCGGTAACACACCTGCTGCTTGCCTTGCCGTGGGGTCAGGTGTTCCTCGGCGTGTACTTGTTCATCATGGCGATTTTCTGTGCCTCACACATGGACGCTGCCGCCTACGCCGTAGCTGCAACCAGTACCCGCAACCTGCGTGAAGGCGACGACCCGACGCCAACCCATCGTTTGTTCTGGTGTGTAGTGCTGACCCTGGTGCCGTTGGCCATGCTGTTTGCCAAGGCATCGCTGTCAACCATGAAAACCGCCGTGGTGCTGACCGCGATCCCGTTCATGGTGATCCTGCTGGTGAAGATCTACGGCTTCTTCAAGTGGATGATCGAAGACTACGGTCAGGTTCCGGCCTACCGCATCGAGGAAGAAGCGGCGCGCCTGGCCGGTGAAGAACCGCAACACCTGGCCCCGCGCAGCACTGCAGCCGTGCACTAAGCGCCCCCTGCAGGAGCGGGCTTGCCCCGTTCCTGCAGGCAGTAGCCAAATTTTTTTGCCTTACTTGTTAACTGATAGATACGCGTTAACCAATAACTAAAAAACCGAGCTTGTGAGAGACCCCACAATGAATGACTTCAAACGCCTGCCCGCCGATTTCTGCGCCAACGCCGAAGAGGCTTTCACTATTCCCGCCAGCTTCTACACCCAGGCTGGGGTGTTCGAACACGAGAAAGAAAGCATCTTCGCCCGCAACTGGATCTGCATTGGCCATCGCAGTGAAGTGGCCGAGAACAATGCCTACATCACCCGTGAAGTGATCGGCGAGAGCATCATTGTCGTGCGTGGGCGCGACAGCGTACTGCGGGCGTTCTACAACGTCTGCCCACACCGCGGCCACCAACTGCTCAGCGGTAGCGGCAAGGCCAAGAATGTCATCACCTGCCCTTACCACGCCTGGACCTTCAAGCTCGACGGCGAACTCGCCCACGCCCGCAACTGCGACAACGTGGTGAACTTCGATAAAGAAAACTCCACCCTGGTGCAACTGCGCGTCGAAGAGTACGCAGGCTTCATCTTCATCAATATGGACATGGAAGCAGGCTCGGTCGAAGAGCAACTGCCAGGCCTGCAAAAGCGCATGCGTGAAGCGTGCGCCGTGATCGATGATCTGCACCTGGCCGCGCGCTTTGTCAGCGACACGCCGGCCAACTGGAAGTCGATCGTCGACAACTATCTCGAGTGCTACCACTGCGCCCCTGCCCACCCAGGCTTCGCCGACTCGGTGGACGTTGGTCAGTACAGCCACAACCTGCATGGCAACTGGACCCTGCAGTACGGTCTGGCAAAACCGTCGGAGCAATCGTTCACGTTCGATGAAAGTGTGAAAGACCCGTCCTTCGCAGGCTTCTGGGCCTGGCCGTGCACCATGTTCAACGTGCCGCCAGGAGCGAATTTCATGACTGTGATCTATGAGTTCCCGGTCGATGCAGAAACCACCCTGCAGCACTACGACATTTACTTCCTCAACAAAGACATCACCGAAGAGCAGCAGAAGCTGATCGACTGGTACCGCGAAGTGTTCCGTCCAGAAGACCTGCGCCTGGTGGAAAGCGTGCAAAAGGGTCTGAAGTCCCGCGGCTACCGTGGCCAAGGCCGAATCATGGCGGACCGCGAGCGCAGCGGCATGAGCGAACATGGCATTGCCCACTTCCACAACCTGATCGCCGTCGCCCACCTCAACGACTGATAACAACCGCCGCAGGCGCTACAACCTGCGGCGGACTTCGGAGTGCCTTGCGTGAAACTCAATGACAATAAGCTGTTCCGCCAGCAGGCCTACATCGCCGGACGCTGGTGCGACGCCGATGACGGGCGCAGCCTGCAAGTAACCGATCCGGCCAACGGCGAGCTGCTTGGCAGCGTGCCGCTGATGGGTGGTGCCGAAGCCATACGCGCCATCGAAGCCGCCGAAGCAGCGCTGGGCGACTGGCGTGCACGTACCGCCAAAGAGCGCGCGCAAATTCTGCGCCGCTGGTTCGAGTTGTTGCTTGAACACGAGCAAGACCTGGCTCGCCTGATGACCTTCGAACAAGGCAAGCCCTTGCATGAAGCCCTCGGTGAGATCCGCTACGCCGCCTCCTTCGTCGAGTGGTTCGCTGAAGAGGGCAAGCGCGTTTACGGTGATGTGATTCCCAGCCCTGCCAACGACAAGCGCCTGCTGGTGATCAAGCAAGGCATTGGCGTCTGCACTGCAATCACGCCATGGAATTTCCCCGCCGCGATGATTACCCGCAAGGTCGCTCCGGCCCTGGCCGCTGGCTGCACCATGGTCGTCAAGCCGGCCAACGAAACCCCGTTCTGCGCACTCGCCCTGGTCGAATTGGCCGAACGTGCCGGTGTGCCTGCTGGCGTTTTCAGCGTGGTGACCGGTGATGCACCGGCCATTGGCGCGCAGTTCACCGGCCATCCGTCAGTGCGTAAACTGAGCTTCACTGGCTCTACCCCCGTGGGCCGTCTGCTCATGGGCCAGTGCGCTGAAACCATCAAGAAAGTCAGCCTGGAACTGGGCGGCAACGCGCCCTTCATTGTCTTCGCCGATGCCGATATCGACGCCGCCGTCGAAGGTGCGCTGATTGCCAAATACCGCAACGCCGGGCAAACGTGCGTCTGCGTCAACCGCTTCTATATCCACGACAGCGTCTATGCACAGTTCAGCCAACGCTTCATCACGCGCGTGCGTGAATTGGGTGTGGGTCATGGCAGCGCCGAGGGCACGCAGATTGGCCCGCTGATCAATGACAAGGCCGTGCTCAAAGTCCGCAGTCTGATCGACGACGCCATCGCCAAGGGTGCCCAACTGGTACTTGGCGGCCAGGCCCATGCCCTGGGCGGCAACTTCTTCGAACCTACCGTGCTGGCCAATGTCGGTCCGGGCATGGAACTGCTCGACGAGGAGATCTTCGGCCCTGTGGCAGCGCTGGTGCGCTTCAGCACTGACGACGAGGTCGTCGCCCTTGCCAATGCGACCCAGTACGGCCTCGCGGCGTACTTCTACAGCCGTGATATCGCTCGTGTCTTCAAGGTCGCCGAGCAGCTGGAGTACGGCATGGTCGGGGTCAACACCGGGCTGATCTCCAACGAGGTCGCGCCCTTTGGTGGCATCAAACAATCGGGCCTGGGCCGTGAGGGCTCCAAGTACGGCATCGAGGACTATCTGGAAATCAAATACCTGTGCCTCGCCGTCTGAGCGAGCGCCTGGTTCCGGGGTGCGGCAGGGCCTGCCGCACGCCCTTGCAGTCGAGGTGAAACATGGCCAACAAATATGAAATGTTCAGCGTGCAGGTAACCGAAGTAGAACAGGCCACGCCGCTGATCAAGCGCTTCACCCTGGCCCGCGAAGATGGTGCGCCGATGCCTGCTTTCACCGGCGGCAGCCATGTCATCGTGCAGATGCAAGGTGCCGACGGCAGCCAGTTCAGCAATGCCTACTCGCTGATGAGTGACCCGCGGGACACCCGCAGCTATCAGATCGGCGTGCGCCTTGAAGAACAGTCCAAGGGTGGTTCGGCGTTCATGCATCAGCAGGTGGAAGTTGGCAGTCGCCTGACCATCTCTTCGCCAAACAACCTCTTCGCCCTGGACCACAGTGCTGGCCGCCATGTACTGATCGCCGGCGGCATTGGTATCACGCCGTTCCTGGCACAGTTGCATGAACTCGAAGACAGCGCCGCCAACTACGAATTGCACTATGCCTTCCGCGCCCCGGAGCATGGCGCGTTCCAGGCGCAACTGGCCAGCGGCCCACACGCAGGCAATACCCATTTCTACATCGACAGCCTTGATCGCAAGCTCGACCTGGCTGCTTTGTGCGCCGGTCTGGATGAGCAGGCGCACCTGTACGTGTGCGGCCCCAAACCGCTGATCGATGCGGTCATCGCTACCGCCGCCAAGGCCGGAATAGCCGAACAACGCGTGCACTGGGAACAGTTCGCCGCCGCCCCGGTGACCGGCGCCGCCTTCACTGTAGTGCTGGCTCAATCGGGTATCGAACTGCAGGTGGAAGAAGGCATGACCATTCTTCAAGCCATCGAAAAGTCCAAAGCTGCCAAAGTTGAATGCCTGTGCCGAGAAGGTGTGTGTGGCACCTGCGAGACAGCAATTCTGGAAGGCGAAGCCGAACACTTCGACCAGTACTTGAGCGACGCTGAAAAAGCGGCGCAGCAAAGCATGATGCTGTGTGTGTCGCGCGCACGCTCGGCGCGCCTGGTGCTGGATCTGTGAAGCGGCAAGTTTGTAGCGCCAAGGAAGGGCTGGGCAGTTTCGCTGTGTAGCTGGAAGCGAGGCCGTCAACCCAAAGTTGACGGTTTGCGTATACTGGCAGGCTCGTGGCCCCAGATCAGGACACCCTGCCCATGTTGGAAAACAGTTTCGCCTTCCGCCTCAAGGAACTGCTCGAGCATCACAAGCTGACCCTGCAAGCCGTGGGCACGGCCCTGGGCATTTCGCGTACTGCGGTGCACAAATGGACCCGCGGCGGCGAAATCGACTACGACAATCTGCGCAAGCTGGCCGACTTCCTCAAGGTCAACTGGATCTGGTTACGCTACGGCGAAGAAGCCCTGCAGAACATCCAGCAACCACAGGTTGTCGAACTGCCGATGACCGACCTGCGCCGTCGCTACACCGCCGAGATCATGGAAAGTGAAACGCGCATGAAGCTGGCCCAGGAAGGTGCGCGCATTGTCACCTGGGAATGGAACCTGATCAGCGACGAGGTGACCTACTCGCCAAACGTCGAGCAGGTCTATGGCTGGCCGGTCCATCGCAACGAAGACTTCTGGGTGCATCTCCCTCCCGACGATGTCACGCACATGCAAGCCATGTACGCCCAGGCAGTGGCCGACGGCAGCGGTTGCGAGTGTGATTTCCGCATTACCCGCCCCGATGGCGAACTGCGCTGGATTTCCTCGCGCGCCACCGTGGTCCGCGACAGCGCCGGACGCTCAGTGAAGATGGTCGGTATCAGTATGGACAATACCGAACGCCAAGTTGCCGAACAGGCTTTGCGCAGAAGTGAAGAGCGCTTTCGAGCAATCTTCGAACTTGCCTGGGGCGCCCTCGCCTATATCGATCCGGATGGGCGTTGGCAGCGGGTCAACAACAGCCTGTGCGAGCTACTGGGCTACCGCGCCGAAGAGCTGTATGCCATGACCTTCCAGCAGATCACCCACCCCGACGACCTGGCGCTCAACCTGCAGTTGTTACAGGGCATGCTGACCGGCGAAAGCGAACGCTATGAAGTGGAAAAACGCGTGCGTCACAAAAGCGGCGAGTACATCTGGGTGCGCGCTCGCACCTCGCTGCAGCGCCGCGACGATGGTGAACCAGAACATTTGATCAGCGTGTTCGAAGACATCAGTGCCGAGCGCCACGAGCGCGAACGGCTCCAGGCACATATTGCCGGGCTCGAGGCGCGATTGGCGCAGCGCGCCTGAATCTTCAGTCGTGAGTTACTCCACTTAGATTGGGAGCTTGATGGATGCTGCCAGGTTCTACTTACGCTTCGGCGCGGTCTGTACGAGTGGCCAAGTTACGCGGCAAAGTCGGTTTGTATTTTGTCGCTGCGCTATCGGTCCTGGCCGGCATGACCGATGCAATCGGCTTCATGGCCACGGGTGATTTTGTTTCGTTCATGAGCGGCAACACCACGCGCCTGGCCGTCTCGTTGGGCGAAGGTGAAGTGGGGCTGGTGCTGCGCATCGGCGCGGTACTGTTGGCCTTTGTTCTGGGCAACGCCCTGGGTGTGGTAATCGCCCGGATCAGTGGCCGCCGTCCGTTGCCGCTGTTGTTGATCATTGCTGCACTGTTAGCCGTGGCCGGCCTGATTCCACTGGACTGGCAGCTGCCCGCGTTGATCGCAGCGGTGACCGCCATGGGCATGATCAATGCCGTGGTCGAGGAGGTGAACGGCCTGCCGATTGGCCTCACCTACGTGACGGGGGCGTTATCGCGGTTTGGCCGGGGCCTGGGACGGGCATTGATGGGAGAGCGCCGGCAAGGTTGGCGTGTGCAACTGATTCCCTGGAGCGGAATGTTCGTCGGCGCAATCATTGGCGTGCTGCTGGAGCAGGCCTTCGATCTGAGCGCTCTGCTGTTCAGCGCTCTGCTCGCTGCCGTGCTCGGGTTCATTTCGCTGAAAATCCCCCGGCGCTGGCAGCTAGGCTATATGCCCCGCTGACCGGTTACAGGCAGGTGGCCAATGCCGCCATCCGCCGCAGGGCGACGCTGTCGTTGTTTTTCGCGTAGTAACTGACAGCGGTGCTCGCGCCTTGCGGCTGGATATCCGCGAACGACTCAGCCTCACGGGTGTACACCGTGAAACCGCCCTGTTTGCCCGGCTCCAGGTAGCCACTGGCATCGACGTCGAACACCGCTTCGTCCTGCCAGCCGAACTGGATGCACTCGGCAACGCGATCGGCAGGCTTGCTCGAGGTAAAGCTTTTGGTCGGCGCCTGGGTGCGCGCTGCTTCCATGGCCGATGAGGCACAACCGGCCAACAGTGCTGCAGCAACCATCACCATTACTACCCGCATGACACACCCTCGTCGGAAAAAAGACCGACTTTAGCATTGCCTGCGGATCAACGCTCGCGCGGCAGAAGCCGGCGGCGGATCAATGCTGTTTGCCGAGGGCGTTCAATACTCTCAGCACCAAGGCACATCCCTGGCGGGTATCCGGATCGCGCAGAATCGACAGCAAGCCATAGAGGCTGGGCGGTGTCGGTTGTTCGCGGGTTTGGGCTTTGGCCTGGCGAATGGCATTGCCAAGGTTCCAGGTCAGCGCCGTAGCTTCTTCGTATTGCACCGAGAGCTTTTCTACCAGCGGCGCATCGAGCAAATCGACAAGGTCGGACAGCAGCGACGCCAGGTCGACCAGGTTGTCCAGGCGACCGCCATCGAGCAAGGGCTGGAGTTTGTTCAGCAACGCCTCGAGCCCTGGATTTTCGGCCTGCAAGGCGAGTGTCTCGGTTACTTCCATGGGAGTCGGCTCCTTCACAGCATGCCCCGTGCCGCTGCCCAATACAGGCCACGGTTGAATCCATTGCGCAGCAGGCCGCCGAGCTTGGTCGGCGGCGTAGGCAACACATCATGGCGATAATCGTAGGTCAGGGGCATGCCCGCGTTCAGGCCCATCTGCGCGGCAGCCTGGACCTTGCCGTCATACACCGCCACGGTGGTACCCAGACGAATCTCGCCGGCGATGTTGTTGGCAATCACCGGCGCCTGATTGTGACAAGCACCTCCCGCCTTGCTGACCGGCAGATCGACGGTATCGCCAATCACATACACCCCGTGCAGGCCATAAACCTGCAAGGTCTCGTGGTTGGTCGGCAGCCAGCCTTCATTGTTGGCCGCCTGGGACACACCGCTTTCGAGCACCGCATCCACCGCGCGGATCGGCGGCGTGGCCATGAGGATGTCGTACGGCTGTGCATCCCCCTCTTCGGAATAGGCGATGCGTTGATCCGGATCGACCTTGGCCAAGGTAAAACCACGCTGAAACTTGATGTTCTTCTGGGCAAAAATGCCGGGCAGGATCTCTCCGGTCGGACGCTGCAAAAACAGGCAATTGCGCAGGAGCTGTGCGGTGGTTGGGTATGTGTAGATGATCTCGATGTTGTCGCGTACACCCCGGCGACGCAAATAGTCATCGAGCATAAGCGTGGTTTCAATGGGCGCGATACCGCACTGATGCGGCACGTTGGGTGTTTGCGGAAAGGACACTGTCACGAAGATTCGTCCTTTCTCGATACTCGCCAGGCGCTTGGCAAGCTGACGCGCCGGTTGGTATTGATAGAAATGATCACCACCCTGTGCAAGCCCTTCGATACGCTCAGGGGCCGGGATACAGCCAGTAGCAATCACCAGAAAGTCATACCCAAAGCGTTTGCCGCTACGGGTGTGCACGGCCTGAGCGGCAAAATCGAAACGCGTGGCGTCCTGCACCTGAAAGTCGATTTCCGGACGCAGCAACGACCGCTCCGGGCGTTTCAACTCTTCCTGGAAGAACAAGTCGAAGGCCACGTACATGAAGGCCGGCTTATAGAAATGATCGGGACAATTGGACAGCAGCGTGATACGCACCTGATCGCGAAGTATCTCCGGATACAGTTTGCTGACCAACTGGTTGGCTAGCATGGTGCCGCCAACCCCACCCCCGACGATAAGAATATGCTTTGCCATCTGTATGCTTCCTTGCAGATAAAGCTCGACATGACGGGGGCTATAGTTGAAGAAGCCCGAGGTTATCGCCAATAACCCTTCGCTATATGGGTGAATTCCTACGGATTCTGCCCGCCCGTAAACGCTCGACTGCCATCAGCTCCATACAGGAGGGGCAACGCACATGTGTGGAAGACTCAGCCAGTACCATGGCATCCACGACTTCGTCGACGCACTGAGCATGCCTGGTGCCTTGGCCAATGAAGTAGGCGAGCAGCCATTGGCCCGCTTCAACGTCGCGCCGAGCACCAATGTGGCCGTCATCACCCCCACGCAAGTCCGCTGGCTACGTTGGGGCTGGCGCCCACAGTGGGCCCATGATCGTGCCCCACCGATCAATGCGCGGGTCGAGAAAGTGGCACACTCCCCCTTTTTTCGGGCGATCTGGGGCCAGCGGCTGTTGGTCCCGGTCGATGGCTGGTTTGAATGGGTCGATGAAGGCGAGGCGAAAAAGCAGCCCTATTACATCCGCCGCCGTGATGGCCTACCGGCGTTCTGCGCCGGCATTGGTCAATGGCGCATGGCCGAGGATGATGGCTTTGTCATTGTGACCGCCGACAGTGTGGGCGGCATGGTCGATATCCATGACCGCCGCCCGGTGGTGTTCGCGCCAGAGTTGGCCAGGGATTGGTTGAACCCTGCGTGTGACAAAGCGCAGGCAGAGCAGATGCTGGTCAACCTGGGTGAGCCCGCCGAGGCTTTCGCCTGGTACCGAGTCGATAAAGCGGTAGGCAATGTACGCAACCAGGGTGCCGGGCTAATACAGCCTCAGCCATAGAGACCGATCCTACGCAAATCAATGAACGGTCATGCACTTTCTGCCAGACTCTTGCCATCACGGATCAGGAAGTTTGCATGAATCACGAATTGCTCTGGGTGCTTGGCCTGCTGTTTACCAGCGTGGTCTTGTTCATCGCCAATCGGCCACGCATGGATGTGGTCGCCCTGCTGGTGATCGTGGCGCTTCCACTGACCGGTATTCTCAGTGTTCAAGAAGCCCTGGCAGGGTTCAGTGACCCCAACGTGGTGTTGATTGCAGCGCTGTTCGTTATCGGTGAAGGCTTGGTGCGCACGGGCATTGCCTACCGGATTGGCGAGTGGATGGCCGATCGTGCCGGTAACAGCGAAGTGCGTCTGCTGGTGCTGTTGATGGTGTGTGTGGCGGGGCTGGGTTCGGTGATGAGTTCCACTGGCGTCGTGGCCATTTTCATTCCAGTGGTTTTGAGCATTGCCGCGCGGATGAAGGTATCGCCGAGCCGCCTGATGATGCCGCTGAGTTTTGCCGGTTTGATCAGTGGCATGCTCAGCCTCGTCGCCACCCCGCCCAACGTCGTGGTGCACAGTGAACTGGTACGCCATGGTGAGACTGGCTTCAGCTTTTTCAGTTTTACCCCATTTGGCCTGGTGATCCTCGTGCTGGGCATTGGCTATATGCTGCTGACCCGTCATTGGCTCAGCGGTGAAGTGCGCAAGGACGGCAGCCCTCAAACCCGGCGTACCCTGCTCGACCTGATCATCGATTACAAGCTGGCTGGCCGCGAGCGGCGTCTGCGGGTGCGTCCGGACTCGCCCCTGATCGGCCACAGCTTGAGCGAATTGAAATTGCGCACCGTGCATGGCGCCAACGTTGTCGGCATCGAGCGCCAGCACAAATTCACCACCCGCGTGATCAGTCCCGATTCCAGCACCACCGTGCATGAGGGCGATGTGTTGTTGCTCGACCTGTTCGCCCCGCGTGACGATCTGCGCAGCCTGTGCCAGACCATGAAACTGGAACCGCTGCACTTCAAGGCGGCCTACTTCATCGATCAATCCCACGCGGTGGGCATGGCCGAAGTGGCTGTGGTGCCCGGCTCGCAACTGATTGGCAAAAGCGTGCTGGAGCTGAATTTTCGTAGCCGCTGGGACCTCAACGTGGTGGGTTTGCGGCGCGGCCAGACAGCGATTGAAGAACAACTGGTGGAAGAAAAGCTCAAGCTTGGCGACACCCTGTTGGTGATCGGCCCGTGGAAGTCCGTGCGCCAACTGCAGGCACAACCTCGGGACTTCCTGGTCTTGAGCTTGCCGGCCGAAGTCGATAACGTCGCCCCGGCACTGAACCAGGCACCTTATGCGCTGATTAGCCTGGCAGTGATGGTCGGCCTGATGATCAGCGGGGTGGTGCCTAACGTCATTGCGGCCCTGATTGCTTGCCTGCTGATGGGCGCCGGCCGCTGCATCGACATGAACAGCGCTTACCGTGCGATTCACTGGCAGAGCCTGATATTGATCGTCGGTATGCTGCCCTTTGCCTTGGCCTTGCAGAAAACCGGCGGTATCGCCATTGCAGTGGAGGTGCTGGTGCGCGTGCTGGGTGAGGCCGGGCCTTACATGATCCTTGCCTGCCTGTTCGCCATTACTGCAATCATCGGCTTGTTCATTTCAAATACGGCAACAGCAGTACTGATGGCCCCGGTAGCTATCAGTACTGCTGAACAGCTGGGCGCCTCGCCCTACCCCTTCGCGATGATCGTGGCCCTGGCGGCATCGGCTGCATTCATGACGCCGGTCTCGTCACCGGTAAACACGTTGGTCCTGGGCCCTGGACAGTATCGATTCGCCGACTTCGTCAAAGTCGGCGTGCCCTTCACTTTGCTAGTGATGGTGGTCAGCGTATTTATGGTGCCGTGGATTTTTGCCCTGTAAAAGCAGCGGCGTTTTGCTGTTTCAAGGTAACAGCAGCATTGCGCCAATCCTGGGCCCAGCCATCAAGCACCTGTTTGAGGTTTTCGGCGGTCATGACCTGATCGTCGTTTTCCAGCGGCAAGCCGGTGCCCTTGCGCACCACCTCGGCGACCACAGCACGGCTGCCGCCATCGAGGAAGGCCGCTTCGGTGGCGATTACGCTGTCCAGGTCGCGAACGCCAATGGCGCTGCTGACCCCCGCTGCGACCAAGGTGACAGGCAGGTACTCATAGAAGTGCAATGACTGGGTATGCGCGCCCACCGAGGTAATTGCCGGCCGCACAATCAGGGTGTTGGGTCCAGGCAGCTCGACCAGGTTAAGCACCTTGCCCAGCTCACGCTTGAGCGCCGCATCGTAATAGGTGGTTATCGCTTTCAAGGTCGAATCGGGTATCCGCTCGCTGGCCTTGGGTTGTGGGTAGAACTGGCTTGGCGCGATATAGACCTCGGTGTAGCGCTCCATCTGCAATCTCGGGCTTACCCAACGCAGCACCGAGTCGCCGGATGCCGTCTTGTGTTCGCTCAACTGATCGTAATTGCGCAGAAAGCCGGAATACTCCTTGGGCGATACACGGGTCTGGCTGCACCCAACCACCAGTAGCGACAGGCACAACACCGGTGCAAACAGATGATTACGCATGGCGAGGGCTCCCGGCCTGATGACGAACGGCCTTGGGCGCCGTGCCCGAGCGGTCGACGTGCAATTGACCGTTGGCCATGATCCAGTGCACCAACTCGGTCAGAGACACCTTGTAGCTGTACTCCATCCACTGGCTGTTGGCTGGGCTGTAACGCTCGAAGTAGTGGCTCAGAATCATGTGCGTACCGTCACTGCCAAGGCCAAGGCGCGAGTCCTGGTAGCTGAGCAAGGCATTGCGCCACAGGTCCTGGGTGCGCAGGTCGAGGGTCAGGGATTGGCTGCAGTCAAGGCCGTCGATTGGAGGTTGTGCCGGCATGGAAATTACCCTTGTTTTAGACTGCCGTCAGAATCGCCCAGGGCCTTTGCTGGCTGATGTCCGCTTTGTGTCGCGGCCGCAGCTTTATTGCAGGTTTGAAATATATGACCAACACCGCAGAATGGTTTTAGATAGGCACTTTTTACGCCCCACTGGACCTTACCGTGAGCAGACTGCTGATCGTCGATGACGACGTGGAAATTTGTGCCCTGCTGAAGAAGTTTTTTGTCATGCATGGCTACGAAGTCGACCTGGCCGCAAACGGCACGGCAATGTGGTCGGCGATCGAAAAGCAGCGCCCGGATACCATCATTCTCGATCTGATGCTGCCTGGCGAAAGCGGCCTGAACCTGTGCCAGAAGTTGCGCACCAGCACCGGCATTCCCATCATCATGCTCACTGCCATGGATGAGCTGAGCGACCGCATTGTCGGCCTGGAACTAGGCGCCGACGACTATGTGGGCAAGCCATTCGACGCACGCGAGCTATTGGCTCGGTTACGCGCGGTGCAACGTCGCGCTGGCGAACAGCTACGCGCCCAGAGCGAAGAAACCCGCCCACTGATCCGCTTCGACGACTGGCAATTGGATGTTACCCGCCGAGAACTGCGCACCCCGCAAGGGGTAATGGTGCCGCTGTCGGCCGGTGAGTTCGATTTGCTTCTGGTCTTTCTTGAACACCCGCAGCGCATTCTCACCCGCGAGCAGTTGATCGACCTGGCCCGCGGCCAGGGCCATGAGGCCTACGATCGCAGCATCGACGTGCAGGTCAGCCGTTTGCGACGCAAGATTGAGCCTGACAGCAAACGCCCGGCATTGATTCGCACGGTACGTAATGGCGGCTATCTGTTCGATGCCAAGGTCAGCCGCTCATGACCCGCCTGGGCCTGCACCATGACGGCATCAGCCGCCGCATCGCCTTGACCATCATTGCCGCGATGTTGATCTCGGTGGCGCTGAACATTCTGTTCGTGCAACTGGCCGGGGTCTGGGCACGACCGCCACTGAGCCAGACCGGGCTGATCGAACAGATTGCCGTGACCAGTCGTGTGCTCGACGCCGCACCCGCCGAGCAACGCGAACGGCTTGCCAGCACCGCCAGCAATCCGCTGCTACAGGTGCAGTGGAGCCGACAGCGTGCGGCCCTGGCGCTGCCGGGTAACGGTGAGCTGATCGACCTGGCAACCGTGCCGGAACTGCAAAAATTACTGGCCAACCCTCCCCGCCGGGTTGAAGGTTTTCAACCCGGCGACTGGCCCGACAACGATCCCGACGCCCACTACAAGCTGGTGATGCAATTGGCTGACGGCAGTTGGCTGGCATTCACCCCGCCCCACCGTAGCTGGGGCCTCAGTTCAGGCATGCGCTTTACCATCATCGGTATCCTCGCGCTGATTGCTGCGCTGCTGGTGGCCTGGGTCGCCACGCGCCAGCTGGCGGGGCCCCTGCAACGTTTCGCTCGCGCCGCGCAGCGTTTTGGCAGTGACCTGCGGGCGCCGCCGATCCGCCTGGAAGGTCCGCATGAATTGCGCCAGGCGATCACCGCCTTCAACACCATGCAGGCACAGATCCAGCACTTCATTGCCGAGCGCACGCAAATGCTCGCCGCCATCTCCCATGACCTGCGCGCCCCGCTGACACGCATGCGCCTGCGCGGCGAGTTCATCGAAGACGCCGAGCAGCAACGCAAGCTGTTTCGTGATGTGGATGAAATGCAGAGCATGATCAATGCAGCGCTGGGCTTTTTTCGCGACGAAACCCACCTGGAAACCACCACGCCCTTCGACCTGGCCGAACTGCTGCAAACGCTGGTAGACGATTACCGCGACCAACAGATTGGCATCGACTTCCAGGGCCCGACCAACCTGGTTTATGTTGGCCGGCCGCTGGGTTTGAAACGTGCAGTAACCAACCTCCTGGAAAATGCGATCAAGTATGCGCAGCCACCCTCCATTCGCCTGAGCAGCAGCGCACATAGCCTGTTCATCGATATCAGTGACCGTGGCCCGGGAATCCCCCAGGAAGCACTGGAACAGGTGTTCGTACCGTTTTTTCGTCTTGAAAGCTCACGCAACCGCAACACCGGCGGCGTCGGGCTGGGACTGCCCTCGGCACGCACTGCGGTTCGTGAACAAGGTGGCGAACTGACCCTGAGCAATCAACCGGGTGGTGGCCTGATGGCGCGTATCGAATTGCCGCGAATCAACGACTAACCGCCATCGGTATCAATGTCGGCATCACGATTGGGCTTGTCTTCGGGCTCCGACTTGAAGTTGGGGCTGTACTCGTTTTCACGCGCCTCGGGGTCATGCTTGGGTTTGTGCGGCGCTTTTGCCGGGCCAATAGGATCGACTTGCGGGTCTGCAAGATCCGGCGAATCAGGATCAAAGCCCAGGTCAGGCGGGTTGGACGCATGCTCGGAGGAGTGAGGGCCGGTGCGGGTGTTGTTACTCATGTAATGCCTCCTTCGTGGCCGCTCCCTTGTTGGAACGGCCTATTGCTGTGAGGGCAGCATTTGCTGAGGGTTCCGGTTTACTGATCGGTGGCGGCGTTAACTCTGGCTTAATTACGCGGCCTTATCTTTAAGGCTCTTCCCTTCAGAACGACGTTTGGCTCACCTTGTGTGAGCCTTTTTTTTGGTTCTTCACGAAATCCCGGGGGCATGATCTTTGGGCTGGGCTGGGCTGGGATTTGAGGCTGTGAGCTTATCCATTAGATGCGGCGGCGCTGTTGGCCCCTTCCGCCCTTACGGCGGGTCCCTTTTGTCTTGGCAAAAGGAACCAAAACCGTGT